>CAZXCK010000055.1:0-26261 GCA_964639225.1 uncultured Anaerolineaceae bacterium | reverse complement strand
CTCCGCGCTGAATGCTTAATCCGCATCAGCGCGCCCGCCGCCTCTGGCGCCCCTGTCCCCGGTTCACAAGCCCGCATCCCACTGCAGCACCAAAAAACTTCACTGCTGCAGCACTATACTGCTGCACTCCGCAGCGTCCCGGTCTACCCCGCCGACCCCGCCATTTCGAGGCGCTCGGCCAGCTTCCTGATCTTGCCCTGCGTCTCGTACCAGCTCGTCTCGCTCAGGCCCAGCTTCTCGCGGATCTGCTGGGGTTCCATACCGTCGCGGTAGTCCCTGACGGCGCACGTCCAGCGCAGGACCTCAAACGACACCTTGAACGGTATCCCAGCCCCCTCGCCGATGTCGCTCAGGATGTACTCCAGGTTGCGCGCCGTACAGTCGAAGATCGCGCTCTCCGGGTTGTACTGCTCCAGGTACAGGTCGAGCAGGTCCACCCAGCTAGTGTCAAGCTGCAACCGGCGCTCCTTGTACACGTTCCGCGACTTGTGCCTGACGACCAGCAACGGACTGCGCGGATGGGTCCGGTCGATATGCTCACGGGTGAGGTGCATCGTCTCGCCCTTCTTGATGCCCGTGTCCAACAGCAGGCGCAGCAGCAGCTCCGGGCGGTAGTCCTGCTCGTCGCGCCGCTTCATCGACCGGGCAGAAGCGAGGGCGGCGTCGATCTGCTCCGGCGACAGCACCTCAGACAGCGGCGCCGGTCCCGATCGCTGCAACACCGACTTGGCCGGGTCGTGGCCAATAGCGCCAATACCATGCAGCCACCGGAAGTACACCTTGAGCGTGGTCACACGGCGCGCATAGGACTTGCGACTGCATGGCACGCCGCGCCCGACTTCCAGCCAGTCCAGGAAGCGATTCAGACCGCTGGTGGTGAACTGCCCCACCGGCGTGTCCTCGCCCAGGTATTCGGCCAGCAGACGCAGATCGGCGGTGAACGCTTTGACGGTGTGTTCTGACTTACCCTCACGAAGCAGGTGCGACCGGAACAGGTCCAGGGTCGCCCGGAAAGCCGTATGACGGTTGATGTCATCCGGCGATTGTGGCTGGTCCGGCAAAATGGGCAACTGGCGTAAGTCGGACATAAGATTAGGTTCTCGCTTACTCAAACCCGCCTGTGACAATAAGACAGCATACTGATTGGGTCAGGCATCGTATGCGATTCAGTCTAGCACAGTCAGGCGAAGCGGGCTAGTTTGCGACTACACGAACCTCGTTAGGGGGCGATAGACGCTACAGCCGTTTGAGCCAGGTATCGCTGCCGTAGACCGTCTCTGCCAGGTGATTGGCGTGGGCGGCTTCAGCGGGGGTGAGTTCACCCGGCACGAATTCCAGCTCAAACACAGTTTCAAAGCCGCGCACGATGGCGTCGGCTGCCGTGCGCCAGTCGAGGATGTGCCCGTTGAGCGCGTCGGCCAGGGTCGCCGCCCGGCGGTAGACCGCTTCACGGGCGCGCTGGCGTGTGGCTTCATCGGCGAAGGCCAGCCCGTCACAGATGCGACCCAGGTCGCCATACAGCGGGATCGTCCCATGCTGAAGTACGCCCCCACGCCGCCGCGTCTGGGCGCTGCCGATCACCTTACGTCCGTCTGGTGTGGTGACTTCGTAGTGCGAGGGCATCTCGAAGCAAACCGGGCCAGCAGGCTGCAAGCGACGCTCCGCCCGGCGTTCCGCCTGAGTCTCCAGGCCCAGGCTTTGCAGACCAGCCAGCAGCGCCCGGCTGATACGCCGGTAGCTGTCGAGGATGTCGCCCTGGGCCAGCGGATGGTCATCCGGCAGAGTGATACTGTACGTCAGCTCGTCGGTGTGCAGGATGGCGCGCCCGCCGGTGGGCCGCCGGACCAGCCCCCAGCCTGCTGCCTGCAGACGTTCCGGGTCGGCGTCGGTCCACTTCTGGCCGTAGCCCAGCGACAGGCACGGCGGCTCCCAGGCGTAGAGTCGCAGCACCGGGCCGCTCTGCCCGCTGCGTACCGCTTCCAGCAGCGCCTCATCGACCGCCATGTTACGCTGGCCAGTCGCAGCTTTATCGTATATCAGGCGACATTGACGCATAATGGACATAACCCTATACTGGTAGGCTGTAGTCATTGGTCAAGAGCTATCATAGCGTATCCAGCCATGTATGACGAATACCCTGAGGCTGGCAGCGATGCCAGCAGCGACGACGATCTCACCATCCGCGCCAGTCCGGTGCCCCATGCCCCGGCTTACCACGAATGGAACAACGGGCCGGCCATCGCCCGCCCCACCCAGACCAGCGACCCGGTCCTGATCTCGCGCAGCACATCGCTGCCACCACCGCCCCAGCCCCTCATGCGTGAATCCGCGGCGCGCCAGCGTGTACGCCGCCGTCACGGATCGCGCAGCAGCGGCATCGAATGGGCCTGGGTGATCGTCGCGGCGGCGCTGCTGGGCGTAGTCATCATCGTCGGCCTCAGCGGTGTGCTGCTGCTGCGCTCATCGCAGACCGCGCGCCCGGTGCTGCCAACCGCCGCCGCCGATCTCTCCGCGCTGCCGACACCGGTCGATCTGCGAACGGATGGCGGCCAGCTCGTCACCGGGCAGACGGTCACGCTCTCTGACGGCTACAGCCTGGTACTGCAGCCCTGGGACGGCCAGTCGCGCTTTACGCTGCTGATGATGGGCATCGACCGGCGCGCCGACGAAACCGGACTCGCGTTCCGTACCGATACCATGATCCTTGTCAGCCTGGACCCACGCACGCGCCGCATCGGCATGCTGAGTATCCCGCGCGACCTGTATGTCGAAGTCCCCGGCTGGAGCCAGTACCAGCGCATCAACACGCCAATGGTCCTGGGCGAGAACAACCGGCCCGGCACCGGCCCACAGCTCGCCATGCAGACCGTGCAGTACAACCTGGGCATTCGCGTTCACGATTATATGGTAGTCGATTTCCAGGCGCTCACCGGGCTGGTGGACGCCATCGGCGGCGTTGAGGTCAGCATCGACTATACGATCAACGACCGCCTGTATCCTGATATGGCCTACGGTTACGATCCGTTCTACCTGGCAGCCGGAACCCATATCCTGGACGGCGCGGACGCGCTCAAGTTCGCGCGGACCCGTCACGGCGACAGCGACATCCAGCGCGGCCAGCGCCAACAGCAGGTGATCCAGGGCATCCGCGACCGCGTGATGGACTTCAACCTGCTGCCACAGCTCATCATCCGCGCCCCCCTGCTGCTGGAGGCCTTCAATGACAACGTTCACACCAGCATGGACCTGGATCAGATGATCCGGCTGGCGTGGTACGTCAAAGACATCCCCCCGGAGAATATCACCAGCGGCGTGATGGATTATCGCTATATGTCGGACTACACCACCCCTAACGGCGCTCAGGTACTGATCCCTAACCGTGCTCGGCTGGGCAACCTGATGATTGAGGTCTTTGGCGCGGACTACTCCCAGTAGAACAGAAAACGGGCGTCTCATGATCGTCGAGAACGCCCGTTAATTGGCTAAAGAGACCCGCTATGCCGTGTGTCCGCTAGGTTTTGAACCTGCTTTCGCAGGTGGGAAACCCGATAGCTGATCGAGTCTTGGCTCAGGCCTATCACTGTCACAGCATACTTAGGTTTCCCTTTGTGTGAGTGTTGGCTCAAAACGTGGTTGCGTCATCACGCACACAGCAGGTTGACTCTGTTATAGCAAAGGCCAGTGCCGGTGTAAAGGCCGAGCTAAGTCACCTAACCACCGCTATTCGCTTTGTTCCACTCCACCACCGTAGAAACTGTTCAGCGTGTTCAGATAATAAGTCGGCAGGCCGATGTCAAACCGCTGACCATCCACCATGACGCCCATAAAGCCATCTTCGCGCCGCAGCCGGTCCAGCGCCGATGTAAGCTGGAACTCGCCGCGCTCGCGGACGTTGTTCTCGATGTGCTCGTGCAGATACTCGAAAATGCGCGGTTTAAGAATGTACTGGCCGAAGATAGTCAGGTACTCATCTTCTGGCAGGTTGGCGACGCGCAGATTGGTCCGCGCATAATCGACCGACGGCTTCTCAGAGAACTCGGTGACATGCAGCAGATGCAGGTCTTCCAGCCAGGTGCCGGTGACCGTGCCAAAGTTGAATATCTGATCTTCGGGTGTGCGCCGCATGCCGATGACGTTGGCGTTATGCTGGTTATACGCCTCGACGAGCTGCTGCGCGCACGAGCGCCCGCTGTCTGAACGGTAGATGTGATCACCGAGCATCAGCAGGAACGGCTCGTCACCCACCATCTCGCGCGCCGTGTAGACCGCATGGCCCAGCCCTTCCTGCGTCTGCTGGACGACAAAGCGCACCTTCTGGCCGATTTCCAGCAGCCAGCGCGAATAGTCCTTGAAGTTGGGCGGTAGCTTGTTGAAATTCTCAATCGAAACCTGCTCGCTGAAGAACGAGCGGAAGCTCTCCAGGTCTTCCTGCTGGACGATGATAATCACCTCATCCATACCAGCGGTAATGGCTTCCTCGACGATAATCAGGATAGCTGGCTTGGCGATGCCGTCGCGGTCCACAACGGGAAACAGTTCCTTCTTGGTGGCCTTCGACGCCGGGAACAGGCGCGTGCCAAAGCCAGCAGCCGGAATCACCGCCTTACGCACCTTGCTGCCAGCGCGGATGGTCAGCTCCAGGCAGGTCATCTTCAGGTCGCGCTCGATGATGTCGATGACGGCGCGCTGGTCCTCCGGGCTGCGAGCGATGAACTGCGCCGTGCCATCGCCCTGAGAACCAACCCCCTTGCCACCCCAGATATGCGGCTGAAGCGGCTCGTAGTTGAGGACGTGATGCAGCACCGGCGCGTTGAGTTCTTCCGGGCAGGCGGGCGCGGCGTAGCGGTCGAACTGGGCCTGCGCCTCGTTCATCAGCGCACCCAGCGCCCGCGCGTCGGCCTGACGCAGCAGATCAATGGCACGATGTGTGATGTCTTTGTTGACCGGGCCGAGCAGTTCCTGCACGCCGCGCTCGATGTCGTTGTCGGCGAAGGGATAAGCCCGGTTGAGGCGCGCCAGAATCTCCATGGTGTCCTTCTGGGCATTGAGGTCCACGATGACCATGTGCAGATCATCGCCCACACGCAGTTCGGTCGTATCCAGGCGGTCGCCGTCAAATGTCATCAGCACCGGACGATCGCCAAAGGCGCAGCCCTGATCCATGCGGCCACAGCGCGACGGCGTCAGGATTTCGCCCTGGTAGGCCATCTCCATTTCGCCGCGAGTGGTCATCTTGAGGTCGTAGATACGGTTGAATGCGCGCGCCGTCAGCACGCAGATCGCGGCGCTGGACGACAACCCTTTCTTGACCGGCAGTGTCGTCTGGTAATTGTCGATGACTAGCCCGCGCACATGGTAATGCGTCATCACCTGATAGGCGACACCGGCCATGTAGCTCCAGAAGCCGCCGCGCTCCGCCTCTTCGAGCAGGCGGCGCGGCTCCATCGGAATTTCGTAAGGGCCGATCATCTCGCCGTCGTCGGTGCGCGATTTCAGGATCAGCATGTTGGGGTGCGGCGCGACCTCGGCGTAAATGCCCTGATTGGTGCCGGTCACCAGCGCATAGCCGCGCTCGATCTCGGTGTTGATACGACGATAGCCACCGGCCCAGTCGGAATGCTCGCCGAACAGACAAATCCTGCCAGAGACAAAGAGTTTCATCTTGTGCCCTATCTGTTGTTTCCCGCCAGGACGGTGCAGCGGGATATCACCACCTTATTTGCTGGCGTTTTCCGCGTGGGAACCGGTGCGAGCCTTCTCTACCACACGGATGTGCAGTTCCTCCAACTGACCGGGTTCCGCTGGAGACGGTGCCGATGCCATCACGTCGGAGCCGCTCTGCGATTTGGGGAAGGCGATCACCTCGCGGATGTTGGGCGCGCCGGCGAACAGCATCGCCAGCCGGTCGATACCCCAGGCGATGCCACCATGCGGCGGCACACCGTACTCGAATGCTTCCAGGATGTGACCGAACTGCGCGCGGGCGTGTTCCATCGTCTGGCCAATGAGCGGGAAAATCTTCTCCTGCATGGCGCGCTCGTGGATGCGGATGCTGCCGCCAGCCAGTTCGTAGCCGTTGCAGATCAGGTCGTACTGGGTGCCGCGCGCCTGGCCGGGGTCGCTGTCCAGCAGGTCCACGTCTTCGGGCATGGGCGCAGTGAACATGTGCTGCGACGGGTCCCAGCGTTTGTTCTCTTCGTCCCAGTAGAACAGCGGAAAGTCGATAATCCAGGCGTAAGCCAGCACGTTGGGGTCGGCCAGGTCGAGTTCGGCGGCGACATGGCGGCGCAGCACGTCGATGACGGCGCATACCACGTCGTACTCGTCGGATGTGAACAGCAGCAGGTCACCAGGCTGGGCGCCCACACGCTCAAACAATTCCATCTTCTGCTCGACGGTGAAGAAACGGCCAATCGGCCCTTTGACTTCGCCGTCCTCGTCCAGCGGCAGCGCCATCCACGCCAGACCTTTGGCGTTGGCCTGCTTCTGGACCAGCTCCTCCAGGCCGCGAGTCAGGCGGCGCAGACGTTCGCCGCTGATGAGCTGGTCGGGGTTCTCCGGGTCACGATACATGCCCGGCGCGCGCAGTACCTTGACGCGCTTGCCGCTCTCGACATTCTTGTTGAACACAGCAAAGCCACTCTTGCCGGCGATGTCGGTCACGTCGATCGCTTCCAGATCGTAGCGCAGGTCGGGCTTGTCGGAGCCGTACTTTTCCATCGCTTGAGTGTAGGTCAGGCGCGGGAACGGCTTCGCCAGGATGCGCTTATCGGGGACAACCGTCTCGGTAAGAGCAATGGCCAGCGCCTCGTTGAGGCGAATGACGTCCTCGCGCTCGACGAAGCTCATCTCCAGGTCGAGCTGGGTGAACTCTGGCTGGCGCTCGCCGCGCAGGTCTTCGTCACGGAAGCAGCGCGCGATCTGGAAATAACGCTCGTAGCCAGCGACCATCAGCAACTGCTTGAGCTGCTGCGGACTCTGCGGCAGGGCGTAGAATTTGCCCGGCTGCAGGCGGCTGGGCACCAGGAAGTCGCGCGCGCCTTCCGGCGTGGTCTTGAACAGAATGGGCGTCTCCACCTCGACAAAATGCTGCTCGTCCAGGTAGTCACGGATGAACTTGATCGCCTTGTGGCGCAGGATGATGTTACTCTGCATGGCCGGGCGGCGCAGGTCCAGGTAGCGATACTGCATCCGGCGGAATTCCTCTACCGGCTCGTCTTTATTGATGGGAAAGGCGGGCGTGCGCGATTCGTTGAGAATCTTCAGGCCATCGCCCACCACATCGATGCTGCCCGTCGGCATGTCGGGGTTTTCTGTTCCTGCCGGACGGATGCGCACCACACCATCCACCTGGATGACGTATTCGCTGCGGACACCATGCCCGACAGCGTGCGCATCGGGCGAGGTCTCCGCGTCCACCACCACCTGCGTGATTCCCCAGCGGTCGCGCAAATCGATGAAAATCAACCCACCCTGGTCACGGCGTCGATGCACCCAGCCAGCCAGAGTCACTCGCTGCCCGGCATGTGATTCTCGAAGTTCGCCACAAGTGTGTGTTTTCATCATCAGTCTGTACTCCTGTCAGGGGAAATCATCGCTGCTCACTGGCGCAAAAGCATAACACGGTTACCACCAGAAATAAATAGCGCCGCGTGTAATGGGACCACCCAAAGGGGACGGCGCAGACCATCCCCCGGATTGTGAGCCAGGTGTCACGCCGCGAGATTACACCACGAATTCACCGTTCTTATAGAACAGTTCGCCGTCAACGTGGATTTCGCTGTCCTGGCGCATGTCGCAGATCATATCCCAGTGGACGGCGCTCTGATTCTTGCCGCCGGTGTCGGGATAGGCTGCGCCAATCGCCATGTGAATGGTGCCACCGATCTTCTCGTCAAAGAGGATGTTACCGGTAAAGCGGTTGATGCCGAAGTTAGTGCCAATGGCGAACTCACCCAGATAACGCGCGCCTTCGTCGGTGTTGAGCTGGGCCTGCAGCAGATCGTCATTCTCTTTGGCGCTGGCCTCGACGACTTTGCCATCCTCGAACTTCAGCTCGATGCCGCTGACGGCGCGCCCGCCCACAATCGACGGGTAGCTGAAGCGCACCCAGCCGTTGACCGAGTCTTCGACCGGCCCGGTGAAAATCTCGCCGTCGGGCATGTTGCGCGTGCCGTTGGCGTTGATGAACACACGGTCCTTGATCGACAGCTCGATGTCGATGTTGGGGCCTTGCAGCTTCACACGCTCCTTGCCCTTCAGCCAGTCCACTTTCGACTGCTGCATGGCGGCCACTTTCTGCCATTCGGCTACGGGGTCGTCCTTGTCGCAGTAGGTGGCGCTGTAGACAAAGTCCTCGTATTCTTCGAGGCTCATGTTGGCTTCCTGGGCGCTGGCCTCGGTGGGGAACTGCGTCAGCGTCCAGCGGAGACTCCCCTCGGCGCTGCGCCGCATATACACTTCCATAAAGGGCCGGCGCGCCGCCTGGCTGCGCTGCATCCGTTTGGGGTCGATGCCGGTCATAGCGCGCGTGTTGGCCGTCGCCCGCAGGCTGATGAGCACATCAGCCTCTTCGATCGCTTTCTGCATCAGCGGGTTCATCCAGTCGAGCTGCTCGTCGCTGGCCATCCGCAGGAACGAGCGCGCCATCGCCTCGTCGGACGGGATCACGGTCGTGTGCCCGCCAGCTTTGATGATGCTCTCGTAAACGCGCCGCATCAGGGGCAGGGTGAGTACCTCGCCGGTGAGCAGCACCCAGTCGCCCGGTTTGACCTCGACGCTGTACTGGACCAGCAGATCAGCCAGCCGCTGCATACGAATATCAGACATAGTAACGCTTCTTTCTGTTGCTTCTGCCATCAAATAAAAACGCCCGCCAGAAACATATTGCGGCGGACGCTGCCTGACTCTTAGGTCAGAGCTTTTGCTGCGGCCAGCGCCGCCTCAAAATCGACTTCCTGGCCCATGTCCGGCACATATTCCGCGTGCTGTACGATGTTGTCACGGTCCAGGACAAATACGGCGCGCTGGCACATGCGCCAGTCCACATCATGCACGCCATAGTCATCGGCGAACTGCATGTCACGCGCGGTCGAAAGTGTCTCGCTGTTCTCGATGCCTTCGTTGGCGCAGTAGCGACCAAGCGCAAAAGGCGCGTCGGCACTGATCGTCAGCACCACGATACCGTCACCCAGGCTGGCGGCTGCTTCGTTGAAGCGCCGGGTCTGCGCGGAGCATACACTGGTATCCACCGAAGGGATAACACTCAGCACTTTGATCTTGCCCGCGTAGTCATCTAGTGTGCGTGGGGCGAAGCGGGGCGTCAGCACGGTGAACGGCGGCGCGGGCTGCCCGACTTCGAGCATCGCGTGCTGGACGGTGTGTTCGTCGTCGCCAACCATCATGCCAGGGCGGTTTGTCATGCGGTTTTGTCTCCATGTGGCCTGGAGCGCAGGGGATGCGCTCACATTAAATACGATGCGCATGATTATATCCTGCGTGGCGCCAACCCGCGCACAGCATTAATAGGATTATAAGCCGCCGTGACGCCACACCCCGCCGACCATTGTCGCGCTGATGTTCGTCTCCAGCAGCGCCTCTGGCGGCAGCTCGAAGATATCGCGGTCCAGCACCACCAGATCAGCCAGATACCCCGGCGCCAGCCGCCCCAGGCGGTCTTCCATGCCAGCGGCATATGCCGGGCCAGCAGTGAAGCCACGCAGCGCCTCATCGAGCGTGAGACGCGCTTCAGGATACCAGCCAGCCGGCCCCGGCAAACCGTCCGGACGGCGTCGCGCTACCGCCGCGTACAGGTTGGGCAGCGGCTCAAACGAGTCGATCGGCGAATCCGAGCCAAAGGCGACAACCACGCCCTGGTCGAGTTGCAAACGCGGGTTATAAGCCCACTGGCAGCGGTCGCCCCAGTATTGATCGGCCATAACATAATCTGACGTGGCGTGGTTGGGCTGCATCGAGGCGATGATGTTCAGTTCAGCCAACCGGTGGACGTCATCCGGGTGAATGATCTGCACATGCTCGATGCGGTGGCGTCGCGCCGCTGGCGGCACACCATGCACCTGTTCCTGCTGGCGCACGGCTTCGTACACGTCTAGGACGCGCCGCACCGCCATATCACCGATGGCGTGAATGGTCGCCGGCATCCCGGCGGCGCTGGCCCGGCTGACGAGTTCCAGCATCTCGGCTGGCTCGCTGACGGCGATGCCGGTGTTACCCGACTCGCCTTCGTAGGGTTCGACCATCAGCGCCGTACGCGGACCCAACGCGCCATCGGCGAAAATCTTCAGCCCGCCCAGGCGCAGCCAGTCATCGCCAAAACCCCAGCGCAGACCCAGTTCGTGGACATGATGAATCCACTCTTTGTTGACGTTTTTCACCACGCGCAGCGCCAGTTGGCCGCGCTCGCGCAGCAGTTGCAGCGCCGTCAGGCACGATGGCCCGTCGAAGTCGTGAAAGCCGGTCAACCCGCTGGCCAGAGCCAGTTCCTGCGCCGCCTGCATCTGGTCGGCGAGCTGCTCCGGTGTCGGGTCGGGGACATGACGCGCCACCAGGTCGATAGCCGTCTCAAACAGAATGCCGTCGGGCTGGCCGCTGGCGTCACGCCCAATCTGGCCGCCATCAGGATCGGGCGTGCTGGTGTCGATGCCGGATCGTCTCAACGCCGCCGTGTTGACCCATACGGCGTGGCCGCTTTTGGCGCGCAGATAAACCGGATGCTCCGGCGCGACAGCGTCCAGGTGGGCGGCGGTCGGGAAAGCGCCATCCGGCCAGGCAGCCTGAGTCCAGCCATGCCCGACGATCCACTCGCCGGGCGAAGTCTGGGCGACACGAGCCGCCACCCGCTCGACGGCTTCCTCGCGGGTCGGCACTTCGAACAGGTCCACCTGTTGCAAACTGCGCGCGGTCCATTCCCAGTGCAGATGGGCATCTGTCAGGCCGGGAATGACCGTGCGACCGCCCAGGTTCTCGCGGACAGTATGCGGACCGGCCAGCGCCAGCATGTCGGCGTCGTCGCCCCAGGCGACAATACGCTCCCGATACAGCGCCAGCGCGCTGACGCGAGGATGGCGCGCGTCCAGAGTATAAATTCTGCCATTGGTCAGTACGCGGTCGATCATGCTTCGTCGTCCGTTGGCGATGTCGAGGCCGCACTCAATGCCGCGCGGACTTCATCCAGCGTGGGGGCGCTTTCCAGGCCCATGCGTGTCACCGAATGCGCCGCCAGCTTCGCGGCCACGTCGATGGCAACACGAATATCGCCCCCCAGACGATGCCAGGCGCACAGCAGCGACGTGGAGAAAATATCGCCAGCCCCGGTGGGGTTGACGACCTCTGCCGGATGCGCGTCATAAGTCTCTGGCTGACCGTCATGGTAATAGACACCGCCGTAATCGGCGCGGGTCAGGACGAAGTGCCGCGCGACGCGAGCGATCTCGTGCTCCAGTTCGCGGTCGCCGTTAATATCCTCTTCGCTGAACACCATCAGATCGACGGCGCGCACCACATCGGGATCGAACCAGCGTTTATAACCTACCCGGCCATCGTCATCCCAGCGACGCAGCCAGCCCTGGAGCGTCATCATTACCGTCGCGTCAGGGAAATCGTGGACGATCTCCGCCGCTGTCTCGTCGGCGATTGGCCCCAGGTGAACCAGCGGCACATTACGCCAGTGGACGGGCACATCGGCGGGTTTAATGGGTGTGGCGACAGCGCGTATGTACTGGCTGCGCCTGCCCTCGTGGTAAATGTTCTCGAATGTGGTGGTCTGGTCGGCGGGCAGAACGTGTATCTGGGCGTAGTCACGCAGCTCGTCGAGCAGCGGTTCGCCGGGCGCGGCGCTGGTCAGCACGCCCACGCGCAGGCCAAAAGCGTGCGCGGTGCGGGCCGAATACGAAACCGTGCCACCCAGCAGCCGACCGCCGTCTGGCAGCAGGTCGGCTGTGATGTGGCCGATGAGCAGATAATCAATCGAATGGTTGTCCATGCTGGCTACTTGGGAACGATGGTGACCTTGCGCGTGTCACCTTCGCCGGTGCTGCGCGTCTCGACATCGTCACGGTCACGCAGGGCCAGGTGGATGATGCGGCGCTCGTTGGGCGGCATCGGCTCCAGGTAGATGGTGCGCGACTGCTGCACCGCCTGGTCGGCCATGCGTTTGGCGAGCTGGCGCAGCCGCTGCGAACGCTGCGACTTGTAGCCACCGGCATCGACGATGATGTTGGCCCGCCGCTGCAAACGCCGGCTGGTGATAAGCCGCGCGATGTATTGCAGCGCGTTGAGAGTTTCGCCGCGCCGCCCGATGAGCAGGCTCATGTCCGGTCCGGTAATATCCAGCAGCCAGGGCGCATTCTCGCCCGGCTGGCTCGGTTCGGCACGGCGCACGACGACATCGCCCTGAATACGCATCTTTTCCAGCAGCTCCATCAGCACCTGGCGCGAGATGCGGGCGTCCTCGTCGAGCGCATCCTCATCGACAGCTTCCTGTATAGCCTCAAACTCGCTGTCGCCATCATCGTCATCCACGTCATCGAAATCGACGCTGGCTTCGCTGGCCGGCGGTACTGGAGCGGGTTCGGCAGGTTGGACTGGTGGCGGCGGGCTGGGACGCAGCATCTTCAGGCGGACGCGCGCTGGCTTCGCGCCGATGCCAAACACACCCCGGCTGGGTTCTTCGAGGATTTCCACCATCACATCGTTCGGCCCCACGCCGAGTTGTTCCAACCCGGCAGCAATAGCCGCTTCGACGTTGTCTCCGGTTGCTTCTACGTAATCTTTTGTGTCCATCGTCAAAATCCTTTAGTAAAGGAGCAGGAATCACCGTATCGCATAATCGAATCAGGTTGTGTCCGCCTGGGCACAACCTGAATGCTGTACGTTAACCGATGCGGCAAACCTGCGATGAATCGGCTAGGTGTTATTCGACAGCTTGCGCATCTTACGCGGTTTGCCCCGCGATGCGCGCGGCGTCAGCACGACGTCGCCGCTGCCGGACGCGGCAGCCCCCTTCGTGCTCGAATTGTTGGCGCTGGCGCTGGTCTCGGTGGCGTTCGACGGTTCGGCGGCCATCTTTTTGGCGCGGGCACCGGATGGAACCGGCGCGGCTTTGCCTTCCACGACGGCTGGCGCGCCTGCCGGGGCCGCTGCGGGCTGTCTGTTAAACAACGCGCCCCATTCCGCTTTACCCATCAGCGTGTACTGGATGATACCCACCACATTCGACACCACGAAGTAAATCGACAGACCGACCGAGAACGACAGCGAGAAGAAGCCAAACATCAGCGGCATGATAGTCGTCATACTGCGGGTCATGCTGGCCGCTGCGCCACCAGCATCGCCCATGCTCATCGTCGGCATGGTCAGCTTGGATTGCAGCCAGGTAGTCACCACCACCAGCACCGGCAGCGACAACGCGTAAGCAGGGTTGCTGGTGGGTGCCAGCGTCAGGTCCATATTGAGCCACATGTTGTTCAGCGGCACCAGATGATCCAGACCGGGAATCATCAGACGACCGGACAGGTCAATCAACTGGAATGGCGTCCCCGCCAGTCCTTTAATGATCGCCTGATACAGCCCCAGCAGAATCGGAAGCTGGATAAACAGCGGCAGACACCCGCCCAACGGATTGACACCAGCCTCTTTGTAGAGGGCCATCTGCTCCTGGGCCAGTTTCTCGCGGTCGTTTTTGTATTTCTCCTGAATTTTCTTCAGCCGGGGCTGAACCTCTTTCATGGCCGCTGCGGAACGCTGCTGTTGCAGCAGCAGCGGCGATGTCAGCAGGCGGATGACCACCGTAAACACGGCAATCGCCAGGACGATGTTCTGGCCTAACAGGCTGTAAAACAACGTCAGGATCGTGATGAACGGGTTGACAATCAAATCCCACATATGCGAACTGCTCTCCCTGCCCGTCTAGCGTCCGTAAGTCCAGCGCGGCGCGCCGTCGAGTGTGAACGCCACCAGAATCTTATCGTTCTTCACGGTGCTGATGATAACCAGCGGGTCGGGAATATTCAGCGACTCGCTGGGCTGTACCAGAAGTATATCGGATAATATCTCCGCGTCCACCGACTGCGTGAACAGAATTTCGCCCGTCTGCCGGTCCAGCCAGATCACCTGCCCGGCGCGCGTGCCGACGACGACATACTGCTCGGTGACCAGCGGACGCGGGCGAATGCCGCTGTCGTCGCCGGTATCGGTCTTCCACACCTCAGCCAGACCGTTATCGGGGTCCAGCGCGTAAACGAAACCCTGCATGTCGGTTACATACAGCAGCCCCTCGAACAGAACCGGCGTGCTCCACACCCAGTTTTCGGTTTCATATTCGTTGAGGATCTGGCCGGTCAGTGACACCTCAAACAGTTTCCGGGCGAAGCTGCCGATGAATAAACGGTCCTCAACCAGCAGCGGGGCCGAAGCGACCGCGCCGCCCAGGTCAAGACGCCACCGTTCGGCACCGCTGAAAGCATCGACGGCGTACATATACTGGTCGATACTGGTAAAAATCACCAGATCATCGGCGACCACCGGCTCTGACCATACGCCCCGGTCGGTCTCGAATTCCCACAGCGTTTCGTAGGTGTCCGTGTCGATGGCAACCACATTCTTCTCGCTGATCGGCACAAATACCCGCCCGTCAAACTGCGACATATTGGCGAAAACCTGCCCCGGCAGATCGCTGACTGCCGGATTTTCGATGCGGGCGTTGGGGAAGTTGATGTGCATGAGCTTGCGGTTGTAGTCTACCACCAGCAGCCGTTCCTCACTCAGCCAGATGGGTGTGGTGAAGAACTGCGAACTGGTATCACCCCCGCTGATCTCCCAGCGGCGCGGGTTGCCCTGCTCATCGGTGCGAATCTGGCCATCGGGGCCGCGAAGCTGCACCGGTACGCCATTGGTTGGGTCGATGAGCACCATAAAATCGTTGTACGAGACGAGGATGTTACGATCCTCGATGAGTTCCAGGTCCGCCCAGCTTACGCCGATGCGGGCACCAGTGCAGCCGGTGATCAGCAAAACCAGCGCCAGCAGCGCCACCGGCAAACGCGAGAATTTCGGAAATCTAAGCCGATTCAACAACTACTGCTCCTTCTTCGGGGGTACGGGGTCATAGCCACCCGGATTAAATGGGTGACAGCGCGAGATGCGGCGAATCCCCAGCCATGTCCCGCGTATCACGCCGTAAGTTTCGATGGCTTCGTAGGTATACTGCGAACAGGTCGGGTAGAAACGACATGAGCTGGGTAACAGCGGGGAGATAAACCGCTTGTAAAACCGTATCAGGCTTAGTGCCAGCCATTTCATGGTTGCGGCTTGTCCTTGTTGACTAACAAACCGGCTCTGTCCAGGGTCTGAGACAGCGCCAGTTGGATGGCTGTGTAGGGTTGGCAGACAATCTGCGGGCGGGCGACAATCACCATATCATAACCCGGAGCGAGCTGCGGATGAAAGTGGCGAACCGCCTCGCGCAGCCGGCGTCGAACCCGATTCCTGACGACAGCCTTGCCAATGCGCCGCCCGGTGATAAACCCATAACGATTGTGGCCCAAAGTGTTGGCGGCCAGGCTCAGGATCAGAAACGGATGGCGGAAAGTCTGGCCTTCCTGTCTCAGCCGTTTGAAATCGCTGGCCTGGCGCAGCCTGAAAGCGTGCTTCATAGTCACGGGCAGTTCCTTCGGACCGGGCCATCTGGATGCTGCCCCGTGCCAGATTATCTGGCGTTCCAGTTCACCTTCTTGACGTGCGGCGGCGACACGGCCAGCGAATGCCGGCCACGCGCGCGGCGCGCCTTCACCACCCGGCGACCACCACGAGTCTGCATCCGCGAACGGAAACCATGCACGCGGGCACGGCGGCGAATCTTGGGCTGGTACGTTCTTTTTGTGGACATAGTAGGCTACCCTCGCGCACTACGATAAAAATCCGACGATCTGCGCTGAAGTATAACTGACAAGAAATTGACAGTCTAGGGGACGTTAAGCCAGGGGCGCATAATCAGAAGAAGCTGCCGGTGGCAAGTCGCATATTGTATTGGCCATGAAGGCGGGTTATGCTGTATACCTCTAAAAACCGCCCATATGACGAGGCAGGTGACTGGTGACTGTCGAGAATAACGAAAGCCGTCTGGCGGTGACGTATGAGACGATCCGCCGCCGAGAATATGAACTGATTACACGGCTGCTGGAGCTGCTGCCGAAGATCGACACCATCGGCGAGGACAAGGTCGCCCAGGTGCGCGATGCGCTGTTCCACGCCGATCACCCCTTTCTTATGGTATTCGTGGGGCCGTTCAGTTCTGGTAAATCCAGCCTGATTAACGCGCTGGTCAGCGATGACGATCTGCTGGCGGTGGGGCCGGTCCCCACCACCGACCGCATCAGCATCCTGCGCTGGGGCGAGGACATCCAGCGCATGGATTCCGGCGGCGCGGTGGAGACAGTATTCTGCCCGGCACCCATGCTGGAAAAAGTCAGCTTCGTCGATACGCCCGGCCTGGAATCCGTGTTCCAGCAGCACGAAGCGCTCACGCGCGGCTTTTTACATCGCAGCGATGTGGTGATGCTGGTCATGCTGGCGACACAGGCCATGACCCAGCGCAACCTGGAATACATTCAGCATCTGCGGCAGTATGGCAAAAAGGTGATTATCCTCATCAATCAGGCCGACCTGCTCAGCGAAGAAGAGGCCGAGACGGTCCGTAATTACGTGCTGGAGCAAAGCCAGGACCTGCTCAAATTCAAGCCGGAAGTGTGGCTGGTTTCGGCGAAACTGGGGCTGGCCGCCCGTCGCGCCGAACCGTTCGACGAGGCGCTGTGGCTGGAAAGCGGCCTGTTCCAGATCGAGGATTACATCGACGATCAACTGGGCGATGTGGACCGCATGCGCCAGAAATTACAGACCCCGCTGCTCATCAGCCAGAACGTACACGGCGTCGCGCTGGAAGCGGTCAAGGCGAACCAGGCTGTGCTGGACAAATACCAGAGCATCAGCGACAACGTCGAGCAGCAGCTCGCCGCCTACAAACGTGAGCAGGATAAAATCGTCCGCGAACTGAACGAGGAAATCGCGCTCAAGTTCACCGAGGCGACGCGGCGCTCCGGCGCGGCCATCCGCGATGTGTTCCAGCTCTCGCGGGTACTCGACCTGCTGGGGCGCGGTATTTTCGACCTCACCGGGCTGTCGCGGCTGTTCCGGCGCAGCGACCGGCAGTCGTATGCCCGGCTGGCTTTCGCCCGTTTCAAAGCCTTCGAACCGATCAACCAGCTACCTAACGTGGCCGACAAACTCGGCCCGCGTCTGGAAGGCAAAGACCTGCAGGACATCGACGATCTGGTGCGTTACGCTCAGACAGAGATCAGGGCGCTGCCACCCCTCATCCGCAGCAAGGTCATCGGCGACATTCAGCCGCCGATCAAATACGACCGAACCGCGTTGCAAAACGTCCGCCCGGAACTGGAAATCATCGAGGGCGAGGCGCGCGAGGTGGAAGTGGAGACGCTGGACCAGAAGTTCCGTAACGTGTGGTTCAGCCTGGCCATCTGGGAACTGCTGGTGCTGTTTGTGATTGTGGTTATTCTGGTGGGTGGCCTGCTCGATTTTAGCGAGCCGATCTCGTTCGGTGTGCTGATCTTTCTGCTGCTGCTGGGTATAACGGGCCTGCTGATAATGCCGATAGTCGGGCGCGCACTGGAGACCGGCCACACCAACCGCCTGCTGCGACTGCAATCGCGTTACATCGACGTGATGACGCGCGCGGCGGATAAGCAGATCGACTACGGTATGCGCCTGCGCCGCGACGTCGTCGCGCCGCTGACGCGCCTGGTGGAAGCGCAGACACAAATCCAGACCGAACAGCTCGCCAGATTGCAGGAGATCGACCAGGAGATGGTGAGCATCGAAAGTGAGCTGTCGCGCATGTCGAAGAAGAAGACGCTGGGAATGCGAGGATAAAACATGGCGGAGGTGACAAACGTCCTGCACGGGACGCTGGCGGCGCTGCGCGAATCCGAGATTGACCTGCTGGCCGACATCGCCCAGACGCTGGTCGAAATGAGCGAGGCCAGCCAGGAAGATCAGGGCCGCCTGATGGAGATGGTCCGCGACCTGCAGGAGATGTTTTTCCTGGTGGTCATCATCGGCGAGTTTAACGCCGGTAAATCGTCGTTCATCAACGCGCTTATCGGTGAGAATCTGCTGCCGACTGGCATCACACCGACCACCGAGGTGATCGAAGTGGTGCGCTACAGCGAGACCCCCGTGCGCAAGCCCATCATGCGCGACGACAGTTTGCGCGAGTGGGGCCACCCCAACACCGGCGCCGAAGGTGTCGCCATCGTCGATACGCCAGGCACCGGCTCCATCTTTCGCCGGCACGAGGAGACAGCTAAAGCCTTCCTGCATCGCAGCGACATGGTAATCTTCCTGCTGTCTGCCAAACGCGCCTTCGCCGAGACTGAGCGCATCTATCTGGAAATGGCGAAGGACTTCGGCAAAAAGGTGATCCTGGTCGTCAACCAGATCGACCTGCTGGAACCAGCCGAACAGACGCAGGTGCGGCGTTTCATCGAACAGCAGGTCAAGAATCTGCTGGGCATTCAGCCACTGCTGTTTATGGTTTCGGCCAAAGAGGCGCAGCAAGAGTCCGGTCAGGGGCTGGGCGGCGGCATCGACGCGGTACGCGCCCATCTGCGCGGGGTGTTCGCCGAGGCGTCACCAGCCAAGCAGAAACTGCTGGCTCAGTTGAACACGGCGGCGCGCATTACCGATAAGTATCACGACATCATTCGAGGGAAGGCGAAGCTCGTCAAAGCCGACACCAGCCGCGTCCGCGAGGTGCAGCAGGAACTTGAGGAGCAGTCGCTGGGCCTGGACGCGCAGCTCACCGAGGCGCGGGCCGAAGTGGACCGCGTGTTCGAGGCCATGCGCACGCGCGGCCTGAACTTCATCAACGTCAACCTGTCGCTGCGCAAGCTGGGCCGCAGCCCCAGCCGGGAAAAACTGCACGCCGAATTTCAGGACGTGGTCATCGGGCGCGCCATGCGCGACATCACCGAGGCCAGCGGCGGTTATATCAACGCCGTCGTCGATCAGAGCCGCGTCTACTGGCGCAGCGTCATCGACCGGCTCAACCAACTGCGCGACCTGCTGGATCAGGAGTTCGGCAATATGGACGCCAACCTCTACTCCGAGCAGCGCGAAAGCCTTGAAGAAGCCATTCGCATCGCCGAGGCCGAGCTGAAGTCGTATTCCAGCGGCAGGCTGGTCGATGAGATTCGCCAGGACTTCCAGGCCAATATGAGCGGTTTCACCTGGAGCGCGCTGGCCAGCGTTGGCGGGCTGGTGGCGGCGCTGTTGGCCACTGTGGGCACCCCTGGGCCAGTGATTGGTGCGACGGCGGCACCGCTGGCACTGCCAGCCCTGCTGATCGCGGCGCCGCTGGCGGCGGTCGGCAGCATGGCCGCCCTGCACTATTACCGGCGCATCTCGCGGAATGCCCGTCAGGAGTTCAACGAGCGCGTGGACCGTCTCATGGAGACCTATCACAGCGCCCTGGATGACCTCACCCGACGCGAGCGCAGCCGCCTGAGCCAGTACGGCAACCAGGTGCTGACGCCCATCTTCAGCCGGCTGGAAGTACTCGCCAGACGTTACGCCGAACAGGAAACCCGCTTCGACCAGTACCAGAAACGCATCAGGACCCTGCGCGAAGGCATCGAATCCGCCTGATTGCATGTTCACAACCGGGACTCTGACGGAGTCCCGGTTTTTTTGGCTTTCGTAATTTTAAGATCGTGTTAAAAATGTTATAATCGTGTTAAATGGTAGCAGTTTTTTGATGTGGGTACATATGATGTCACTCGAACAACAGTTGACTGGTGCAATCTATCTACTGCTGGCGGGTCTGCTGGGGGCCATCGTCGGTGTCGAGCGCGAACGCCGGCATAAATCGGCGGGGCTGCGCACCCATATGCTGGTGAGTATGGGCGCGTGCCTGTTCTCGCTGCTGTCGGTGTGGGCCTTCCCCAACGGCGATCCCAGTCGTGTGGCGTCCAACATCGTGACCGGTATCGGCTTCCTGGGTGCGGGCGTCATTGTCAAGAACAAAGGCGCTATCCACGATCTAACGACCGCCGCCAACATCTGGGCGACAGCGGCCATCGGCATGGCGGTGGGGCTGGGAGCCTGGTTCCTGGCGCTGTGCGGCACCATCATCATGTGGACGATTCTGGCGGTGTTGTGGCGCTTGCCGGTTCGCGAACGCCCGACAAAGTACAGCAAGCGTAAGAGCATCAAAGACGGTGAAGCGTTTTCAACCGAGAAAGCAGATCGCCAGTAAGGCGCTGGTCGCTCTTGGCCGGGCCAAACGGGTCATGAATCGCATCGTCGCCCAGCAAAGCACGGGCGATGTTAGCCACGCCATGAGCCAGCACATTGAGGTTATATCCCCCCTCCAGCACGTAGACGATACGACCGTCGCACAGTTCATCCGCCATGCGCATCAGTTCGCGGTCCAGATGGCTGAAGCCCGTCAGGCTGAGGCGCATCATCGCCAGTGGATCGTCCCAGTGGGCGTCAAAACCCGCCGATACGAGCATCAACTGCGGGCGGAAGCGGCGCGCCAGCGGCCACAGGATGTCGTCGTAAATGCGGGCGTAAGCGTCATCGCCGCAGCCGGCACTCAACGGCACATTGACCGTGTATCCCCGGCCTCTGCCGCTGCCGGTCTCGTCCATGCTGCCGGTACCCGGATAATACGGATACTGATGCGTGGAGAAAAACAACACGCTGCCATCATCGTACAAAGCATCCTGCGTGCCGTTGCCATGATGCACGTCATAATCGACGATCAGCACGCGCTCCAGGCCGTGCGCGCGCTGGGCGTGCCGGGCGGCGATGGCGACATTCCCCAGGTAACAGAAACCCATCGCGCGTTCAGGGACAGCGTGATGTCCCGGCGGACGCACAGCGGCCAGCGCGTTATCCGCCGCGCCGCTGAGTACCGCGTCCACCGCCTGGATGACACCACCGGCGGCCAGCCGGGCCACCGCCGGGGTCTGCGGCAGCGCAATGGTATCCATGTCGAAACGCACGGCGCGCTCTCCACTTTCGATCTGGCGCAGGATGTCCAGATACGACTCCGTATGCACCGACAGAATATGCTCGTCACTGGCTTCGACCGGTGAAATGGCCTGCATCCGGTCGGTCAGGCCAGCCTCATCGAGCGCCTGCCACACCGCCCGGATGCGCCCGGCGTGCTCCGGGTGGCCAGGGATATCGTGCTCAACATAACGTGGATGGGTGATGTAAGCCGTCGTCACAGGGCCGAACCTTCTCCATACAATCCACAAAAGCCATTCAATACGAATTCCACAATCCCGCGTTTCGTTCTATAATAATAACCTGTACAATGTGCAGAATTCAGGAAACCAGTTTGTAAGTTTAATCGCTCGCGCTTCAGGGCGGGCCGCACACTCTAGTTTAGACCCCATATGCACCTGTGTAAACGGGTTGGTTGAGACTAAATACGCCAGATCAGACTGAGGGAAACGGTTATGCAGTATGAACGCCTGGTCAACTGGGCGCGTGATGTGTGGGAGAGCCGCTGGCCGGGTCAGGAAGCGGTCACGATCTGGGCATCGGCGGAATGCAGTAATCAGATCGCGCAGAAGCAGGTCAAAGTTGGGCGCAAGCTGCGCGGCAGAATGCGTTATGCCGGCATGGAGCCGCTCGACTGCCCGGTGATCGTCCCCATCAGCGACTGCGGCTCGCGTGGCCGCAAGATGGTCCTTACCGCCACGTCCGGCGCTTATATCTTCCGTTTCGAGGGCGAAGACGGCGACTCGTTCGAGGTGGTGTACGCCAGCTCGTACTTCGACGACGACGTGCAGGACTTAACCGCCGTCGCGCTGGTGCCGCCGGACCGCCTGGACACCTGGGCCGCATTCGAGTTCGCCTGCGCCCGCGCCGTGCGCCCCCGTATCCGCCGCCGCCGCGATGTCTACATCATCGGCGGGACCGACGCCTTTTTTGATCCGACCGTCGAATGGGACGATGTCATCCTGGAGCCGGAACTCAAAGCCCAGATTCTGGACGATGTCGAAGCCTTCTTCAACGAGGGCGTACATATCTATAAGCAGCTCAAGCTGGCCCCGTTCCGTAAGCTGCTGCTGGCCGGCCTGCCGGGCACCGGCAAGACCATGCTGTGCGCGGCCATGGCCAAGATGGCCATCCGCAAAAAGCGCATCGTCGTCTACGTCTCCGGCTCGGACCGCGACGGCGCTTCGTTCGAGAAAATCCAGCGCGCCTTTCAGGCGGTGGCCGCCGCCAGCTACCCCACGCTGCTGGTCGTCGAGGAACTGGACGCCTACCTGCGCGGCGACGACAAAGCGCGCATCCTCAACGTGCTGGACGGCATCGAGTCGCCCAACAACCCGCAGGGTTCACTGCTGCTGGCGACCACCAACTACCCGGAAGCCATCGACGAACGGCTGGTCAAGCGTCCGGGGCGGCTGGACCGCATCTTCGTCATCCCGCCCATCCAGAACGAAGAACAGGCCGTCGAGATGCTGCGCCATTACATGGGCGAGCACTGGCAGGACGAGCACGACGCCATCGCCGCCAAACTGGTCGATCAGCCGGGCGCGTTTGTGCGTGAGGTCGCGCTGCAGGCTCGTATGCTGGCCGCACACGAGCGCCGTATCGATGTGTCGCTGGACATGCTGGAACAATCAGTGGACAGCCTGCTCAACCAGATGAACGCCGACCGCGACTTCCTGATGCAGCGGCGGCCCATCGGTCTGGGCTACAATCACGCCCCGCGACAGGGTCAGCGGCAGCGCTTTAATCGTTAGCCGGGACAGCCTCTCGCGGCTGTAGAATAATGTAATCGAAGCCGTTCATGCGGATTTCCTGCTGGTGCTGGTAGTGCTCGCCGATGGCTTCCAGCACGCCAGCCGGGTAGAACTGCGCCCGAAGGATGACCAGTCCGAACGCCTGCTCTTCGATCATGGCGATCAGTTCCTGTCCGTCGAACACCCCCACCCACGACAGAATCATCAGCACCACCGGATTAGTCACCACATCGCGCCCGGCAGCCAGCGGAAAGCCCGCCTCTTCGCTGAGAACGGGCACACCTTCGGGCAAAGCGCGGATCATCTCGACGATCTGATTGCCAGCGTCGATGTCGGCCTGCGTTGTCAGGTGGCCGATGTCGGCATAAGCGCCGGTGACGCGCCCGGCGGAGTCGTAAAAGCCATTCGGTGCGTTGGGCTGGATGTCCAGCACGCGCGCGATCTGTTCGAAGACCGGCCCCTGAGTGGGCATGTGCAGCACGCTGTGCCCGTAGCCGATATACAGCAGAGGAATCACGACCAGCCCCACCGCCGCCAGGGCGGGCATCGCCGGGCGCAGCGGCTCGATAAATACGCGGCTCAGATAGTTGCGCCGGAAGTGCCAGCCCCGGTTGAGTGTGCGCGCCGCGAAAATACCACTCAGCACGCACATCGCCGCCACCGACGTGGCGTAGTAGCTGTCACCCGCGCCCCACGTCCCGGCGGCATAAGCGTTGAGGGCCGTCACCGCCACGAACCACAGGCTGTAGATCGACAGGCGGGCGAAATACAACTCGTAGATCACCATCAGCACGGCAGGCAACAGCAGCCACCAGTGCAGCCGGATAAACAACCGCAGCAGTCCCAGCGCCTGGTCCGGGTAGAAATCCTTGACGTTGGCGACGATAGTCTGCGTCCACCAGTGACCGCCAGTGGCCAGCGTCAACCCGGCGAAGATAGCCGCGCCCACCAGCGCAAAGCCCGCACCCCACACCAATCCCCGGCGAGGACTGCGCACCAATAGAAAGGCCAGCGCGGCGATGGCCGTGAAAGCAGCGAGCTGCTTGGTGTAACCGCCAGCGATAAGCAGACCCAGTCCCAGCGCGAACCGCCGCCGACGCCGCGCCCGGTCCTCGATCTCGTTGGCATGGGCCAGTACGACGACAGCCAGCGTCTCGAACATGAACATCGAGATATGCTGCCGCAGCAGCGGGCCGATGTGATAGACGATATTCGACGCCAGGAACGCCAACCCGGCCAGCAGCGCCACCACGCCCACCAGTCGATTGTGCCCGCGTCCACCGCGCACGCCCTCTCTGTAGACGGCATAGCCGATGGCCCCCGCCGTAATCAGCGTGGTGACGAAGCTGAATAATCGCCCGTACCAGTATTCCGGGCCGAACAGCCAAACAAACGGCACCAGCAGCATGTGATACAGCGGCGGATAGATGCTGCCGTAAAACGGATAGGTTTCGATGTCGGCGTAGGGCCAGCGGAACTCGGCCAGCATGATGGCGTCCACCAGCTCAAACCCTTCGCCCTGGTCATAATCGAACGGAAAGCGAATCAGGTTAGCCGCGTAGACGACATAGACAACGAAGTAATACACCAGAATCACCAGCGCGACCGCCAGCAGTACCCGGCTGACGATCACCAGCGCGCGCGTCAGCATCGTCGCTTCGGTTGTGTTCGGAGACAAGGGCATACTCATAGGCAGATCAGGCCGGATCATCGCCGAGCGGAATCAGCGTGAGGCCCACCAGTGCCAGCGCGACCGCCAGACTCAGGGCGATGCGCTGCGCCGGGCCAATGCCGCCCTCGCGCCCGGCGTCGATGATGTCGATGCTGAGGATGGCCGCGAAAGTCACAGCGCCCGCCACCAGCAGCAGGACACCAAGCTGTCGTTTGCTCAGGGTAAAATTCTCGTCGAACATAGCGCGATAGTATAGCACAAAACACGCCCGGCATGGATAGCCGGACGCGGATTAATCAGGTTTTTGCAAAGTCATTGGACCTTGTTGCGAGGGCGCTGCCCTCGCACACCCGCAAGAGGTCCCTGCCCCCTTGCCCCCACACTTTCCGGCGCAAAGCGCCGAAAAAGGCAAAGTTTTGTCCACTTTTCCAAAAGTGGTGGGGTTTGGGGCAAAGCCCCAAAGAAAAAAAGATGACTTTGCAATTGCCCTGGCGGATTAATCAGGCGTATTCCTGCACCTCAACTCAGCAGCAGATTGCCCTCGGTGTCCTTCTCGGCCAGCGCGCCACGCAGTTCAAACACCTGATCGCGCAGCGCCGCCGCTTTTTCGAATTCGAGCGCCTGCGCCGCTTTCTTCATCTCTTTTTCCAGCTCTTTAATCATCATGTGCAGATCGCTGGTGGACACCGCCGACAGGTCCATTGACTCGACTGACGCGCTGGAATCTTCGGCGACCATCGTCTTGACGCGGTCGGTCAGATCGCGGATTTCCTTCACGATGCTGGCCGGGGTGATGTTGTGTTGCTCGTTGTACGCCTGCTGGATGTCACGGCGGCGCTGCGTCTCGTCCAGGGCGCGCCGCATCGAGTCAGTAACCGTGTTGGCGTAAAGAATCACCAGCCCTTCGATGTGGCGTGCTGCCCGCCCGATGATCTGAATCAGCGCCGACTCTGAGCGCAGGAAGCCCTCTTTGTCGGCGTCCAGGATGGCGACCAGCGACACTTCGGGCAGGTCGATGCCCTCGCGCAGCAGATTGATGCCTACCACCACATCATATACACCCAGCCGCAGATCGCGCAGAATCTCCACCCGTTCCAGCGTGTCGATCTCGGCATGCAGGTAATGCGCTTTGATGCCCATCTCGTTGAGGTAGCCGGCCAGTTCCTCGGCCATGCGCTGCGTCAGCGTGGTGACAATCGCACGCTGGCGATTCTTGACGCGCCGCGCGACTTCCTGCAACAGATCGTCGATCTGCCCCTCGACCGGGCGCACCACACACACCGGGTCCAGCACGCCGGTAGGCCGGATGATCTGCTGAATCACCTTCTGACTCACCTGCTTCTCGTAGGGGCCGGGCGTGGCGGTGGTGTAGAGCACCTGATTGATGCGTTCCTCGAACTCGGCAAACATCAGCGGACGGTTGTCCATCGCGCTGGGCAGCCGGAAACCGTAATCGACCAGTGTCTGCTTGCGGGCGCGGTCGCCGTTGTACATACCGCGCACCTGCGGCAGCGTCATATGGCTCTCGTCGATCACCAGCAGATAGTCATCCGGGAAGTAGTCGATGAGCGTGTGCGGCGGGCTGCCCGCCGGGCGCTGGTCCAGGTGGCGCGAATAGTTCTCAATGCCAGACGTATAGCCCACCTCGCGGATCATCTCCAGGTCGTAGCGGGTGCGCTGCTCCAGGCGCTGCGCCTCGACCAGCTTATCCTCACGCCTGAAAT
>CAZXCK010000054.1:0-26708 GCA_964639225.1 uncultured Anaerolineaceae bacterium | reverse complement strand
AACGCTTGCACCCTCCGTATTACCGCGGCTGCTGGCACGGAGTTAGCCGGTGCTTATTCAAATGGTACCGTCAAATCAGGTCGAAACCCAACCTTTCTTCCCATCCAAAAGCCGTTTACAACCCATAGGGCCGTCTTCCGGCACGCGGCGTGGCTGCGTCAGAGTTTCCTCCATTGCGCAAGATTCCTCACTGCTGCCTCCCGTAGGAGTCTGGGCCGTGTCTCAGTCCCAGTGTGGGGGGTCACCCTCTCAGGCCCCCTACCCGTCGTCGCCTTGGTAAGCCTTTACCTTACCAACTAGCTGATGGGCCGCAACCTCATCCCAAAGCGCCGGAGCCTTTTCTCACAAACCCTCTAATGTCCGTGAGCTTATGCGGTATTAGCACACCTTTCGGCGCGTTATCCCGCTCTTCGGGGCAGATCAGTTACGTGTTACTCACCCGTTCGCCACTCTCATCGTCTAGCGAACTAAACGAATCCCGTTCGACTTGCATGTGTTAGGCACGCCGCCAGCGTTCATCCTGAGCCAGGATCAAACTCTCCGTCTTTGACAGTCTCTCCGTACTCACTTCTCTACTGGCTATGTTGTTAATGTGCGCGGCTTGTTCGCTTTCGCTTTAAGCCTTAACGTATAGACAAGAATATCAAGCCTACCTAACCCTGTCAATCCCTTTTCGTATTACTTTTTATCCCACTTTGAAACTCACTTGGGATAATTGGGATATTCACGGTTCAGGCGGATTGAACGATGCGTCGATCTGGTTGTAAGCCGCGTGGCCTTTATGGTCACCGCGACGCTGATCGCTCCACCAGAAGAATTACTCCGGTGGAGTAACCCCTTGCTATACCGTTTGCGTTGTTAATTTCCTTAACATGGCCACATGTTATCATCGGGCCGCATGCCTGTCAACACCCATCCGGGAAATCCATCACAAATCTTACACGGCCCCGGCGACGAGCACCTCAGCGTGCCCTCTCGGCAGCAGACTCGGTTATCTCCTCTGCGGGCGGTGCCCCGGCAGATGCCGTGCCACGCGCACGGCCTAACTGCCGGAGCGATTCCGGCCCACCGGCGCTTTCATCCCCCAGAATATCGCGGATGTAAATCTCCTGGATGAGCACCATCAGGATGACCATGATGGGTACCGCCAGCACAATGCCAGGCACGCCGAAGAAGCTGGCGACGATGATCTGCCCCAGCAGAATCAGCACCGGCGGGATGTTGACACTTTCCGAGGCGATCAGCGGGCCGATGATCTGCCCCTGGATAAAAGACACGCCGTAGATGATGACGATAATCCAGAACAGACGATCCGGCACCTGAACCACGCCCACCGCCAGCGACACCGAAACTGACAGCAGCTCACCGAAGTTAGGCACAAACGAGAAGATCGCCGTCAGCACGGCCAGGGCGGCGGCCTCGTTCATGCCGATCAGCATGAGACCGGTGAATGTCCCCAGGCCGGTGACCGTCATGCCGATGATCTGGCCAAAAATCCAGCGGCGCATCAGCACGCCCAGACGGTAAACGATATGCTCTGCGCGTTCCCGATACCACAGTGGCACCAGTTGGATGATCCCCTGGCGGTAGCGATCCGGCTCGGCCAGCATGAACGCTGTCAGGAACAGCACGATCAGAATACTGAGAAGGGTGTTCGCCAGCCCACTGACGAACGGCACTACCGACGCGCTCACCTGCTCGAAAGCGCGCAGCACCTGGTCGCCCACATTGCGCAGGGTTTCCGGGTCCAGGCGCATATCCTCGCCAAACTCGATGACCCGGATGTCCTGCAAAAACGGCAGTTGTTCCTGAAGTTCGCCGCTGTTCCAGAAGTCGATAATCTCCTGTGTGCCAGCCGGGATGCGTTCTGTCGCCAGGATGACGAACTGCTGGATCAGTGTGGGCAGCACCAGCAGCAGCGCCAGATACACCAGCAGCACCCCGCCCAGCATGGTCAGCAGAATGGCCGGCAGCCTCGGCACACCCACGCGCGCCAGCAGACTGACGGGAATGTTGATAAAACTCACCAGCAGCACCGCCGCCAACCCCAGCAGCAGAATACTGCGAATGTTCCACAGGATGTAAAGCAAAATCAGTGTGCCCGCCGCTGTGAGCGCCCAGCGGGCATAGTTAGCCTGCGGCTGTGACATGGATTATCGCCACTCCATTTGATATCCGGTAAGCGGCCTGCGCTGTGTACGCCCTATTCCAGGCGGCGCGGCCCGTTGTTCTCTTCAGGCTCGTCCTCGTCCGGCTCCGGCCCGGTGATGTGCTCGTCCACAATCCATGTCGCGCGATCGGCGTCATCGTCGTCTGTGGGCGCGGTCGGCGGCGCGACCGCCTCCGGCTCGACAGTGGGCGGCAGCGGCGCGTCGTCATCAGATGGTTCTTCATCCGCAGCGCTGTCTTCCGGTGTCGGACTATCATCCGGCTCGGCTTCTGGCTGGGCTGCCGACTGTTTCGGAGCAGGCTCCTCATCTGATTCATCTACCGGTTCTTCAGCCGGGGTGGAGACGGTTGACTTGAGGAACGAATAGAATTCGTCGGTCTCCAGCGCGTCGGCTTTGGGTTCGGACTCCGGCTCCGAAGGTTGAGCGTCGGCTTTGGTAACTGCTTCCTCGGTGTCCTCATCATGCCTGAAGAAGCGCCCCATCAAACCGCCACCGGATTTCTCTGCTTCCGCTTCCGGCTCGGCTTCGGCAGCCGGTTCATCCGCCGGTTCATCCGCCGAAGCGGGTGGCGCGACGACCTCGGTGCGCGGCTCGGCGATGTCGGCCTTGTCCGGTGACTTAATCGCGTCCAGCGCCGCCTCGGATTCGCCGAGCGTGATGAGTACCAGCGGGCGTTTCGCCAGGCTCAGGCCCAACCGCTTCTCCGCCACCTGGATCAGCGCGCGGTTGATCTCATGCTCTTTGTCCGGCAGGCTGATGTTATCGCCCTGGACGGCGACACGCAGTTCGATCTGCGCCCAACCGCGCCGACCCGGTTTCACGTCGGCGCGCACAGCGCGCACACCGTCGATATCGCGCACGGCTTTGACGATGGCATCCCGTGCCGACTCGGTGTTGAGGGTCGCCAGTGTGCCACTGGAACGCACAACCAGCCCCTTGACCGCCGGATACTGGTACTGCCGGTACAGCACATAAGCCGCCACCGCATAGATCAGGATGACGACCAGCAGCCGCAGCGGCAGCGACACACCGGACACAAAATCGGTGATACTCTGCGGAACCAGCAGCAGCACCGTCAGCAGCGCCACCAGAACGGCGCCCACCAGTGCCTCCGCCACCCACTTAATATTATCCATGAGGGATTTCAGTCGCTCGATCACTTTTGTTTTTCCTTACTGTGTGTTTCATCCGTAGAAAACAACGGTTGAAAAGGTCAGTGCTGTGTCGATAGGTCAGTGCCGCATCTGACTCCCTGTAAAACGCACCACCACGACGGTGATATCGTCGAAAGGCACCACGCCGACTCGGAAGGCATCCACATCCTGCATGATGGCGTCCAGCAGTTCCTGCGGCGGCAGATGCGCGTTACGCTGAAGCGCCCGCTTCAGTCGCCTGAGGCCATACGGCTGGCGCTGGTCGTCCTCAGCCTCAATGAGGCCGTCCGTGTAATAGACAATCACATCGCCCGGTGTCAGGCTAATCTCTACCGCCTGCAGCGGCAAATCCGGGAACCAGCCCAGAGCGCGCCCGCCGCGCGGCAGGTCCTCGACAACGTGATCGATCCGGCGAAAGAAGAGCGGCGGGTTGTGACCACCGTTAACGTGTATGCTGTGCCCACCGGCTTCAAAATGGCTGTGATACACCGTCACGAACATGCCGCTGTCGGCGTCCTGCAGCAGCAGATCGTTGGTGCGCTGGATGGCGTTCAGCGGCGACAGGCCCGCATGCGCCGTACTGCGGATCATGGTGCGCACCACCGCCATAAACAGCGCCGCCGGCGCGCCTTTATCCGACACATCGCCGATGACGACCGCGAAACGGTCGTCGTCCAGGCAAAACGCGTCGTAGAAGTCGCCCGCCGTCTCACGGGCGGCGCGCCACAATGCCGCCACCTCATAACCGGGGACCTCCGGCATGTGCTGCGGCAGCAGCGCCTGCTGAATCTCGCTGGCCATCTGAAGCTCACGCTCCATGCGGCCTTTCTCGACCGCGACGGCGTACAGCCGCGCATTTTCCAGCGCGATGCCCGCCTGCCCGGCGACCGCGTTGAGCAGTTCCAGGTCGGCGCTGCTGAAGCTGCCAGCGCGCATGGCCGAGTCGACGTAGACCACGCCCACCAGCCGCCCCTTAACCAGCATCGGCGCGCACAGAATGGCGCGCAGCCCGCGCAGGATAATGCTCTCGCTGGCCTGATAGCGGTCGTCGAACTGGGCGTTATTGGTGAGCAGAGGCTGGCGTGTCTCGACGACCTGTCTGACGACCGTCGTGCTGAAGCCTTCGCGCTCGATGGTCTGGTCATCCAGTCCCTTGCTGACCAGCACGCGCAGTTCGCCGTCGTCACCGGCGATCATCAGGAAGCCGCGCTGAGCTTTGGTCAGCGCCATCACCGAGTCCATGACGTTGTTGAGCACTTCGTCGAATTCCAGGCTGGAATTCATCGCCCCGGTGATCTCGTAGAGGGTCCGCAGGTGCTCCGGGCTGAGTCCCTGCGGCGCGGCTGGATCGGGCATGTTGAACCTTTTTGCGCAAGGCATCCGGTCAGTTTCTCGTTTATATACATTAGCACAGGTTGCCGTTCAAAGCATAGAATTTCCGGCATCTGCTATAATCACTGGCAGCACCTATCCGCTATCCAGAACTCATGGGAGATAACCATGTCCAAAGCACTGGAACACGCCCGGTCTCAGGCGCGCGCCTTTCGCCAGCAGCTCCACGATTTCCTGCGCATTCCCAGCGTCAGCACGCTGCCAGAGCAGGCAGGTGCTGTCCGCGAAGCCGCCGAATGGCTGGCCGACAACATGCGCCGCGCCGGTGTTCAGAACGTAGCCGTCATGCCCACTGGCGGCCATCCGGTGGTCTACGGCGACTGGCTCAACGCCGGTCCAGACGCGCCCACCGTGCTGATCTACGGCCATTATGACGTGCAGCCGGCACAGAAGTCTGACGGCTGGCACGATGACCCGTTTAACCCGGTGGAGCGCGACGGCAAGCTCTACGCGCGCGGCTCGTCCGACGACAAAGGGCAGATGTTCGCCCACGTCAAAGCGGTTGAATCCGTGCTGCAAACCGAAGGAAGGTTGCCGGTCAACGTGAAATTCATGGTTGAAGGCGAGGAAGAGATCGGTTCGCCGCATCTGGCGGACTTCCTGCGCGCCAACCGCGACCGGCTGGCCGCCAATGTGTGCATCATCAGCGACACAGCCATCCTCAGCGAGGAACAGCCGTCAATCATCTACGCCCTGCGCGGCATGTCGGCGCTGGAGATCATCGTCACCGGCCCGCAGAACGACCTGCACAGCGGTTCGTTTGGCGGCGCGGTGCATAATCCGGTGCAGGCGCTGGCCGAGATTGTCGCCCAACTGCACAATCCCGACGGCAGCATCGCCGTGCCCGGCTTCTACGACGATGTGCTGCCCCTCTCCGACGAAGAGCGCGCCGAACTGAAGAAAGCCGACATCAGCGCCGAGGAATGGACGCGCATCAGCGGCACGCCCGCCCCCTGGGGTGAACCCGACTACACCATCCTGGAGCGCATTGGCGGGCGGCCCACGCTGGAGATCAACGGCATGGCCGGTGGCTTCTACGGCGACGGCATCAAGACCGTGCTGCCGGCGCGCGCCCTGGCCAAAATCACCTGCCGGCTGGTCGCCAACCAGCAGCCACAGCGCATCTTCGAGCAGATTCGTGACTACGTGCAGCAGATCACCCCGCCCACCGTCCACGCCGACGTGCGTTATCTGGGCGGCGGCGACCCGGCGCTGGTCGATATTCAAACACCGGCCATGCAGGCTGCCATCCGCGCCTACGAAAAAGGCTGGGGACAGCGCCCGGTGTTCATGCGCGAGGGCGGCAGCATCCCGATTGTGGCCGACATCCAGCGCGAGCTGAACGTGCCCGTACTGCTGATGGGCTTCGGCCTCAACACCGACGGCGCGCACGGCCCCAACGAGCATTTCACGATCAGCATGTTCCATCGCGGCATCGACACATCGATCCATTTCCTGCACGAAATCGCCCAGGAAATGGCGTAGAGGCTTGCCTCGCAGAAAACCACCGCGCCCGGTTGCATACCCACCGGGCGCGTGCTAACATCGCCGCTATGACAGCCGCCAACATTCAATGAAAGACGAATAACTTGCAATCAGCAAAAGCAGCACACATGGACAAGATCGACCTGCGCAGCGACACCGTAAGCTGGCCCACTCCGGCCATGCGCGAGGCGATGGCGGACGCCGTCGTTGGTGATGACGTTTACGGCGAAGACCCCACCGTCAACCAGCTCGAAGCCGAGGCCGCCGAGCTGCTCGGTTTTGAGGCCGGTCTGTTCGTCAGCAGCGGCAATCAGGGCAACCTGGTCTCGGTGCTGACTCACTGTGGGCGCGGCGACGAGATTATCCTGGGCGACCAGGCGCACATCTTCAAATACGAGACGGGCGGCATCGCGGCGCTGGGTGGCGTTCACCCGCACACGGTCCCGGTCCAGGCCGACGGCACGCTGAACCCGGACGACATCCGCCACGCCATCCGGGGCGATAATTATCACTTCCCGCGCACGCGCCTTATCTGCCTGGAAAACACGCAGGGGACCGTCGGCGGCATTCCCATCAGCCGAGAGTACACCGAGCAGGTGCTGGCTATCGCCCGCGAGCACAACCTGAAGCTGCACATCGACGGCGCGCGCATTTTCAACGCGGCGGTAGCGCTCAACATGCCCGCCAAAGCACTGGTCGCCGGGGCCGACAGCCTGACCTTCTGCCTGTCGAAAGGGCTGTGCGCGCCGGTCGGCTCGGTGGTGGTCGGCTCGGCGGATTTCATCAAAGAGGCGCGGCGTAATCGTAAGCTGCTGGGTGGCGGTATGCGTCAGGTGGGGATTCTGGCGGCGGCAGGACTCGTCGCCATCCGCGACATGGTCAATCGCCTGGCCGACGATCACGCCATCGCCTGCGAAATCGGCGACAGCCTGGCCCGCGTCCCCGGCGTGCAGGTGAACAGCATCCACACCAACTTCGTCTTTTTCGACCTGCTGCCCGACGCCGCCCTCACGCCGCAGCAGCTCATCGAGCGCCTGGACGCCGAGTACAACGTGAAGCTGTCGCTGTATCCCGGCCACACGCGCACCTTCCGCGCCGTGACTCATTACTGGATCACGCCGGAACGGGCACAGGTGTTTATCCGCGCCATGAGGACGTTACTCAGTTGAGCTGGTCACCCTATCCACCGGATTCCGAGCCGGACGACGAATACGACCGCTATAGCACAGGCGGCGGCGACCGCTACGACGATTACTCGTCGGACGACGATTACTCGCCGGATGACGACTCGCCGCTGCCGGATGACGAATTCGCCATGTACGCGGAGGACGAACCAGACGACGACCCGGCAACAGACCCCCCGGCGGCCTCGCGCAGCCTGACCAGCGATCCGCTGTTCGGGCTGCTGCTGGCGGGCGCTATCGCCGTCGGGCTGCTGCCGCTGGTGGGCAACAACGACGCCGACATGCGCTACTCGCTCACCTGGGGCACGCTGGCGCTGTTCGGTGTGCTGGCCTGGCTGTTCGGCAGCAGTCCGCGCATTGGGCAGGAAGCGCCGGAAGATGTCGCCTGGGGCGTGGTGTTCGGGCTGATTCTGGGCGCGCCGGTACTGCTCTTCGGCGGCGGCGCGCTCAAGGATATCGTCAATCTGCTGTTTCAGAATGCACAGGCGGGGACAATTCTGGCGTTTGTGGTGTTCGTGATGCCGCTGGCCGAGACGCTGTTCTTTCGCGGCCTGCTGCAGGAAGTCCGGCGCTGGCCGGTCGTCGCGCTGATGTGCAGCGCCTGGCAGATGGTGCTGTTCTTTCCGCTGATTAACCAGGGGCCGTATCCGCTGGTGGTGGGCGTCATCGTGCTAATGGCCAACCTGCTCTATGGTTACGTCCGCCTGCGCAACGGACTGGCCGCCGCCTGGGTAGCGCAGATCACCGTCAACCTGATGGTGTTCTTTATCCCGCTGGCCTTCTGAGCCACCGGCGCTCAGTCGAAGCCGGGCCACTCCCACAGATCGTCATCCAGTTGCAGCACATCGCTCATCAGCACGGCACCCTCGTTGGCCTGCGGCAGACGCTGCAGATAACGCTCGGTGATGGCGATGCTGCTGTGGCGCAGCAAGCGGCTGATCTTATCGACCGGGACGTTGGCCTCGTAGAGCGCGCCCGCCACCGACCGGCGCAGGTCATGCGGGGCGACATGCCCCAGCCCGGCGAAGGTCGCCGCCTGATCGACGATGAGCCACATGCCATCCGGCGACAGTCCCGCCCGCGCCACGCGCCCGCCCTTCCAGATGCGCCGCACCAGCGCCGACTCCGGTGGCGGGTGCAGTTGGCCGGGCGTGACCAGCCGCCGCCAGCGATTGAGGGCGCGCAGCACCGGGCGCGGCACGTCGATGATGGCCACCTTGCGCCCCTTACCGTGAACGCGCAGCACCGCCCGGTCGTTCTGCAGGCTCAGGTCGCCCCAGCGCGCCGCCGACAGTTCCTCGCGGCGCAGCGCCATCGTACACAGAGTCGTCACCACCACATCGTTACGCACCGCCTGCGCCTCGCTGGTGGCGATGTCGCGGGCCGCCGTCATCAACAGGCGAAGCTGCCCGGTCGAGAGCCAGCGCCCCGGACGCTGGCCGTCCTCTGCGCGGGGCGCGCGCACCCGCGCCATAGCGGCGGCGGTGTAATCGTCCAGCCATTCGGCCTCGGCCAGCAGATCGGCCAGTGTGACAATGGCTGCCCGTGCCTGCTCGATGCCCTGCCGACCATGACCGCGCTGGGCCAGCATACCCAGCCAGGCGCGGAGCTGCTGCGGCGACAGCACTTCCAGCAGCAGCCGAACCGGCAGCGTGTGCATCCGCTGGATGCGCTGCTCGGCCTGGGTGGGCTTCAGCCCGGCCACATCGACCAGATAGGTGTCGACCCAGCGGAAATACGCCCGCTGCGTATGCGGACTGCTGGCCCGCCCCGGCAGGGTCAGGGCGAAGTTAAACACCAGCCCCTGCGGGTCGGTAAAGCCGAGTTCACGCCGCTCGGAATGACGCCTGGAAATCTGGGACATCGGTGCGGTTTCCGTCCGGTTGGACCTGTGTCAGTACGCCATCATCTTAACACAGGCAGCCTTGCATACACCAACAAAAAGCCCCGCCATCGCTGGCAGGGCCGTTATGAACAACTTATGCACAGGCCGGGCTTAACGCTCCGACGGCGGCACCCACTTCAGGCCGCGCGGGCCAACGTAATTGGACTGCGGACGAATGAGACGGCCACCCATCTGCTCGATGATGTGTGCCGACCAGCCAGCGATACGCGACATGGCGAACAGCGGCGTGAACATGTCGATGTCCAGGTCCAGCGTGTACAGCAGAATGGCGCTGTAGTAGTCCACGTTGGGGTACAGTTTGCGCTCGATAAAGAATTCGTCCTCGGCGGCGCGCTCGGCCAGCTTAATGGCCAGGTCCATCCACTTGGTGTTGCCCCGGCTCTTGGCCAGCCGCTCGGAGTGTTCGCGCAGGATGGTCGCGCGCGGGTCCATCGCCTTGTAGATGCGATGGCCGATGCCCATCACGCGGCGGCCATACTCCTTGACCTCGCGGTTAAACCAGGCGTTGACGTTCTCCGGCGAACCGATCTCCAGGAACATCTTCATGGCTTCGGCGTTGGCGCCACCGTGCGACGGTCCCTTGAGCGTGCCAATGGCCGACACCACCGCGCTGTGCATGTCGGAACCGGTGGCGGTCGTGACGCGCGCGGCGAAGGTGCTGGCGTTCATGCCGTGCTCGGCCAGCAGCACCAGGTAGGTATTGATAGCTTCGCTGGCGGTCTTATCGGGTTCCTGGCCATGAAGCATCCAGATGAAGTTCTCGGACAGGTTGAGGTCGATGCGCGGCGCGATCGGCTCCTGGCCCTTGCGGATACGGTTCCAGGCGGCGGAGATGGTGGTGATCTGGCCAGTCAGGCGGGCGGCTTTGCGCTGGGCTACCAGCCGGTCGGTGGCGTTCTCCGAGTCGGTGTCGTAGTGCGCCAGCGACGAGACCGCCGTGCGCAGCACCGCCATCGGGTCTGAACCTTTTGGCAGCGCCTTCATCATGTTGATAACGCTGGTGGGCAGGGTCGCGCCGCGCGCGATTTCGGCGCGCAGTTCTTCCAGTTCGGCGGCGTTCGGCAGACGGTTGTGCCACAGCAGATACACCACTTCTTCAAAAAGCGCGTTCTCCGCCAGGTCTTCGATATCGTAACCGGCATAGATCAGGATACCCTCGGCACCATTCACCTCACTGGCGGCGACATCGGCGACGACAACACCCTCAAGACCACCTTTGGCCGCGGCTTCTTGGGACATTACATAACTCCTTATTCTGATGATTTTAGGCACAATAGCAATTATCAGGCCAGCGGACCTGTTCTAATCCCGATTCGATTATAGCATCTGGATACGAAGCAATCCAAAAAATATGATACAGTTCTAAGATTGGTTGGCTGACCGGGAAAAGGCAGTTGGGGCAGGTCGCGCAGGCGAAGACATAACATAACACAAATTCAACCTTTGAAGAAAGTATAAAGTTTATGAAATATTTATGAAATCAATAGACTCATAGGATGACTTGCTCTATGATTATGAATGAAACGAGCTTACCAACTGATGCCAGACACCGAAGCCGGAAACATCGACGCAACCAGCACTCAAGTCCTACACCGCCGACATCGCACACCGACGCCAGACATCGCACATACGCCAGACATCGAAGCCTGACACCGCAATCGCCCAGATCACCGCTCGGTAGGCTCGTTTCCACCTTAGTTTAGCATTTATTTCTCCGCCACAGCGTTAAGGCTCTTAATTTTTCTGACAACATAAGCCACCACCAGCGGCACCGCCTGGCTGACGACCGGCGTTAGTTCCTCGCTGAACTCAAACGAAGCTGCGGCCACCGTACACAGTTCGGCTTCGGGCTGGTGACCATAGAGCGTCCGGGCCGCCAGCAGCAGCCGCACCGGTGTGACGTTGTGCGAGAACGCCGCTTCATCCTCGACGACCGGTTCCAGACGGCTGTGGGCGAACGTCCCCGGCACACCAGCGGCAGCGGCGTCCACGAAAAACACATAATCGTACAGGCTGATGGTATGGGCCATCTCCGGCAGCAGTTGGTGGGCGTCGATGACATCCACGCCGGCCAGCATCTGCGCCAGACGCTGCGCGGCGATGACGCCAAAGCCATCATCGCCGCGCAGGCTATTGCCATAACCCAGTATCAGAACGCGAAGCGTCAACGCCGCAGCTCGCGCACCATGTCGCCGCTCGCGTCGTAGATCTCCACCTGCATCGGCATCTGGCCGACGGCGTGCGTGGAGCAGCTCAGGCACGGGTCGAAGGTGCGGATGACCGCCTCGACGCGGTTGAGCATCCCTTCCTTGACGTCCTTGCCCTTGACGTATGCTTTGGCGACCTGCGTCACACCGCGATTCATCGCCAGGTTGTTGTTGCCGGTGGCGATGATGAGGTTAGCCCAGATGATGAGGCCGTTGTCGTCGATGCGATAGTGATGCAGCAGCGTGCCGCGCGGCGCTTCGGAGATGCCGACGCCCTCGTAGCTGTTGGCCTGTGCATTGGCGAAAACGTGCGTGCTGGTGATCTCCGGGTCGTTGAGCAGCTCGCTGATGCGCTCGATGCCGTACAGAATCTCGATGAGGCGCGTGTAGTGATAGTGGAACGAGCTGTGACGCTCTTCCAGCGGCAGTTCCTTGAAGCGCGCGTGTTCGGCGTCGGCCAGCGGCGTGCCGCAGCTATCGACGATGTTCAGGCGCGCCAGCGGACCTACGCGGTACACGCCTTCAGGGTAACCCATCGGCAGGTAATACGGCGTCTTGAGGAATGAGTACGGCTCCACCGCCTCGCCGATAAACGACTGGTAACTGGCAGGCGGGATGGCCGGGTTAACCACCGTGCCATCAGCGGCGACCAGCTTCAGCATACCGTCGTAGTGGGCCAGCGTGTTCTGCGGCGTCACCAGACCCATCCACATCGTCGGCTCGCTGGCAAAGGTGCGGATTTCGTCGCGGAAGTTGCCCAGTGTGGGCCGGAACCATTCCAGCACCTTCTGGGTCATCTCGATCATCTCTGGAATTTCGGACTGAATCTGCTGCAGAGCCTCGCGGCTCAGTGGCGCGCTGACACCGCCCGGCACAATCCAGGCCGGGTGAATCCGTTTACCGGCCAGGCGTTCGATGATCTGCTGGCCGAACTGCCGCAGCCGGATGCCGGCCCGCGCCAGGTCTGGATATTCTTCCAGCACGCCGATGATGTTACGCCGCGCCGGGTCGGAGTCCATGCCCAGCAGCAGGTCCGGCGACGACAGATGGAAGAAACTCAGCGCGTGCGACTGGACCAACTGGCCCAGGTTGACCACCTCGCGCAGCCGCACAGCCGTTGGCGGAATACGCACCGCCAGCAGCTCGTCGCAGGCTTTGGCCGACGCCACCAGATGGCTGACCGGGCAGATGCCGCAGATGCGCGCCATCAGCGACGGCATCTCGCGGAAGGGGCGTCCCTCGGACAGCTTCTCGAAGCCGCGAAACTGCGTCACATGGAACTGAGCGTCATCGACCTCGTTCTTATCGTTCATGTGAATGGTGATGCGGGCATGTCCTTCGATTCGGGTTACCGGATCGATCACAATCTTTTTAGCCATGTGCGATGTCCTTTCCGAATTATCCGAACCGCGACTTGTCGCTGAGGTCGGGCACGCGCCCTTCGACCAGCTCGGTGAGTACGTACAGAATTGTCTTCGCGGTTGGCGGACAGCCGGGAATGAACACGTCTACGTCCACCCAGGCATGAATCGGCTTGACCCAGGGCAGCAGCTTGGGCAGTGTCAGATGCGGGAACTGCTGGTTATGGGTCGCGTTTTCGATGTAAGCCCGGTCAGTGACCTCGTCAATGGTAAACGGGTTGCGCATGGACGGCACGTTGCCGGTCACGGCGCAGTCGCCCAGCGCGACCAGAGTCTTGGTGTGGCTGCGCACCTTGCGCAGTTTGGCCACGTCCTCGTCGGTGCTGACCGCACCCTCGATGAGCGTGACATCGACCATCTTGGGGAACTCTTTGTTGTCCACCAGCGGGCTGTAAACCAGGGATGCTTTCTCCGCCAGGGTAATCAGCGCCTCGTCGATGTCCAGGAAGGACATATGACAGCCAGAGCAGCCGTCCAGCCATACGGTCGCCAGTGTGGGTTTCTGTTTCTTCGCCATGTTATTTGCTCTCCCGCATGGACCGCAGATACGGCAGGAATTCGTGTTCTTTGGTCATCTCGGCCACAGAGCGGCTCTTCTTGAACAGCGCGCCAGTCGGGCACACCTGGATACACTTGCCACAGCTCGTACAGGTCATCGACTCACCCCAGGGAGAGTCCAGGTCGGTGATGACTCGCGAGTCCACGCCGCGCCCCAGTACGTCCCAGGTGTGCGCGCCTTCGATCTCGTCGCACACACGCACGCAGCGCGTACACAGAATGCAGCGGTTGTGGTCCAGCGCGAAGCGATAATGCGAGGCGTCCACATCCTTCGACGGGTGCAGGTACGACATGCGGTTGTAGTTCACACCCAGATGTTCCGCCATGTATTGCAGGTCACAGTGACCGTTCGACACGCACACCGCGCAGATGTGATTCCCCTCGGATAGCAGCAGCTCGATAATCATGCGGCGGTACTGCCGCAAACGCTCGGAGTCGGTGTAAACCTCCATCCCCTCCTGAACTTTGGTCATACAGGCTGGCATCAGCCGGGGCGAGCCGACCACTTCGACCAGGCACAGGCGGCAGGCACCCACGGCGCTTAAGCCTTCCAGGTTGCACAGCGTCGGGATGAAAATCCCGTTCTCCTGTGCGATCTCCAGAATCGTCTCGTCTTCGCGCGCGCCGAGGGGCTGATCGTTAACCGTTAATGTGATAACAGCCATGAAGCATTCCTCTCTGCAACAGCATCTCTAAGAAAAGCGGCGTGCGGCATCAATCCACCCCCACCGCTGACGGGTCAACCAGTTTCTCCAGGTATTCCTCGCGGAAATAGCGCATGGTGCTCAGGACCGGGTTGGGCGCTGACTGTCCCAGACCGCACAGGCTGGTGCTGCTCACCATCTCGCACAGGTCTTCCAGCAGCTTGAGGTCATTCTCGGTCGCCTGCCCGTCGATGATGCGCGTGAGCAGATCGTGCATCTGGACCGTGCCCACCCGGCACGGGATACACTTGCCGCACGACTCCGACATCGAGAACTCCATGAAGAAGCGCGCCACATCGACCATGTCCGAGGTGTCGTCCATGACGATCATGCCGCCAGACCCCATAATCGAGCCGATCTCGCGCAGCGATTCGTAGTCTACCGAAATGTCCAGATGTTCCTCTGGGATACAGCCGCCAGAGGGGCCGCCGGTCTGCACGGCTTTGAAGCGCCCGCCTTCGGGGATGCCGCCACCGATGTCGTAGACGATGTCCTCCAGGCGGATGCCCATCGGCACTTCGATGAGGCCGATGTTCTTCACCTTACCGGAGAGCGCGAACACCTTCGTGCCCTTGCTCTTGCCCGTGCCGATGCTGGCGAACCACTCGCTGCCGTTGCGCAGAATGGGTGGAATGTTGGCGATGGTCTCCACGTTGTTGATGAGGGTCGGGCAGCCCCACAGACCGCTCACCGCTGGGTATGGTGGCCGGTGACGCGGCTGGCCACGCTTGCCCTCAATCGACGCCAGCAGCGCCGTCTCCTCGCCGCACACGAACGCGCCCGCGCCCAGCCTCACCTCGATGTTGAAGCTGTAGGGCGTGCCGAAGATGTTCTCACCCAGGAAGCCCAGCTTCTGCGCCTGCTTGATAGCCGCCTGCAGGCGTTTAATCGCCAGCGGATACTCGGCGCGCACATAAACATAACCCTTGTTCGCACCGACGGCATAACCAGCGATCGCCATGCCTTCAATAATGCGGTGCGGGTCGGACTCCATAATGCTGCGGTCCATAAACGCGCCGGGGTCGCCTTCGTCGCCGTTGCAGACGACGTACTTCTGTGTACCGGGCGCTTTGGCGACTGTGCTCCACTTCAGGCCCACCGGATAACCGGCGCCGCCACGACCGCGCAGGCCGCTGCGGTTGAGTTCGTTGATGACACCGATAGGCATCAGCTCGGTGAGGACTTTCATCAGCGCCCGATAACCACCAGCGGAGATGTAATCCTCGATGCGCTCCGGGTCGATTCTGCCGGAGTTCTCCAGCACAATGCGCACCTGACGGCGAAAGAAAGCCGAGTCCGTCGGGCACTTGAGATGGCGCACCGGCTGCGAGTCCAGGTGGTCGATAATCTCGCCGGCGTCAGACGGCGTCACGTTCTGGTACATCGTATTCTGTGTATCTACCGAGACCAGCGGGCCGCCGCTGCACAGGCCCAGACAGCCCACGCCGCGCACCTGGCAGATGTGGTTCATGCCACGCTTTTTGACTTCGCTCTCCAGTTGGTCTTTTACCCGCTGCGCATCCGATGACAGGCAGCCAGCCGCCACACACACACCAATCCGGTGGCGGAAGCTCTGCTGGTTGCTGCGCTCGGTCGCTGCCATGCGGTCGAGTTCTTCATAGTCAATCATTGTCGATCAGGCTCCGAATCTCTTTCAATGCCATTTCCGGCGTCAGCTTGGCCTTGATTTCGTTGTCCAGCACCGCCGCTGGTGCCAGACCACAAGAGCCAATGCAGCGCGCCGTCATCAGCGACAGTTCGCCGTCTTCGGTTGTTTCGCCCGCCCGGACGTTGTACGCCTCGCTGATCTCATCCAGCAGATTCACACCGCCCTTGATGTAGCAGGCCGTCCCCATACAGATGACACAGCTATGCTTGCCCGGCGGTCTCAGGCTGAAGAAATGATAAAACGTCGCCACACCGTAAGCCTGGCTCAGCGGTACGCGCAGCGAATTGGCCACGTAACGGAGCGCCGTGTCATCGAGAAAGCCAAACGCTTCCTGGACGGTGTGCAGCGTTTCAATCAAAGCATGTGACTCGTAACCATGCCGCCGCATGGTCGCATTGACAATCCGCCAGCGCTTATCCTCCGACGGGGGATCGACGTCAGTCTTGAAAGCTCTCATGGGCTGCTCCTTAATAATTACCAGAACGGACGCACACAAAAAAATGCCTGGTTATATATTAAGAAAAACTTGCGCACCCCCATAGTGCTAAACCTTATGTTTTCGAGTGCCAAGTGTCACATAGACCTCACTATACCTGTTATATACACTGTCCATCCACCGCTTGCAAACACCCGCAGCAGCCATCAAAACATGAACCGAAAATCGATTTTTTGAACCCCTGTGAACCATCTTAGACCTTTACTACTAATTAAAAGTGTGCTAGTATGCCTGAACCATTACCGACCGTCATTCGCGTATGTGAGCGGGGGTTTTTGTGGCTGTCTCAGCTAAACCAACACCGGTCGCCCTGGCGACCACCGAAGTACAGACTTACGACATGAAGCAGGCCCTGGCCGAGAATCGGCTGCTGGGTCTCATCCGTATGGCAGCGGGCTTTCGCCGGCTGTATGTCGGGGCCATCGCCAGCCTGGCGGTGTCATCTATCGCGCGCACGCTGACGCTGCTGCTGCTGGCGTACTTCGTGGACGAGGTGCTGTTCCGCGATGACATCCGGCAGGTGGTGCCGCTGGTGGCGCTCGGCTTTCTGGGGCTGGCCCTGGTCGAGGGCGGCGCCAGCTACCTCAGCGGACGCTGGGCCGCGCGCACAGCGGAACAGGTCGCCTGGCGGCTGCGCAACTATCTCTATGACCATCTGCAGCGGCTGACCTTCTCGTATCATGACCGTATGCAGACCGGCGAGCTGCTGCAACGCGCGACATCTGACGTCGAGGCCATCCGCCGTTTCTTCGTCGAGCAGGGTGTGGGCATTGGCCGCATCCTGATCCTGTTCGTGGTGAACTTCATCGCCATCATGACCATCCGCGTGGACCTGGCGCTGCTGTCGATTGTGGTCATCCCGGTGCTGGTGCTGGTATCGCTGTACTTCTTCAAAAAGATATCAGCATCTTACGAAGCCATGCAGGACCAGGAAGCCAAGCTCTCCACCACCCTGCAGGAGAATCTCAGCGGCGTGCGTGTGGTCAAGGCCTTCGCCCGCCAGGAATACGAGCGCGAGAAGTTCGAGGCCGACAACTGGGAGAAGTTCCTGCGCGGGCGGCATCTGCTGGTGCTCAACGCCGTCTACTGGCCGCTGACCGACATTCTGGTGGGGGCGCAGCAGGTGGGCGCTTATCTGCTGGGGGCCATCATGGCCATTAACGGCACCATCACCGTCGGCCAGTATATGGCGTTCGTCGGCATGCTCAACATGATCGTCAACCCGATGCGCCAGTTGGGCCGCCTCATCGTGCATACCTCAACCGGCATGGTGTCCTACGATCGCGTCTCGGAGATCATCAGACAGACGCGCGAGCCGCTGCACGAAGACAGCACGCCGCCAGTGGAGCGCGTGCGCGGCGAGATCGTCTTTGACCGGGTGGACTTCCACTACGACAACGAGACGCCCGTCCTGCACGAGATCAGCTTCCGCTGCGAACCCGGCCAGACCATCGCCCTGCTCGGCTCGACCGGCTCCGGCAAGACCTCGCTGGTCAACCTGCTGCCGCGCTTCTACGATTACACCGGTGGCAGCATCACCCTGGACGGCGTCGAACTGCGTGACTACCCGCGCAGCTTCCTGCGGGCCAACATCGGCGTTGTGGAACAGGAGCCGTTTCTGTTCTCGCGCACCATCCGGGAGAACATCACCTACGGCGTGGGCCGCGAGGTCAGTGATGAAGAAGTGTTCGCCGCAGCGCGTGCCGCCGCCGTCCACCACGTCATCGAGGAGTTCCCGGACGGCTACAAGACACTGGTCGGCGAGCGCGGCGTCACGCTCTCCGGTGGGCAGAAGCAGCGCATCGCCCTGGCGCGCACGCTGCTGAAGAACCCGCGCATCCTGATTCTGGACGACGCGACCTCGTCGGTCGATACCGAGACCGAGGCCGCCATCCGCCGCGCCCTGCGCGAGATGATGCAGGACCGCACCAGCTTCGTCATCGCCCACCGCGTGCAGACTCTCATGCACGCCGATCTGGTGCTGGTGCTGGACGAGGGGCGTATCGTGCAGCAGGGCACACACAGTCAACTCATCGCCCAGGAGGGCATCTACCGGGAAACGTTTGACATGCAATCCCGTATCGAAGAGGCGTTAGAGAAGGAAATCGCCAGTGCCTGAGGAAATCGGATTCGAGGAAGAGGAATTCAGCACACAGTTTAACGGCGGCACCCTGCTTCGCATTCTGGGGCTGGTGCGGCCTCACTGGCGCTGGGTGGCCGGCTTCATCGTGGCGATTGCCGTCGTCGCTTTTCTGGAAGCCTACTTCACCCTGCTCAGTAAGCGCATCATCGACGAAGGCATCATCGCCGGCGACCGCGACCGGCTGATCGCGCTGATGATCGAGTATGGCCTGCTGATGATCGTCATGTCGGCCTTCGTGTTCGTCTTTATCTACCTGTGCGGCGTGCTGGGCCAGCGTGTCGTCTACGACATGCGCAAGCGGATGTTTGACCACATGCAGACGCTGTCGTTCTCGTACTTCGACCGCACGCCCATCGGCTGGCTGATGTCGCGCGTCACGTCGGACTCGGAGCGCATCGCCGACCTGGTCACCTGGGGCATGCTCGACGTGACCTGGGCCGTGCTGACGGTCGTCACCGCGCTGGCCTTTATGTTCACCATCAACTGGCAGCTCACGCTGATCGTTATGCTGATGCTGCCGGTGCTGATCTACGTCGCCATCTGGTTCAAGCAGCGCATCCTGGCCGAGTACCGCATCACGCGCAAAATCAACTCCAAGATCACCGGCGCGCTCAATGAGAACATCACCGGTGTGCGCGTTGTCAAGGCGCTGGGCCGCGAAAAGGCCAACCTGCACGAGTTCGACGACCTCACCGGCTCCATGTTCCGTTCGGCGTTCCGGGCGGCGTGGCTGTCGGCGCTGTTCCTGCCCATCGTGCAGATCATCAGCGCGGTGGCGGTGATGGCCGTCATCTGGTACGGCGGTATCAACATCGGCTCCACGCTGACCATCGGCGGCATTCAGGCGTTCGTCTCGTACATCACCTTTATGATGTGGCCGGTGCAGGACCTGGCCCGCGTCTACGCGCAGATGCAGCAGTCCATCGCCTCGGCAGAGCGCGTCTTCTCGCTGATGGACGCCCAGCCGGACCTGGTGGACCGCCCCGGCGCGACCGACCCCGGCACGCTGCGCGGCGAGATCGAGTTCCGCGACGTCGAGTTCTACTACGAGCCGAACAAGCCGGTGCTGCGCAGCTTCAACCTGACCGTGAAACCCGGCGAGACCATCGCGCTGGTCGGCCCGACCGGACACGGCAAAAGCACCATCGTCAATCTGGTGTGCCGCTTCTACGAGCCGAAGGGCGGCCAGGTGCTCATCAACGGCCAGGACTACACCACCATGACCATGCACGGCATCCATTCGCGCATCGGCATGGTGCTGCAGACGCCGCACCTGTTCTCCGGCACCATCCGCGAGAACATCCGTTACGGTCGCCTGGACGCCACCGACGACGAGGTGATCGAAGCGGCGAAACTGGCCGGGGCCGATCACTTCATCATGTCGCTGGAAAACGGCTACGATGAGGAAGTCGGCGAGGGCGGCGTGCTGCTCTCGGTAGGGCAGAAGCAGCTTCTGAGTCTGGCGCGGGCCGTCCTGGCCGACCCGGAACTGTTCATCATGGACGAGGCCACCAGTTCGGTCGATACGCTCACCGAGGCGCTCATCCAGCAGGGCATGGACAACCTGATGCGCGACCGCACCAGTTTCGTCATCGCCCACCGTCTGTCCACCATCAAGCGCGCCGACCGTATCGTGGTCATCGAAAACGGCCAGATCGCTGAGATCGGTAGTCACGCCGAGCTGCTGCGCCAGAAGGGCCACTACTACCAGCTCTACACGCAGCAGTTCCGGCAGGAACTCCAGCAAAAGTTCGAGACAGGCACCTTCAAAGCCCTCGACATCCCCGCCTGATCGACCCCGCGCGCCCTGCCCATTACACAGCAGGGCGCGCGTTTTCCCTGCCAGCCACCAATCTGCGCCCAGATCAGCCGCCAAACGCCGAATCGGTGTTCGCTTAAAGCCCGGCTTCGACTACAATGAGAGTAATCTGTTCACCGATTGACCGATCCACCGGCGTATTTGCCAGAGCCGGAACGATTTCACACCAAAACGACGCGATAACAAGGAGATATTGATGCAAAGCCAGATTCACGATGTTCCCAACGAGATGCGCCAGCGGGACAACTCGCTGGACCCCATCCTGCGCCCCAATAATATCGCCGTCATCGGCGCGACCGAGAAAGTCGGCAGCGTCGGGCGCACGATTATCTGGAACCTCATCAGCAACCCCTACGGCGGCACGATCTACCCGGTGAACCCCAAGCGGGCCAACATTCTGGGCATCAAAGCCTATGCCAGCATCGGCGACATCCCCGACCAGATCGACCTGGCGATCATCATCACGCCAGCCCCCACCGTACCCGGCCTGGTTAAAGAATGCGTGGCAGCTGGCATCCCCGGCGCTATCATCATCTCCGCCGGTTTCAAGGAAGTCGGCGAGGAAGGCGTGGAACTCGAACGCCAGATCATGGAGACGGCGCGTGGCAAAATGCGCATCATCGGCCCCAACTGCCTGGGCGTGATGATGCCCCGCGTCGGCCTCAACGCCACCTTCGCCGGCGCGATGGCCCGCCCCGGCAACGTGGCCTTCATCAGCCAGAGCGGCGCCATCTGCACGGCGGTCCTGGACTGGAGCTTCGAGGAAAACGTGGGCTTCAGCGCCTTCATCTCCATCGGTTCCATGCTCGATGTCGACTGGGGCGACCTCATCTATTACCTGGGCGACGACCCGCACACCCACAGCATCGTAATGTACATGGAATCCATCGGCGACGCGCGCTCGTTCCTGTCGGCGGCGCGTGAGGTCTCGCGTACCAAGCCGATCATCGTCATCAAGGCCGGTCGCACCGAGGCCGCCGCCAAAGCCGCCGCCTCGCATACCGGCGCGCTCACCGGCAGCGACGAGGTGCTCGACGTCGCTTTCCGCCGGTCCGGCGTGCTGCGCGTGGACAACATCTCCGACGTATTCTACATGGCGGAAATCCTGGCCAAGCAGCCGCGCCCCGAAGGCAACCGCCTGACCATCGTCACCAACGCCGGCGGTCCGGGCGTGCTGGCCACCGACGCGCTCATCCAGGGTGGCGGTAAGCTGACCAAAATCTCCGACGAGACGATGGGAAAGCTCAACGAGTTCCTGCCGTCCGCCTGGAGTCACGGCAACCCCATCGACATCCTGGGCGACGCCCCGCCGGAGCGTTATGCCCAATCGCTGGAGATCGCCGCCAAAGACCCCAACGCCGACGGTCTGCTGGTGGTGCTCACCCCGCAGGACATGACCGACCCTACCCGCATCGCCGAAGAGCTGCGGGCGCACGCTCAACTGGGTAACAAGCCGGTGCTGGCGAGCTGGATGGGCGGTTCGCAGGTGCGCGCCGGCGAGCAGATTCTCAACCGGGCCAACATCCCGACTTTCCCCTTCCCGGATACCGCCGCCCGTCTGTTCAATCACATGTGGCGCTACGCCTATAACCTGCGCGCCCTGTACGAGACACCCGTCCTGCCTGACGACGTAGACTTCACCCCGGACCGCGAACTCGTCTCGCAGATCATCGAGGACGCCAGGCGAGAAGGCCGCACCATCCTCACCGAGCACGAATCGAAAGAGATTCTGGCTGCTTATGGCGTAACCACCATTCCCAGCGCCATCGCCACCAGCGCCGATGACGCCATCGCCGCCGCCGAGGAGATGGGCTATCCGGTGGTGGCCAAAATCCATTCCAAGACCATCACCCACAAGACCGACGTGGGCGGCGTGATTCTCAACCTTCAGGATGCCGACGCCGTGCGCGAAGCGTTCAATCGCATCGAGCAGTCGGTGGCCGAGAAGGTCGGCGCGGAGCACTTCGACGGCGTGAACATCCAGCCGATGGTCAAACTCGAAGGCTACGAGCTGATCCTGGGCAGCAGCATCGACAGCCAGTTCGGCCCGGTGATGCTGTTTGGCACCGGCGGCTCGCTGGTCGAGGTCTACAAGGACCGCGCCCTGGGCCTGCCACCACTGACGACGACCCTCGCCCGCCGCATGATGGAACGCACCAAAGTCTTTGAGGCGCTCAAGGGCGTGCGTGGGCGCGAATCCGTTGACCTGGCCGAACTGGCGAACCTCATGGTACGCTTCAGCCAGATCGTCGTCGAGCAGCCCTGGATCGCCGAGATGGACATCAACCCGCTGCTGGCTTCCACCGAGCGTCTGCTGGCGCTGGATGCCCGCGTCGTTCTGCACGACCCGGAGACCCCCGAAGACGAGCTGCCGCGCCCGGCCATCCGGCCCTACCCGACGCAGTTCGTCACCACCTGGTCACCGCCCGAAGGCGACGAGATCACCATCCGCCCCATCCGCCCCGAAGACGAGCCATCGATGGTGCGCTTCCACGAGACGCTGTCGGAGCGCACGGTCTACATGCGCTACTTCTCGCCGCTTAAGCTACAGCAGCGCGTCGCCCACGAGCGTCTGTCGCGCATCTGCTTCATCGACTATGACCGTGAGATGGTGCTGGTCGCCACCCGTCACAACCCGGAACACCCCAACGAGCCGGAGATTCTGGCGGCTGGACGCCTGACCAAGCTGCACGGCAAGCCAGTCGGCGAGTTCGGCCTGCTGGTGGGCGATACCTTCCAGGGGCGCGGACTGGGTCCGCAGGTGATGGAGCGCCTGATCGACGTGGGGCGTGCGGAAGGTCTGGAGCGTATCATCGGTTACATCCTGCCGGATAACGCCGCCATGCTGCGCATCTGCGAGGACCTGGGCTTCAAACACTACCGCACCGCCGACAGCAACATCGAGGCATCGCTGGAACTGTAAGCCCGCTCACCCGGACATAACAAACGGGGCGCGATCCGCTGTGGACCGCGCCCCGTTTTTGATTCGGGCGTTGTGTGGCCGCTTACTTGCCCAGCCGCTGTTTGAGTTCGGCGGTGAGAGCCGGCACGATGTCGTACAGGTCGCCGACCACGCCAAAACGCGCCAGCTTGAAGATCGGCGCTTCGGCGTCCTTGTTGATGGCGACGATCACCTTGCTGGTGCGCATACCGGCCTGATGCTGGATGGCACCGGAGATGGCACAGGCGATGTACAGGTCCGGGCTGACGGCCTTGCCCGTCTGCCCCACCTGATGCGCATACGGGATGTAACCGGCGTCCACAGCGGCGCGGCTGGCGCCCAGCGCCCCGCCCAGCACATCGGCCAGCGGCTGAAGTACGTTCTCGAAGCCGTCCTGCGCTTTCCAGATGGTCGCGTCGGCGGCGTCTGCCGGGGCGTCTTTGGGATTGTTGGCCACGCCGCGCCCGCCCGAAACGATGATGGCCGCGTCGGTCAGGTTGACCGTGCCCATTTCGGCGGCGAATGACTCGACCTTGGTGGCGATGTCGTCCTCGGCCAGAACCGGCTCGACGGTAGTCACGTCGGCGCTGGCGCCTTCATCCACCGGGTTGGCTTTGAAGGCACGGGTGCGCAGCGTCAGGAACAGCGTGCCATCGGTCAGCGCGGCGACATCGCTCAGCAGCTTGCCAGCATACACCGGGCGCGTCACCTCGACCTTGTCCGCGCCGGGCGTCATGTCGATGACCTCCGACAGCAGCGTCGAGTCGGTGTCGGCGGCGGCAGCCGACAGCAGCTCGCGGCCCCGGTTGGTCCCTACCGCGACGACAGCCTTCGGCGCGTGGTCCTGCACCAGCTTGGCCAGCAGCGCCGCGAACGGCTCCAGGCGGAAGGTCGCCAGTGTGGCGTCGTCGCACACCAGCGACTGCGCCGCGCCGTACTTACCGGCCTCGGCGCCGACTTCAGCCGCGCCCGGCCCAAAGACGAGCGCCACCAGCGGCACGCCGAACGTATCGGCCAGCAGCTTACCAGCGCCCAGGGCTTCCCAGCTACTGGAATTGACCTTACCTTCTACGGTTTCAATCCAGGCGTATACCGCGCTCATAGTACCTTCTCCTCGAGCAGCTTATCGACCAACTGCTTCGCCACCTGGGCCGGGTCGTCACCGCTGATGATCTCCGTCTGGACTTCCTGCGCAGGCAGGTTGCGAGTGGCCTGCACCTCGGCCTTGCTGACGACCGGCTCTACGCCCAGGTCGGCCAGCGTCCACACCGGGATGGTCGCCTTCGACGCCTTGCGGATGCCGATAAACGACGGATAGCGCGGTTCGTTGATGTCCTTCATCACCGTGATGACGGCGGGCAGTTTGCTGGTGAGTACCTGCTTGCCCTCTTCCAGCATCTTCTCCACCTTGATTGTCCCGGCGTCGAAATCCACTTCCAGGATTTGCGAGACGAAGCTCAGCATGGGCCAGCCGAGCTTGCGCGCCGTCATGTAGGCGTGCTGGTCGGTGCCCACGTCGATGCTCTCCTTGCCGAAGATGACCAGGTTCACCTCGCCTACCTTCTGCACGGCGGCGGCGGCGGCGGTGGCGTAGGCCAGGCCGTCGTTGGGGTTAAGGTCCGGGTCTTCCACACGGATAGCCTCGTCGAGGCCCATGGCCAGGCTGTGCTTGAGGGCGTCGTTGTGCATCTCCGGGCCGATGGCGATGACGGTGGTCTTGCCTTTGGCCTCTTTGGCTTTGAGGATTGCTTCCTCAAGCGCGTATTCGTCCCAGGGGTTGACGACGGTGGCCGTGTCGCCCCAGGTTACCTTGCCGTCGCCGCCAGCTTCGACTTTGGCGGCGGTGTCCGGCGTACTGCGCGTAAATACGACTACTTGCAAGGCCTATTCCTCCCTTAAATCAAGCGTATAAAGTCCTTTTGGTGTTCATCATTGTAGCAGGATTCACGCGATCCTTCGAATCCGGATTCGATTAATTGCGGGCCGCCCTGGAACGCAAACACGCCGTCGTGGTGATGGCGTGGGGGTGGGTGTGGCGGCGGCTCGCAGGGGGTCAGGCGGTGAACTGGCCCATGTCGGTGAGTTCGCTCCAATGGGTGCCGTCGGGCAGGATGGTGCGGTTATCGAACTCGGTGCGGTCCAGGTTGGCGCCGGTAAGATCGGCGCCGGTGAGGTCCGCCCCGTGCAGGCGAACGCGCCACAGGTTGGCCCGGCTGAGGTTGGCGCCGCGCAGGTTAGCCCCGGTGAGCACGGCAGCGGCCAGATGCGCCCCGGCCAGATCGGCGTTCTCCAGGTTGGCGCCGGGGAGCTTTACCTCGCGCAGGTTGGCGCCGGTGAGGCGCGCCCCGTGCAGGTCGGCGTTCTCCAGGTTGGCCGCGCCCAGGTAGCCGCCACTGAGGTTGGCCTTGCGCAGCCGGATGCCCGCCAGATCAGCGCGGGCCAGGCGGACGTTCTGCAGGCGGGCGCCGGCCAGGTCCGCGCCGCGCATGGAGCCATCCTGGAAGTGCTGCTTCTCCTGAAGCGCCTCGACGGCTTCCAGCGCCAGCGAGTTGGTGCCGGTGGTCACCTGGACGATGAGCTGGGGGCGCGAGCGCAGGCTGGTCTTGAGGCGTTTCCAGCGGCGCATGATCGAGTTCATGGGCGGCCTGTCTCCTGTGATGGTGTGGGCGATAACGCGCTCATGTTAACAGGCCGCCTTTAGAGCGAGATTAGATACAAAGACTGATTACAAATACACTGATGGTTACCGGGGCGCTGCCCCGGACCCGCGAGCAAGCTCGTGCCACTTTTGAAAAAGTGGACAAAACTTCACCTTTTTCGGCGCAAAGCGCCGAAAAGCATAGGGTCAAGGGAGCCTCGCTCCCTTGCGGGGGTATGGGGGCAGCGCCCCCAAAGATATCCCGCTTTAGTTCTCGGCCATGTAGTTGAGCAGGAGCGCGGCGACCGCGCCCGGCACCCAACCGGCCAGCGTGAGCGCAAAGACGATGATGACCGTTCCGCAGCCGCGATCGATGACCGCCAGCGGCGGGAACAGGATGCATAGTAACGCGCGTCCACAACCCATGTTGGTTTCTCCTTCGTTCGTTTTACCAATCGGCCTATGTCTGTCTATACGGGCAAGCGGCGTGCCGGGTAGCAGACAGGACCGGGCTAGTGTTCGTCGATGAAGGCGGCGATGAGTTCGCCCATCTCGGCGGCGGCGGCATCGGTGAGATGCACGCCGTCCAGGGTGTAGGTATAGTCGCCGTAGCTGGCGGCATCGTCGCCGTTACCGGCCTGGTTGATGCTCTTCAGGGTGAGCGGCGGGCGATCCGGCACGTCTGAAGGCGTGAAGTGGGCCATCAGGTCGAGGACAGGGACGTTGTGAGCGCGGGCGACATCCGCCGCCTGGGCGTTGAAGCTCCGCATGGCCTGGACGACCGCCGGGTTGTACTCGATGGGCGGCAGGCCGATCATCG
>CAZXCK010000053.1:0-26832 GCA_964639225.1 uncultured Anaerolineaceae bacterium | reverse complement strand
CTCGCTCCCTTGCGGGGGTGTGGGGGCAGCGCCCCCACAAGATATGCTGAGTAGTCACCAATCGCATCAAATCCCGATATATAGCAGAAGAGATTACAACGAGTCTGTAAGGGCGGCCTGTAGGCCGCCCGCCGCCCCTACGTCCTTTTGTAGATTTTTATGAACTCAGGTATGAGCGATGACCCTGGGGCAGTGCATAGATTGAGCGCAGGATAAATGAAAACCCGGCGATGAGCCGGGCGACAGATTTTACACAAGGGGCGCGATGGGCGTCGGCGGGCCGGGGGGCGGCTCCATAGACGGGCCGCCGTCCAGCAGCGGCCACAGCAGCATAGCGATGAACGACACAATCATCAGCAGCGCCACCAGCAGCAAAAACACGCGATACGGCGTCCAGCGCGGCTCGGTGTCCAGCTCCAGCTCGTCGCGGTGCGGAAAGTCGTAGACGATGCCCTGGTTGGCTTCGAATTCGGAGCGGTTGTCGTAATCGTAGTCGTACTCGGTTTGAACCATCATATTGTTCTGACGTCATCCACTGCTACCATCTTACAGCAAATCACGTCAAACCCAGCGTCTGGCGGATGTTATCTAATAACCCGCTAAGGTCGATGTCGATAACGCCCGTATCGTTCAGCAACCACACCGCCGCGCCGATCATCACCAGCATCAGGATGAAGCGCAGAATGGCGAAGATCAGCCGCACCTGGAAGCGAATCCACCAGTAAGCCCCCACCGCCAGGAAGAACACCACCGCCGCCTGCATCACAGTCCGGCCTTCGCGCGTCTCCCAGAAGTCGCCGTCGGCGGTCAGCAGCACCAGTAAAAAGGCCAGCGCCACCACGAACACGGCGATTATCAGGTAAGCGCCGACATAGCGCAGGCAGCCCAGCGATGGCGCGGGACGGCGCGGATGGGCCGCGTCCCGGCCCGGCTGGCCGAAGGCGCGCATATAACGCTCCACCGCTTCGTCGATCTGCGTGTCGGTGAGGGTGGCGGGCAGGTTTTCCCACAGGAACTCGCGCAGGAACTCGCGCACCTGCGTCGCGCCGATGCGCTGTGGATAGCGCGCCCGCAGGAAACGCTCAAAGGCGTTCACCAGACGCACATCGCTGAGCCAGGCGGGTGGCAGTTGGCTGATGTAGTGCCGGAGATAACGTTCTAAGGCGGGGTCGGGTTGGGTCATCGTCTGCTCTTCCGGCAAAATGCAAGCATCAGACACGCGGCGCGTCTAATAATTGCGCCTGATGTGGTCCACCAACTGCTGAAAGGAGATAGCGGGCGCTGTCGGGTTGTGCTCCACGCAGTCCAGCCGCTCCGCGCCAATCGGCAGACGCTCCACCGGCTGCTGGACATACAGCACGATGGGCTTTTCCCGGCTGTGGAAATGACGCCAGTTGCGCTGCACCACCTCAGAGCGCAGGGCGCGCGGCGAGACGACCACCACCAGCAGCCAGCATTCCAGCCGCGCCTGTTCGACGGCGGCCAGCCAGTCCTGGCTGCCTTCCGCCAGATACTGATCGACCCATACACCCAGGCCCGCCCCCAGCAGATAATCGACCAGTGGCGCGACCTGTTCCCACTCATCGCGGGCATACGTCACCAGCACCTGGTCAATCAGCGACACGTTATCGACGCCTGTGCCGATGCCGCTGGTCGCGGGCGCGGTGGCGAATCCCTGACGGCGGCGGCGCACGGTATCGTCCAGGCGTTCGGTATCGTGCAGATGGTCGGTCCTGGCCTTACCGGTATGGCGTTCTGGTGTGTGTGTCAACTGGAAAAAGACCGTCGTGCCGATTTGCAGCACGTCGCCAGGCTGGAGCACGTAGCTGTCTTCCAGGCGTCGCCCGTTGACATAGGTGCCGTTGGTCGAGCCGAGGTCGTCCACCACGTAACCGCGCGGCGTCAGTGTAATGCGGAAGTGTTCCCGGCTGACTTCCGGCTCGACGATGACAATCTCGCAGTGGGTGGCCCGCCCCACCACCGAGGCGACAGCGGTCAGCGGATAGACGGCGGGCTGGTCATCTGAATGCACAGTGACGATGAGATAAGCCTGCGATTGCAGCGGGTGGGCAGGCTGCGCGCTCACGCTGATAGCGGATTCGTCCGGCTCGCCGGGCCAGTATTCCAGCGAGATGGAATCACCCAGCTCGATCATCACCGGATTGTAAAGCGTCCAGGTGCCTTCCAGCGGCTGGCCATCGACAAATGTGCCATTGCTGGAGTCGTTATCGGCAATCTCAAAACCATCATCGATACGGGTCAAACGCAGATGTTCGCGGCTGACTTCGTTATCCCGGATGATAATCGTGTTACGATTGCCACGCCCAATCGAGATTTCATCCGCGTCCAGCCGGTACACCCGCCCCGGATACGGGCCGCGTCGCATAATCAGATAGCCCATGTTGCCCCATCCGCCTTAACCATCAGTAAACCCATTTTAACAGAACACTTAATTGATGCAAAACGTTTGCATGCATATCGAGGATCGGTTTTTACTTTTCCTCCATTGATAGGTGGACCGGTTGGCCTACACCCATATGCCTCATGTGGTCGATGTACACGCGCTTAGTCCGGTTTACAGTCGAGTCAAACAGTTGCGTCTGAATCATTCAGCAGGCACCCCTTGCTCGGCAGATACCCACCGCACTTCACCATCAATATGGATTCTCAGACGCTACAGAACGCAATCGGCCCAAACAACTGAGGTAAGTCTGATGGCACAGGAACTTGATGGCAAGAAAGTCGCGATCCTTGTCGAAAAAGGCTTTGAACGCGAAGAGATGACCCGGCCCAGAGAGGCGCTGCAGCAGGCCGGTGCCCATACAGATCTGATTTCCCCGCAGAGCGGCAAGGTCAAAAGCTGGGAACACACAGACTGGGGCGATGAATATCCAGTCGATGTTGCGCTCAATGAAGCCAACGCCGACGACTACGATGCCCTGCTGCTGCCGGGTGGGGTTATGAACCCGGACTATCTGCGCCGCAGCAGCGCGGCCATACAGTTCGTTCGCGCCTTCTTCGACTCCGGTAAACCCGTTGCCGCGATCTGTCACGCGCCGTGGATGCTCATCGAAGCTGGTGTGGTATCCGGGCGCAGGCTGACATCGTATCCGTCCCTCAAAACCGATCTGAAGAATGCGGGCGCTAACTGGGTAGATGAGGAAGTCGTCGTCGATAATGGACTGGTCACCAGCCGCAAACCGGATGACATTCCGGCATTTACGCGCAAGGTAATCGAGGAAATCGTGGAAGGTATTCACGAGAGATCATAATCGCAGAACGCAGAAAGGAGCACACAATGAGCCGTGTAGCCAAGGTACTGGAACTGGTCGGTACATCGGAAACGAGCTTGCAGGACGCCGTGGAAGCGGCGGTGAAGGAAGCATCGAAGACTGTGCGCAACATCACAGGCGTGGACATCGTGGACATGACAGCCCAGGTCGATGGTGATCGCGTTACCGCCTGGCGGGTGACGGTGAAAGTCGCCTTCGGCATCGAGAACCGCGACTAATTGCGGCTTCAGAGCCTTATTCCGTGTGTTGAGACACGCAGAATAAAAGCCCAGAAAGGAGACATTCAGACGATGACAACCTGCAAGGATATTATGACATCCGATCCCCGCTGGTGTTCACCTTATGACACCATTCAGCGCGTTGCCCAGATGATGGCAGTCGAAAACGTGGGCATGATCCCGGTTGTGGACGGTGAAGACTCCAAAAAACTGGTGGGGGTAATCACCGATCGTGATATTGCCCTTAAGGTCGTGGGCGAGGGCAAAGACGGCAGCGTGACGAAAGTCGAGGCGATAATGACACGCGACCCGGTCGCCTGCGGCCCTGATGACGACATCCAGAAAGCCCTCAATGCGATGGCGGAACATCAGATTCGCCGTATACCGGTAGTGCGCAACGGTGGTGAACTGGCCGGTATCATTGCGCAGGCCGACATCGCGACCCGCATGGAACAACCGGATGAAACCGCAGAGGTTGTTGAAGAAATCTCCAAATCCGCAGGCGATAAATAACCCCCTCAACCGAGGGCGCAACCCACCGCGACGGCTAACTCAAAGACAAAGTCAAAAACTACTCGGTCCCTTGGAACACGAAGGGACCGAGTGGCAATAGCCGAGAGCGAAGCTCATCGGGCGCGCTTAGAAACCCGTCAGCTCGCTGAGGTCGGCGCGCCCGGCCTGCATGGCGCTGATGGTCTGCAGCAGGCCCAGCCGGTTGCGGCGAATGGCCGGGTCGTCGGCGTTGACCAGCACGCCGTCGCCGCGCCCGGTGCCGAAGAAAGCCGTAATAGCCGGCAGCAGTGGCACGAACGCCGTCAGGAAGTCATCGACGTTACCGGCGGCGTCCAGCTTACGGTTGGCCACCTGGACCGCGTCGTAGAGCGCCTGTTCCTCGTCCTGCTGGAACAGCGCCACATCGACCGTATAACGCTCCGGCTCGGCGCGGGTGATGCGCACACAGCGCGCGAAGCCGTCCAGAATCTGCTCCCAGTCGTCGCGCTGGACCCACGCCGCCAGTTCGCGCACGCCTGCCAGGGCGCGGGCCGGGTTGGTGCTCTGCTGGGCCAGCACGGCATTGACGATATCCACGCGCCAGCCCTGCTCCTGCAGCCACACGCGCAGCCGCCCGGCGATGAAATCCAGCACCTGCTGCTGGACGGCATCATCCACTGGAATCGGCTGGGCGGCGGCGACGAACGCCACCAGCTTCGCCAGGTCGGAGTCGATGCCGCAGCGCGCCATGATAATCACCACACCCAGAGCCGCCCGGCGCAGGCCGTAGGGGTCGGCGGTCGATTTGGGAGCCAGCCCCGCCCCGAACAACCCCGTCAGGCTGTCCAGGCGATCCAGCAGCGCCAGTAGCTGGCCAGCAACCGACTCCGGCAGGATGTCGTCGGCGTTGCGCGGCAGCCAGTGCTCGAAGATGGCGTTGGCCACCGGCGCGGGCACGCCCTGACGGCGCGCGTACTCGCGGCCCATGACACCTTGCAGCGACGTCATCTCGACGACCATGCGCGTCGCCAGGTCCGCCTTGGCGATGCGCGCCGCCGCCTGCGCGGTGGCGATGCTGTCCGCGTCAGTGCCGATCATCGCGCCGAAGGCTTCGACCATGCCCGCCACACGGTTGTTTTTGTCCAGCATGGAGCCGAGATGTTCCTCAAATGTCAGCGTCGCCAGGCGCGGCAGGTGCTCGACCAGCGGCTTCTGGGCGTCTTCTTTGTAGAAATACTCGGCGTCGGCGAAGCGCGCGCGCAGCACGTGCTCGTTGCCTGCCACCACCTGATCGAGGTGCTGGTCGTCGCCGTTGCGCACGGCGATGAAATGCGCCAGCAGATCACCATTGGTGCCCTCGACCGGGAAATAACGCTGGTGCTTGCGCATGACCGTCACCAGCACTTCACGCGGCAGTTCCAGGTACTGCGCCTCGAAGCTGCCCAGCAGCGCGGTGGGTGCCTCGACCAGATTGGTCACTTCGGCCAGCAGACCGGGGTCTTCCGGCACGCGCCCGCCGATCTCCTGGGCCAGCGTCTCGATCTGCGCGGCGATGGCGGCCCGGCGTTCGTCGCGGTCCAGAATAATGCCCTGTGCTTTCAGCGCCTCGAAATAGCTGGCCGGATCGCTGAGGGGCAGCGCCGGCGAGTCATACGGGCGCAGCCCGCGCGTCGTGCTGCCGCTGGCGACACCGGCATATTCAAAGGGGATGACTGCCTCGCCCAGCAGCGCCACCAGCCAGCGGATAGGCCGCGAAAAGGCTGCGTCGCTGTCGTTCCAGCGCATACTCTTGCCGAACTTCAGCCCGGCGATGACCTGCGGCAGCGCCTCTTTCAGCACGTCCAGCGCGGGCCGCCCTTCGTCGCGGACCGTCGCCACGACGTACTCGCCGCCGTCGATTTCCTCGACGCGCAGCGCCTCGACCTCGACGCCCCGGCTGCGGGCGAAACCCTGCGCCGCTTTGGTGGGCGCGCCGCTGTCGTCGAAAGCGCGGCTGGCCGGTGGGCCTTTTTCGACGCGCTCCACATCGTGCTGGCGCGGCTCCACGCGCGAGGCGTGAATCACCAGGCGGCGCGGTGTGGCGTAGGCTTTCACACCCTCATGCGGCAGGCGCAAATCCTTGAACAGCGTGCCGATCACCGACCTGAGCTGGTCCAGCCCGTCATCGACATCGCTGGCGGGCAGCTCTTCCACGCCGATTTCCAGCAGCACATCAGCGGGCTGGTCGGCGGGTTTGCTGGCTTTCGGCGGCATGCTCGTCGAAGGCAGCGGCGCCCAGCGATCGGCCAGCCGGTTGAGCGGGTAGCCCAGCGCCTCGCGCTGTGCCGCGTAGGCACGGGCGACGTTGCGCGTCATGTCGCGCATGCGGCGGAAGTAGCTGGCGCGTTCCGTCACGCCGATCGCGCCGCGCGCATCCAGCACGTTAAACAGATGGCTGCATTTGAGCACATAATCATAAGATGGAATGATCGCGTCGCTGGCCAGGGCGCGCTGGTGCTCGCGCTCGTAGACGTCGTACGTCTGCTTCAGGCCGTCGATGTCGGCGATGTCGAAGTAGTAACGGCAGTGCTCGATCTCGTCCTGGAGCATGATATCGCGGTACTGCAAACCGCCTTCCATCCAGTCGATATCCCAGGCGGCGCTTTTGCCCTGCAGCGCCAGCACGATACGCTCCAGGCCGTAGGTGATCTCCACCGACACCGGGCGCAGCTCCAGGCCACCCGCCTGCTGGAAGTACGTAAACTGGGTGATCTCCTGGCCGTCGAGCCACACTTCCCAGCCCAGGCCCCACGCGCCCAGCGCCGGGCTTTCCCAGTTGTCCTCAACGAAGCGGATGTCATGCTCGCGCGGGTTGATGCCCAGCACTTCCAGCGACTTGAGATACAACTCCTGCGGGTTGCCGGGGTCCGGCTTGAGGATGACCTGATACTGGTAGTATTTCTGCATCCGGTTGGGGTTCTCGCCATAGCGACCGTCGTCCGGGCGCACGCTCGGCTCGACATAAGCCACGCGCCAGGGTTCCGGCCCCAGCACGCGCAGCAGCGTGGCCGGGTTGCCCGTCCCCGCGCCCACCTGGACGTTATACGGCTCCCAGATGACGCAGCCCTGCTCGGCCCAGTATTCGTGTAATTTCAGGATGACCTGCTGAAAAGTGAGGGGTGACGACATGAGCTAATCCTGGTTTGTGTTTGCGGAGTCTCTGCACAGCGGCCATTATAAAGGCAAATTCGGATTTATCGAGGGGTGTACGCGCCCGCCACAGAATCCGGGGTCGCCGGGCGCGCCGATTTAGTGGATACTGAGAACCGTCAGCATTTGTCCGTTAGATGCGTAACCCCAATCACGCAGGCGGGTTGTTATTGTCAAGATGAACATGTTTAAGCGTAAATCCAAGCAGCCAGACTACAAAAGCATGGCCGATGCCGAGCTGGTGGAGCTGGCCAAAACCGATCAGGACGCATTCGGCGAGTTGTACGAGCGGTATGTCGGCAAGATATATAACTACATCTACTACCGCACCAGCAACCAGCACGACGCCGAAGACCTGACGGCGCGCGTGTTCTTCCGGGCGATGGCGCACATCAAGAATTACACCGATCGCGGTGTGCCGTTCCAGGCGTGGTTATATCGCATCGCGCACAATCTGGTGGCCAACTGGCACCGCGACCGCAGCCGCCGGAAGATCATCCCACTGGATGAGTTCGTCGCCTCGACGCTGCGCTCCGAAGCGCCGGACCGCGCCGCCGAGGACCAGGAAGAGCGCGACGTGCTGCTGGCGGCCATTCGCCGGCTGCCCGCCGATCGCCAGCAGTTGCTGGTGCTCAAGTTCGTGGAACATCTTTCCAACGCCGAGATCGGCGAGGCGATGGACCGCACCGAGGGCGCCATTAAATCCCTGTATCATCGCACGCTCATCGCCCTGCGCGACGATCTCCGTATGCAGCAGATGGGCCACACCCTGACCGAACCAGGGCAGAAGACCGGTAAGAAAGAAGGCTGAACCCGTACCATGAGCCGTAACGAAAACCAGGAAACGCAGTTTGAAAACCTGTTAGACGCCATCACCGACGCGGTGCTGCATAACCCGGACGACGTCAGGGCCGTTATCGCGCGCCATCCGGTCCCGGCCACCCGCCTGGACGGGCTGGCGGAACTCATCGCCCGGCTGAATGCGACCCTTACCCCCCAACAGCCGCAGGATCGCTTTGTGCGCCAGCTCAAACGCGACCTCGTCGGCCAGCAGTCGGGTCTGCTGGCGCGCCTGCGTTACCTGCCGGGCCGCGTACAGATCGCCGCCGGGCTGGCCGTCATCGCCGGCGGACTGATGCTCGTCTCGCGCCGGCGCGGCTTTGAAATCCAGGACGCCGAGATTCCCCTGCTTCAGCAGCGTTAAACAAGCTCGCCAGAGCTGGATTCAACCCACCGGCAGGCGAACCGCATCCGACGGGCAGGCCGGACTCTTTTGGCATTCGTATTCACCGGCCAGGACAGGCCACAGGCAGCAGGCGGGCGAGGGTATGACCCTCGCACAGCCCCCGAAGCGCTATCCCAGCACGCGATAGGCGAAACGCAGCATGATCTCCTGGTGCTCGATGCTCTGTTCCATCGCGCGCGAGCCGTGCCCGGCGTCGAACCAGTGGATGTGAATATCCTTGCCTAATTCGCGCAGCTTTTCTTCGTAGACGCGCATCTGGCGGGCCGGGCAGCGGGTGTCATTGGACCCCTGGATGACCAGCAGCGGCGCGGTGATTTTTTCGGCGTAGGTGATGGGCGAACTGGCGCGGTGCGCGTCTGGCAGGTCGCCCGGCGTGCCGCCGAACAGCGACCGCTGGTAGCCGCGCAGAGTCTCGGCCTGGTCCTCGTACATCAGCGCCCAGTCAGCGATGGCGACGACGCCCATGCCACCCGCCCACAGATCGGGGCGACGGCCCATCGATTGCAGCGTCAGGTAGCCGCCGTAGCTGCCGCCGGAGACGAGAATCGCGTCTTTGCGGGCGACGCCGTTATCGACCAGCCACTTCACAGCGGCGGCCATATCATCGACTTCCACATCGCCCAGGTTGCCCAGGATGGCACGCTCGAAGTCGCGTCCAAAGGTCGTCGAACCGCGATAGTTGACCGACATCCAGGCGAAGCCGTGATCAAGCCAGGACTGCGCGGCGGGGCTGAACGTCTCGGTCTGGACGGCGGTCGGGCCGCCATGCACGTTGAGAATGGTCGGGAACGGGCCTTGGCCTTCGGGTACGGCCAGCCACGCCTGGATGGTCGCGCCGCCGCTCGACGGGAACGACACCGAGCGCCAGGGACGGCTGGCGGGCGGCGTTCCGGCGGCCAGCACCGTCCCGCGCGCCTGACCGCTGCGGGCATCCAGCGCGACGACCTGCGACGGATGGGTGGCGTCCTGCCAGTTGGCGTAGATCACGTCATCGGCGGCGGGCACGTAATAGGCGCCGATGAACGTGCCGCTGGGATGATCCAGGCGCTCCAGCGCGCTGCGCTCCAGATCGTAGACGTAGAGCTGATATTCGGCCTGATGCAGGTTCGACAGCAGAATCCGCTGGCCGTCGTTCGACCAGCCGAACGCCTCGACATCGCCAGCGATGTCACTCAGCGGGATGTCGGTGCGGTCGCCGCTGCGCACATCCCAGATGACCGGGCGCGAAAAGCCAGAGACGTCGGTCGTCGCCAGCAGGCGCGCATCACCGCTGACCGGCGCGAAATCCACCGGGGTGATGCTGCCATCGGCATCTTCCAGGATCAGCGGCTCGCCGGGCACATCTCCGCTGATGTCAAAGGCCATCAGGGCGCGATCGGTGCTGTGGCTGCGCTCGGTGGTGGCGATGACGGCGTAATCGCCATCGAACGCCAGCAGCGGCCCGAACGACAGCGCCGGGCTGGTGTACAGCGGGCGGCGCTCGCCGATGCTGCCGTCGTCGCTCACCGGCATGGTGTACATCTCGAAGCCGCCCGGCCCCGCCGCCAGAAAGCCCAGTGTGGACCCGTCCAGGCTCTGGCTGATGCTGAACGAGGCATAGGGCGGCATATCCGGCGTGATGTCCTCGGCGCTGTTGGCGTCGCTCTCGAATGGGAAGCGCACGTAATGGCCGATCTCGTTGCCCTGCTCGTCATCGTGATAGTAGATGGTGCTGCCATCCGGGCTGATGCCGCCGAAGATCACCCCGGCGGGTTTGAACGTCACCTGACGCATGTCGCCGGTGGGGACATCCCAGGCATGAAGCTGGTAAACACCATCCCGGTTGGAGCACACGAGGCCGCGCGCCGGGTTACGCCCGGCGATCCGGCTCCAGACGATGGTTGGCGTGCGAAAGCGACGTTTCCAGGTAGCGTCGTTCTCAAGATTGAGCGGTTGCATCGGTTCGTCCTATCGTTTCAGCGTCGATCCGCGAAATGGCTGGTGGAAAAGTCCCGATCATTCCTTTGCCAGCTTTTTGGCCCGGCGTTCGGCCTTGCGGCGCACGCGATTCCATACACCGGTGAGGCCCATCGCCTTCTTCATCTCGATAAGTGTGGCACGGGTGATATCGCGCACCTGCTCGGTGCCGCTGACGATGATCTCCTCGACCAGACCCGGCTCCTCGTACTGGGCGCGGCGCTCGCGGATGGGGTCCAGGAAGTTGTTGAGCGCCACCGCCAGCCGTTCCTTGACCTCGACATCGCCCACTTTGCCGGCCTCGTAACGCGCCTTGAGTTCGGCGACCTCGTCCAGGTCGGGGTTAAATGTGTCGTGATAGATGAAAACCGGGTTGCCCTCTACCGTGCCGGGAATGTCGGCGCTGACCCGCTTGGGGTCGGTGTACATGCTGTGGACCTTCTTCTCGACAGTGCGGGCGTCGTCGCTGAGGAAGATGGCGTTGTTGAGGCTTTTGCTCATCTTGGCCTGGTTGTCGGTGCCGACCAGCGTGCCGCCCTCGCTCAGACCGTCAGGGATGGGGAACACTTCGCCGTAGAGGTAGTTAAAGCGGCGGGCGATCTCGCGGGTGACTTCGATGTGGGCGGCGTTGTCTTTGCCTACCGGCACCAGATGCGCCTTCACATGCAGAATGTCCGCCGCCTGCAGCACCGGATAACCGAGCAGCCCGAACGGCATTTCGATGTTGGCGTCGCGGGCCATGTCCTTGAGGCTGGGCAGGCGTTCGAGCCGGGCGACCGTCACCATATTCTGCAGCAGCGTGTAGATTTCGTGCATCTCCGGGATGGCCGATTGCAGATAGAAACGCACGTGGTCCGGCTCGATACCAGCGGCGATGGCGTCGATCACCAGATCGCGGGCATTCTGGTCGATCTCGGCGATCTGCTCTGGCGTGTTTTTGGTCGTCAGCATGTGCAGGTCGGCGATGATGAAGATGCTGTCGTACTCGTGCTGGAAACGCACGCGGTTCTTCAGCGAGCCGACGTAATGCCCCAGGTGAAGTTTGCCGGTGGGGCGATCACCGGTAAGCATGGTTTTTCTTTCGGTCATGTCTGGGTTCAACCTGTTGTCATTGGTAAGCGTAACAATGGCTACAGCATAGCGCAGAAATCCCGGCACGGCTACCGGTTTCTGTGCGGGTCACCTGCTTTCGGCTGGCATATACGACACCAGCGCCCCGGCCTCGGTGAAGCCGCAGCGGACAAGCGCAGCATGTGCGGCGTCATCGCTGGCGGCGGCGAAGATCAGCGTGCAGCCGCGTTCGGTGGCGGCCCCGGCCAGCAGTCCCAGCAGCGGATCGGGTGGCGTGTCGCGCAGAATGACCAGGCGGACGATGTGGGCGGTCTCGTCGTGGATTGTCAGCCGGCCCACCCCCACCGGGAAGCCGCGCTGGTAGGCCACCCCATCGACCGGCGGCGTGTCATCGGCAGACCAGAGGCGCGAGTCCAGGGGTTCGGCGTCGCCCGCCTGGATGCTGTAGCGCCGGTTGTCGAGCGTGTACGCCCACATGGCAGCACCGCGTCGCGGGCTGACTGTCTGCACGTGGCTGTCGGCTGTCGGCGCGGCGATCATAGCGGGCGGCCCGGCGATCATCAGCGCGGCGGCATGAGCGCGAGCCAGCCCCTGTTTGGCCAGCGACTCGCCGAACTGCGCCGGGAACAACCCTTCGACATATTGCAGGCGCGGTGCGCGGTCGAGTTCGCGCAGGCGAGCCAGCCCCTGCTCGATCTGCGGGCCGGGAATCCAGGCGGTGCCGCGCCGGGGATGGACATAATTGAGGGCCAGGGCCGGGTTTTGCGGGTGATAGACGACATCCACCAGCCCCAGCGACTCGCGCTGCCCACCCAGACGCTGGTGGGCCTGCGCCAGATGGTCAACCACGCGGCGCAGCGCCTGCCGCGTCGCTTTGACGGCTTCCGCATTGTCCATCGTCGTTACTTCCTGCCATTGGTTTGCGTCATGCACAGTATATCACGACCTTGCAGCAGCGGCCTTCGGCCCGATGCCCGATGAGGCGCATTCGGATTTGGGGGCAAACCTGCCTCGCCTGGCGTTAAAATATAGGTGCAGCAGGCCACAGGAAGCGGGTGCACCCGCCCGTCCGGGTCGTGGGGCGCAGATGGCCGGGCTGGGGTAAAATAGTGGTATCAAACGAAAGGCGTTGCCTTATGTCGCTATTCACAAATCGTCTGCTGCGCGTGGGGATTATACTGCTGCTGGCGCTGCTGCCGGTGATCGCGCAGGCCCAGCAGACCGGCGACCCCACGCCGATCACGCCCGGTGTGGCGCTCGACGGCCAGCTCACCGGCGACAACCCGGAAGCGGTCTATACGTTTAACGCCAGCGCCGGTGATACTGTCGCCATCTCGGTGACGACCCGCCGCTTTATCCCGTACCTGACGCTGACCGGCTCTGGCGGCGTGACGCTGGCCGAGGGCGACGGCCTGGGCCTGCGCGCGCAGATCAGCGAGACGCTGCCAGTGGATGGCGTCTATACGCTGGTAGTAACCAGCCAGCGCGCCCAGCGTTCCGGCGGTCTGTTTTCCGCCACCGGCGAGTTTACGCTGCAACTGGAAATCACCCCGCCAGAGCCAGCCGACGAGGACGCCCAGACCGCGCCCGATGACGACGGGACGCTGCTGCCCGGCGCGCTGGAACGCGACCAACTGACAGCGGACCAGCCAGCGCAGAACTATCCGCTGCGCGTTGTGGCAGGCGAGGTCATCAGCATTGCGCTGACCGGGGACGGCTTCGACGCCTACCTGCTGCTGCTGGACCCGACCGGCACGCCCATCGCCGAGGACGACGACAGCGCCGGCGGCCTCGACGCGCAGATCGGCCCGCTGGAGATACCCGACGACGGCATCTACACCGTCGTCGTCACCAGTTTTGGCCAGCAGCAGAACAGCCAGCCGGAGACCGGCAGCTACCGTCTGCAGATCGACAGCGTGCCCGCCGAGCCAATCGCCTTTGGCGCCGACGTCGAAGGGCAGATCAGCGAGCGCATACCGCGCCGCGTGTACCGCTTCCGCACGGACGAAAACGACATCGTGATGGCCACACTGACAACCACCAGCCCGGCGGTCGTCATGCGCCTCACCGGACCCGGCACCACGCTGGCGTCGTTTGGCGGCAGCGGCGCCATCGGGCCGATTATCACCCGCGACGACACCGGCTACGTGATCGTCGTCAGCGGCGACGATCCGTTCTTCCCGGTCCCGTATACCCTGCGCGTGGAGCGTATCGCGCCGCAGATTCTGCAATACGACGAAGCCAGCACCTTTGACTTCGACGGCGTATCGGCGCGTTATTTCCTGTTCGAGGGCAGCGCCGGTGATGTGCTGGACCTGCGCCTGAACAGCGGCGGCTCGGTGGATACGCTGCTGACCATCATCGACGCCGATGGTCACCCTATCGCCAGCGATGACGACAGCGGCGCCGGATTCGACCCGGAGATTAACCAGCTCACGCTGCTGGAAGACGGCATGTATTCGGCGCTGGTGCAGCCTTACATCCCCGGCGACGACGGCACCGTGACGCTGGCCCTGCAAAATCCGGGCACAGCGTCACTGGATGACGGGCCGCAGCGCGTGCGCATCAGCGATAAGCAGATTCAGGCACAGGTGACGTTCGAAGGCGTATTCGGCGAGTCGGTGCTGCTGCATATCGACGTGGTGGTGAGCAGCGAGCACGAGCCGCGCATCAGCGTCATGCAGGACGGCGAGACACTGGCCACGAACAGCATAGGACGGGTGCAGCGGCTGACGCTGGGCTTCGACGTGCCGCGCAGCGCGCCGGTGCAGGTTATCGTCGAGGACCTGGGCGGCAACCCGGCGATCTTCGACCTGTCGATTGAGCGTGAGGGTCCGGCGACGCGGGGTTAACGCGCCCCTTCAGACATAACGCGCAACCAGTTCTTCGAGGGTGAGCGACAGGCCACGCTCGCGGGCGGCCAGAAATTCCGCCGGTTTGAGTTCCGCGCCCAGTTGGCGCAGGTCGCCTTCGATTGAGTCGGTGCGGTTGTTGCGCGCTTCAAGCTCGCGTTTGACCGGCAGCAGAATCTCCAGCGCCTCGGCGGGGCGTCCTTCGCGCCAGGCGAGGTGCGCGATCTGGGTGAGGGCGGCCAGGCTGCTGGTCAGCGCCTTCACCGAATAGGCCAGCGCCAGCGACTGCCGGTAATAGTCGAAGGCGGTGGCGTTGTCGCCAGTCGCGCGGGCGATGTTGCCCAGATGGTTCAGGTTGGCCGCGTGCGCCTGCTGATCGCCTATTTCCTGGCATAACGCCAGCGATTCTTCGTAGTAAGCGCGCGCCTGATTGTAAAGATGCTGGTGCTCGGCGGTGCTACCCAGTCCGCTGAGCACGCGAGACAGCGCCAGCTTGTCGCCGATGCCGCGCAGCAGCCCCAGGCTCTCCAACTGCAACTGCCGGGCTTCGTCGTAATTGCCCTGATCCACCTCCACCGAACCCAGATTCAGCAGGCTGACGGCGATGCCGATGCGGTCATTCAGGCGGCGGCGAATGGCCAGCGCCTGCTGGTGATACTCGCGCGCCTTGTCGTACTGGCCCCGATCGGTGTGAACGTTGCCCAGGTTATTGAGCGCCTTGGCCGTCGAGATCGGGTCGTCCTGCGTGGAGAAAATATCGTAACTGCGCTGGAACAGGTCCAGCACGCGGTCCAGGTTGCCCTGGTAAAATTCGATCACACCCATGTTCATCAGGCCAAAAGCGATGCTCTTCTGGTTGCCCAGTTTTTCACGAATGACCATGCTCTCTTCCAGGTAGCGGCGCGCCTTGTCGTAGTTAGCCTGGCGCATATCCAGTTCGCTGAGGGCCGCCAGCGCCTCGCTGATGCCATACTCATCACCGAGCTGGCGATAAAGTTCCAGAGCATCACGATACAGCGGTCTGGCTTCGTCGTAGCTGCCGATGGCGTACAGCGTGATGCCCAGCTTGTGCTTGATATCGGCCAGGGCGCGTTGTGTATCGGCCTGTTGTTCGTAGACGCGCAGTTCCAGCGCGCGCTGGTAAAGCGCATTCGCCCGGTGATAATGGCAGGTCTCGTGAGCCTCCTGCGCCGCCTGGATCAGATAGCGCGCTTCGCGCTGGCTGTCGCCGGCGGCGGCCCAGTGATCGACCAGCGCGCTGGCATACGTGTCGAGCTGGTCGGCGTAGGTCGTCTCGATGGCACGGGCGATCTGCCGGTGCAGTTCCGGGCGCGCTTCGGGCGCGATGGTCGCCAGCACAATCTCACGGATTTTGTCATGCGCGAAACGGGGCTGCTCGTCCTGTATGTCGAAGACCGCCGCGTTCATGCACAGCGTCAGCCAGGCGTTGAGGTCCAGGTCGGGGTCCAGCGCCGCCAGCACGCCGAGGTCCAGCCAGCGACCAGCCAGCGCCGCCAGTTGGATCATGGGACGCGCCCAATCCGGCACGCGCTGCAAACGCCCCTCGACGATGCGCTGCACGCCACCAGCAAACACACGCGGCGGCAGCGTCACGGTGCCGATGTCGTTGAGGCTGCCGGCGCTCTCGGCCAGGCTGCGCACCACCTCGATGAGGAAGAACACATTGCCTTCGGTCTCGCGCTGCAGCAGATCGACGACCGCCGGATTGCTGCCGCTGCGGCCCAGCATCGAGTTGCTGAGCGTGGCGATCTCCTGCGCCGACAGGCGTTCCAGCAGCATGGGATTCATGGCTGGCAGCAGGTCCGGCAGGTCGGTGCGGACGTCGGTCGTATAGGTGCCGATCACCAGCAGCGGCAGGTCGGCGGCCATCTGACTGATCTGCTCCAGCAGCTTGAGGCTCTCCGTCGCCCATTGCAGGTCTTCAAGCAGCAGCACCACCGGCTGATAAAAGGCCGCGCGCCGCACCAGCGCCTCAACGGTGAGGAACAACTGGCGCTGAAAGGTATTGGCGTCCAGGTCGGGCGGCGTCGGAATCGGACGTTCGAGCAGGCGTTCCAGGTCGGGGACCATCTGCCCCAGAATAGCGGCCTGGTCGTCGTCCGGGTCAGCGGCCAGGGCCAGCCGTCGCGCCGGTTCGCGCCACACCTGATACGGCAGCGCGCGCTCGGCGATGGCCTGCCCGCGCAGGGTCAGCGCGCCGGATACCAGGGCGCGAGCACGCAGTTCTTCCAGCAACCGGGACTTGCCCACGCCGCTTTCGCCGCCGATGAGCCAGGCGCTGCCCCGCCCGTGGACGGCGGCCCGCAGCATCTCGCCCAGGCGCTCCATCTCCGCTTTGCGCCCGACGAAGCGCGCCGCCTGCAGGTAACTCTCGCGTACTTCGGTGGTTTCCAGCGGCAGCGGCAGGCCGGAAGCCGCACACAGTGCGCTGATCGTGTCGGCGGCGTTGTGATAGCGGTCGGCGGGGTCTTTGGCCAGCAGACGCGCCAGCACCAGCCGCAGCGCATCGTTGATGTCCAGCACACTCAGGTCCACCGGCTGCTCGATGACATCGGTCATCAGGTGGGCCAGGTCATCCAGACGGAAGGGATGGCGCCCGGCGAGCATCTCGTAAGCGATGACGCCCACCGCGTACAGGTCGGACGCTTCGGTGGCGGGCTGGCGCAGCAGCACCTCTGGCGCGATGTAGGCCAGCGTGCCTACCGTGTCGGCTTCCGGGTTGTGCGTGTCGCGGTCTTTGGCCAGTCCAAAATCCAGCACATAGGCGTGCCCGTCCCTGACCAGTACGTTGCTGGGCTTGAGATCGCGGTGGAGCAGTCCACGCCGGTGAACGTAGGCCAGCGCCTGCAAAATCTGCACCAGCAGGTCGATCTGCTGCTGCAGCGGAAGTCCATACCCGGCCTCGACGACCGTCTGCGGATCTTCCAGCAGCGTCATGGTGAAGTAGGGCTGGCCCTGGTTGTCGAAGCCGTAATCCTGCACGCTGATGATGTTCGGATGCCGCAGCGACGCCAGCGTGCGGAACTCATGGGCCAGCGCCAGCGAGGGATTCATTGTATCGGCGTGGCGCGAGGCGAACTGAAGCGAGTCGCTCTGGGCCAGCACGCGCTTGAGCGCCACGTACTGCCCGCTGAGACGATCATAAGCGCGGTAGACCGCTCCCATCGCCCCCATGCCTAACTGCTCGTGGACGGTGTGACGATAGGATATAAAGGTCTGGTCAGATGCTGTCACCATTATGGTTCGTACGATTCGTAAAGGAACGAAGTTGATGCACCCTATTCTAAATGGTCAGTCAATCCAGCGCAAACAATCAGGGTTGGATTCGCATTCGAATCCCGGTAATTCTGACAGCAAATTATCCCCTTCCGCCCGGATTCGTGGTATAGTTTTAGAGTAGGTTCAAGGGTTTCGCCGCCACAGGAACTGATGAGGGCGTGCCGGTTAAGCGGCACGCAATAAGCGCAGTGGGTCGGTGACTGTGCCAGGGTTGGGACGCAATCCGGCGCTGTCATCTTTACACCGCGCTTTTTTGTTGGCTGGAGTACAATACAGGCTGGACAACCCGCGACAATCGACAGGTGTTTGCCGATGAGATACACGTCCCTTGTGATGGTGCTGGTGCTGCTGCTGCTGGCCGCCTGCGCCAACGATGACAGCGACTCGCGCCCGCTGCCCACACGAATCGAACTGCCGACCGACGCCCCCACCGCCGATCCCACGCCAACCCGCGAGACTCTGGACGAAACCCCGGCAGAGGCCCAGGCCGCCGGCGAGCCGGCTCCACTGCCGACCGACCCGCCGACCGACGCGCCACCGGCCCAGCCGACCGTCACCCCCAGCCTGACCATCACGCCGACGCCCACCCGCACACCAACCGCCACCCCCACCGAGACGCCCGCGCCGACCGACGCGCCGGAAATCGGCGCGCTGACGATGTTGATGGAGCTGGCCCTGCAGGCGACCATTCTGCCGCCGGACTTCCTGCCCGAATCGGGCCAGGGACCAGCCAGCGACCCATCGCCGGTCACCACGCCCGCCGCCGGTACACAGTGCCAGTACATGCCAACCGGCGGATTTGGTCGTCTGGTCCTCAATGAGCCGCAACTGCTGGCGCAGATCGGCTGCCCGGTCGGTTCGCCGCCGGTGACGGCGTCGCCGGCCAGCGCCCTGCAGACGTTCGAGCGCGGCCAGATGGTGTGGATCGACGACGCGCCGGGCAGCATCTACGTGCTGTACAACGATGGCCGCTACCAGCGTTTCGCCGATACGTTTACCGAGGGCGTTGACCCCGAACAGGGCGGCGACAATCCGCCCGCCGGTCTGCTGGAGCCGGTGCGCGGCTTCGGCAAGGTTTGGCGCGATAACCCCGCCGTGCGCGACGGCCTGGGCTGGGCCACCGAAGCCGAGCGCGGCGCTCAGGCCACCACGCAGACCTTCACCCAGGGCCGCATGATCGACCTGCCGCAGCGCGGCGGCATTCTGCTGCTGATTCACACCGGCGACCCGGCCAGCGGGACGTGGCGGCTGGTCAGCGAGCGCTTCTGACGATGCTGCGACTGTCTCTGGCGCTGCTGCTGCCGCTGACGCTGGTCACAGCGCTGCTGCTGGCGGGCGCGCTGCTGGCCGGTCGGGTGATGCGCACGCCCATGCTGGCCTATGCGAGCGATGCGCCCGGCGATGGCGGCATCCATCTCTACGAGCTGCACAGCCGACTTGATCTGCGCCTGACCGACCATTCCGGCCAGGATTTTGGGCCGGTGTGGTCGCCGGATGGGCGGCATCTGGCGTTTTACTCACAGCGCGGCAGCGAGTTACCGCGCATCTACGTGATGGATTTACCCACCGGCGAACCGCGCCCGATTCTGCCTGTGGGCCAGACGGGCATCTACTCCGACATGGCCTGGTCCGAGGATGGGCGCTGGCTGCTGTTCGTCTACCGGGACGGCGTCACGCTGGAACTGCACCACGCCGACCTCGACGCGGGCTACCTGGGCGCGCTCGACGATGAGCACCAGGCGGTCGAGCAGTATCTGGCGACGTTCGGGCGCGGCGCGAGTATTACAAGAGCAGTAGGGCGCGTCTATTTTGACATCAGCAGCGGGCCAGACTGGGGCCTGTTCTTCTGGCCGACCGGCGCCAACTCGCCCCGGATGCTGGTTCCGCTGCAACCGGGCGCGCAGCCCATCTCGCTGGCGTGGTCGCCAGACGGCAAACGGCTGGCCTACGCGCTGATTCCGCCGCAGGCGCGCCGGTCGATGCTGTATCTGCTGGAAATGGACGGCCATCAGGTCGGCGAGCCGCGCCTGCTGGGCTTTGGTACCGCCGCCGACTGGCGACCGTGATCGCCTAAAACAGCTTGAGCTGCTGCGGTGGCGGATCGTCGTCTTTGTCGTCGTCGGGGGATTCCTGCGGCGCGTCCGGCGGAGCCTGCGCGCCCTCGCGGCGGCGGCGCACCTCGGCGACGATCTCCGGCAGGCGCTTGATGTCGGCTTCCATATCGACGCGCAGGTTGGGGTTGCGCAGGGCCGCCGCCGGGTGATACAGCGGATAATAGGCGCGGTCGCCGTCGTAGCGCGGCTCGCCGTGAATGCGGCTGATGCGCGCATCCGGGAAGTAACGCGCCATGCTGAAGCGTCCCAGCGTGGCGATCACCAGCGGGTCGATGATGGCGATCTGCCGGTCGAGGAACGGCTTACAGGCGACAATCTCATCCGGCGAGGGATCGCGGTTGTCTGGCGGGCGATGCTTGACCACGTTGGTGATGAACACCTGCGACCGGTCCAGCCCGATAAGTTCCAGCAGATAGTCCAGGTAACGCCCGGACCGGCCCACGAACGGCAGACCCTGCTTGTCCTCGTTAGCGCCCGGCCCTTCGCCGATGAACAGAATGTCGGCGTTGGCGTTGCCGTAACCGGGGACGGGGTTGGTCGCATTCTCGTAGAGGCGGCAGGCCCGGCACACGGTGATTTCCTGCGCGATGGCCGCCAACTGCTCCGGCTGCTGCGAACTCATGGGCATCTCCTTGAGGTGGTCCTTACTTGGCGACAACGGAGATTATTGTAGCACGCCAGGGACGCTTCGCCAGCATGCTGATGCCGGAAATCTGCCGCAAATTCACGCTTGACCGTCACCAGCGCCTATGCTACGATTTGCGCATACGAGCCTGTAGCTCAGCGGATAGAGCACCTGCCTACGGAGCAGGGTGTCGGGGGTTCGAATCCCTCCAGGCTCGCAGCACCTAACCGGTAGCCATCGCTGCCGGTTTTTTTGTTGTCCCCGCCGTTTTCCCCGCGCTGGTTGTGACAGCCGCTACATTTGATTTATAGTAGGCGTGTGTGAGATTGTACTGGTAGCCAAGCTGTCAACGGAATGTGAGTGGTAGTGAACGAGGAACGGTAATGGACAAACGTATGGTGGAGTTCATCCGCGCGCTGCGAGCAGCCGGTGTGCGGATTTCGCTGGCCGAGAGCCAGGACGCCATGAACGGGACCAGTCTGGTGGGCGTGCGCAGCGCGAATAGCTTTCGCTCCACGCTCAAATCAACACTGGTCAAAGAGGCCCGCGACCAGCAGATTTTTGACTACTTCTTCCCGCTGTTCTTCGCGTCCAACAAGCCACCCATGCAAAACATCCCGGAGAACCTCAGCCAGCAGGAACAGGACATGCTGCAGCAGGCGCTGCGCTCACTGGCCGGCCACATGGAAGCCCTCAGGTCGCTGATGCAGCAGCTTCTGGAAGGCCGTTCTTTCAGCGATGACCAGCTCGACGAGATGGCCGAGCAATCCGGGCTGAACCAGGGCGGCGAGATGTTCCAGCGGCCCTGGTTTGAGCGGCGCATGAACCGCCAGTCTGGCATGGCACAGATGGAGCAGCTGCTTGAGGACCTGCTCGACGAACTGGAGCAGATGGGCATGGGCGGCGAGGCGCTGGACAAACTGCGCGACATGCTCCAGCAGAACATGCAGGGCCTGTCGGAACAGATTTCGCAGCATGTGGGCGCGTCGCTGGCTCAGCAAATGGCCGACCAGGAACCCCAGGCCAAACCGGACCTGATGGACGTGCCCTTTAACCAGCTCGGCCAGTCGGAAGTCGATCACATCCGTGACGAAATTCGGCGTTTGGCGGCGCGTCTGCGCAGCCGGGCGGCGCTGCGCCAGCGGCGCGCCAAAGCCGGCAGCCCCGACCCGCGCCTGACCATGCGCGCCAACATGCGCTACGGCGGCACGCCCATCGAGCTGCGCCACCGCAAACGCCACGTCAAACCGGCGCTGCTCGTCATCTGCGACGTGAGCACGTCGGTGCGTTACTGCACGGAATTTCTGCTGACGCTGGTCTACGAGCTGCAGGACCAGGTGGCGCGCACCAACAGCTTCATCTTTATCGATGACATGGTCGATATCAGCATGGAATTCCAGGAATACGAGCCGCAGGAAGCGGTCCGCCGCGTGCTGGAGAAGAATCGTCCCGGCTACTACAACACCGACCTGGGCAACAGTCTCAACACCTTCCGCCACGATCATATGGGGCTGGTCACCAGCAAGACGACGGTCATCATTCTGGGGGATGGGCGCAACAATTACAACAATCCGCGCCTGGATATCGCCCAGGACATCCAGCGCAAGGCGCGCCGTCTGCTGTGGTTCTGCCCGGAGAAGCGCTCGCAGTGGGGCACCGGCGACAGCGACATGGTCGAGTATGCCGCCCACGCCGACGGCGTCTTCTACGTCAACACGCTGCGCGATCTGGCGGCGGCGGTCGATAAAATTCTGACGGACGGGTAAACAAAAAGGCGCAGACTGATCTGCGCCCGTTATCTCTCTAATCCCCGGATGGGTGGAATTTCGGCTCGCGTGTGGTGAACGGCAGGCGCAGCGGGCGGAAGATCGGTCCGCTGCGGTCGGGCCGGGGCAGCAGAATCGCGGAGACCAGTGCCACCACAATCAGCAGCACACTCACCGAGAGGAACGTCATGCGCAGGCCCAGCCACACGGCGATACCAGCGCCCACCAGCGGCGCGATGGCCCGCGCGGCGGCCACCACCGAGTTGTCGATACCGTAGACAGCGCCCTCTTCGCCGGGGTCGGTGTAACGCGCCAGCAGCGCGCTGGGCGAGGCCACCAGGCCGCCCATCGCCAGACCGGTCAGCCCTTGCAGCAGCACGATCTGCCAGGGGTCGCTGACAAAAGCCTGCGGCAGATAGAGCGCCGTCGCCAGCAGCGCGCAGAAGATCAGAATCTGCCGGTGGCCGATGCGGTCGCCCAGGCGGCCCAGGTAAACCGCGCTGACGGTGGCCGTCAGCGATGAGATGCCCACCACCAGCCCGGTGATGGTGCTGATGCCGCTGCCTGCCGCTGCCGACAGGCCGCTGGTCAGCGACTCCGGCATCGATATCAGATAGGCTCCGGTGAAATTGTTGAGCATCAGCATGGCCACGAACAGCGGCATAATCGGCACCACCATCGACTTGCTGAGCGCGGTCAGGAAGCGCACGGCGTAAGTCTGGACGACGCCGGGCATGTGGACCACATGCCCCCATTCGGAGACGATGCTTTTGCTCTTGTTGGCCTGGCGCGTCTCCGGTGTGAATTCCTCGTGAACGCCCACCAGCACCAGAATCCCGCCGATGGCCAGCATCACAGCGGTGATGATAAACGGAATGCGGAAGCCGAAGGCGTCGGCCATTACACCGCCAATCAGCGGACCCAGCGCCACGCCGCTCCACAGCGCCACCTGGAGTAGACCCATCGCAAAGCCGGTGCGGTGGCGGGGGGCACTGGCGGCGACCAGCGCGTTGGCGGCGGAAACCGTCCCGGCGATCAGCCCCTGGATGGCGCGCAGCAATACCAGTTCCTCAGAGGTACGCACGAACGCCATCAGCAGAATGGTGATTGACGCGCCGAACATGGCGCGCTGCACCATCATCTTGCGCCCGTAACGGTCGGCGAGCGCGCCCCACACCGGCGAGACCAGCATCATGGTGAAAGCCTGCGCCGAGAACACCATCCCCGCCCAGAACTCCAGGCTCAGGCCGGTGTTGGTGCCCAGGTCGGCCACATACAACGGCAAAAACGGGAAAATCAGCGAGAAGCCAATCGCGGAGACCATCTGCGCGATAAATACAATGACCAGGTTGCGCTGCCACACTTCAAGGCCAGCGAAACGGCGACGCCCGATGAGCATCATAAGGGTTTACTTCAGTTCCTGTTGGCTGCGAATGGTTACGATGTTCATGCTATCACAATCGGACATGACCATTCAGTGGATGGCCTGCAAATGGTTCTATTACGAAAATTTAACGCCGGACCACCCGCTCCACTTCATTCAATCAGGTCCAGCACGGTGAGCATGGTGTCGCGTTCGGCGCGCAGCAGATCGTCCAGCGCGCGCCGGGCGTCGTCGAGGCGGTCATAGCGGATGTGCGTCAGCAGGTCGCCGTAACGGTTGATGATCCCGGTGTAGGCGGCGGCGTCTGGCGGATCGTGGCGGGCGCGCAGGTTGCCCAGCAGATGGCACTGGTTGAGGATGACCGTCAGCAGGCTGGCGGTGCGCGGCTTCTGGGCCAGCGTCAGCAGCCGGTGATGGAAGGCCATCACCGCCGCCAGCACCCCGGAGTCGCTGCCGCTGTTGGCCTCGATGCGCGCCTCGGCGATGAGATGGCCGAGCTGCATCTTTTCGGCCTCGGTGATGGTCTCCATAGTCCAGGCCAGCACCAGCCGTTCGAGCGTTATGCGCAGTGTGTACAGTTCGCGGGCATCGTCCACACTGAACTGGCAGACGATCGTGCCGCGCCGGGGCCGGCGCTCCACCCAGCCGGCCTGTTCCAGCCAGTTGAGCGCGTCGCGGGCCGTATTCTGACTGACGTTCATCTCGCGGGCGATGACGATCTCGGCCAGCCGGTCGCCGCACTGGTAAAGCCCTTCACGAATCTGCTGCTGGAGCGTGTCGGCGACGATGCGCGCCAGGGTCGCAGAGCGCTCGGACATCGCCGGCTGCGGCGCTTACAGCGCCGGCCCCCACGACGCATAGAAGCCGGTCACATCGTCGATCTGGCGGGGGTCGCTGCCGTCGGCGCGCATAATCAGCAGTGTGGAACGCTCGCCGCGCTGGCTGTTGAACACCAGCAGTTCGCCGTCCGCGCTGAAGTCCACGCCCCAGGCGAAGCCGTCGTCATCGTAGATCACCTGCGCCTCGCCGCCATCAATGGACATGCTGGCGACAGCGCCACCGCCCTGCCCCTCGGTGACAAACACGATCCGCTCGCCGTCCGGGGTGAAGGTAGGCGCGGCGTCGCGCATGGCGTTGTCGGTGAGGGCGATGACTTCGCCAGTGAGCAGGTCCAGCCGGCGAATCTCCCAGGTGGTGGCGTCGCGCGGATGGCCGCCGGTAAAGACGATGGCGCTGCCGTCCGGGTTGTAGCGCGGGTGGCTGTTACGCTGGCCATCGGCGTAGAGCAACTGCGGCTCGCCGCTGCCATCAGAGCGCATGCGATACAGGTCATAAGCGCCGCTCTCGCCGGAACTGGCGGCGTAGACGATCCAGCGCCCATCCGGCGACCACGACGGCATACGGTTGTCGGCGTCGTCATCGGTCAGCCGGATCGTCTGGCGAGTGCCGAGTTCCATCACAAAAATGTCGGAGCGCCCGTCCTGATCGACCTGGAACACCATGCGTGAGCTATCTGGTGAGACGCGCGGATAGGCGCTGCTGGTGCTCTCGTGCGTCAGGCGAGTCTCGACACCGGTGCGCAGATCGTAATGGAAGATGCCGTCGCTGTTGTCGCGCCGGTCAAAATAGATGAGCGCCGGTGTCTCCGGCGACAGATCGGGGTCGGTGGTGGGGGTAGGGCGTACGCCCACCGGCGCAACGCCGGGCGAAGACTCCGGCAGCGGCGTGCGTGTCGGGATGGGAGTCGCCAGCATAAAAACAGGCGTAACGCCGGGCGTGTTGGCCATGCCGCCCAGGGCGGCCTCACGGGCGGCGGCGCTGGTCGGGTCGAGCGTGGGCGGCGGCGTCGCCGTAGGGGGCGTTCCGCTGAACAGGTTGTTGATATTGATGACGACAAAGACCACCAGCACGGTGAGCGCCCCACAGCCGATCAGCCCGCCAGCCATTGCCAGCAGCCACACGTTGCCAGGAAAGCGGGCGGCGCGGCGCCGGGCGCGGGCCGGGATGCTGGCCGGTCGCATCTGCTGGCTGATGGGCGGCGGCGTATAGACCGGCGGCGGCTGTGGCGGCAGGGCTGGCTGTATATCGGGCGGCGTGGACGGCACCGTGTAATCGTCGGTGGACGAGGCGCTGTGCGGCTGGGTGACATCCAGTCCGTCCTGCGTGGGGACACCGCGCGGCTGGGTGTCAAAGATGCTGTCTGGCCGGTCCACCGCCAGGCGCAGCGCCTCGGCGAGCTGGACAGCCGTCTGGTAGCGGTTTTCCGCCTTTTTCTTCAGCGCGTTGAACACCACCTGCTCAACCGCCAGCGTCAGGACCGGGTTGATGCTGCGCGGCGACGGTGGCGGCGTCGTCACCTGCATCACGGCGACGCCGTAGGGCGTTTCGTTCAGGAAGGGGCGGCGCCCGGTGAGCATCTCGAACAGCATAATACCCAGCGAATAAACATCGCTGCGACCGTCCAGCGGCTGGCCCTGGGCCTGCTCCGGACTCATATAGCTGGGCGTGCCGATGACGCCGTGCGCCGTCAGCGTGATGCCGCTGGTTTCCTGGTCCTGGCCGACGAGCCGGGCGATGCCAAAATCGGTGATGTAAGCGCCGCCTTCGTCATCCAGCAGAATGTTGCTGGGCTTGAGATCGCGGTGCAGGACGTTTTTAGTGTGGGCGTAATCAAGGGCCGGGGCCACCTGCTCGACGATGCTCAACACCTGCTCGACCGGGATCGGCCCTTTGGTCAGCAGATCGTCAACCGAGCCAGCCGGCATGTAGCGCATGGCGATGTAGGGCTGGCCGTCGTATTCGCCGTAGTCATGAACGGGGACGATGTTGCGGTGTTCGAGCTGGGCCACGATGCGCACCTCGCGCTCGAAGCGCTGCAGGTACGTCTCGTCGCGCAGCAGATGGCGCGGCAGAATCTTGAGCGCGACCGTGCGGTTCATCGACTTCTGCCGCGCGCGGTAGACGGTCGCCATCCCACCCTGGCCGATGCGCTCCAGGATGTCGTAGCCCCCGATGGTTTTCCCGATTAGTTCATCAGACATAAGAGCCGCTGCTTTAATCCGCCGCACCACGCCTAAGGCATTATACGCGAATCCGGCAAACATTAAAACCGGCCAATCGGGCAGGGGCAGGGCTATCGCATCAAATCCGGGTAACTACTCAGCATATCTTGTGGGGGCGCTGCCCCCACACCCCCGCACGGGGTTAGGAACCCCGTGACCCCTTGCTTTGCCGCGCTTTGCGCGGCAAAAGACAAAGTTTTGCCCACTTTTGATGCAGATTAACAAATTGGTGCGGAGTATAGGGACAGGCCGGCCCCGCCCGGC
>CAZXCK010000052.1:0-27074 GCA_964639225.1 uncultured Anaerolineaceae bacterium | reverse complement strand
GTCACCAGCCCGTCGGGGATAGCGCCGCCGTCCGTCAGCAGGATGATATGGCGCAGCGGCGTCGGCTCGGCGACGATCTCCTGGGCGACAAGCTGCATACCGGTCATGATGCTGGTCCCGCCGCTGGGTCGCAGCGTGGCCACCTGCTGCTGCAAATTCTGCCGGTCGTCAACGTTCTGGAACTCGGCGATCCAGTAGGCGTTCATATCAAACGAAGCGACCCCGGCCCGGTCGGTCGGCTGGAGCAGGTCAATCGAGCGGATGATGGCCTCTTTGGCCAGGTCGATGAGGGCGATGCCGCCTGACGAGGTGGCGCCCATGCTGCCGGAGCGATCGATCAGGTAGGCGAGGGTGAGCTGCGGCAGGCGCTGCTCGTCCCTGAGCTGCATTTCGACCGGCAGCGCGTCTTCCAGCGGCGTGCGATAGTAACCGCCGGGTCCGTATGAATCCGGCCCGCCGACCACCAGCAGGCCGCCGCCCAGGTCGCTGACGTAAGTCCTGAGCGTCTCCATGCGCTGCTGGCTGAGGCTGGCGGCGGGCACGTTGGCCAGCACCACCGACTCGTACTGCGCCAGCCCGGTCATCGTCTGCGGCATCTGCGCCGGGGTGATGACATCCGTCTGCAGGCCGACCTCGGCCAGCGCCGCCGGCAGATAGCGCGCGTCGGGTCCGTCCGGCTGCTGTGCCACGATCAGCACGCGCGGCGTGCCGCGCACCTGCGTAAAGGCGGCCAGGGCGTTGTTCTGAAAGAAGCCATCCTCGCCCAGCGGATCGACGCGCACCAGAAAATCGCGGAAGCCCGCCGCGCCGCTGCGCAGCCGCAGCGTGAAGCTGTTGTCGCCGGGGCGCAGCTCGACTTCCTCGCGGTGGACGATGTCGCCCGCCGCCAGCACGGTGACGACGGCCTGTGTCTGGTTCTCGGAGCCGATGCTCACGCGCAGGTCAAAAAGCTGGTCCTCATCCACCTGCGGCGGCACCTCGACGGCGCGGACCAGCACCTCCGGCGTGGTCGGGCGCTCGACCGGCACATAGCCAATCTCGACGTTGGCGACGGCGGCGATCTGCGCGGCGGCCAGGGCGTCGCCACTGGTGGGCAGGCCGTCGCTGAGGATCACCAGACGGCGGGCAGTGTCGCCGGGGAACAGCGCCAACCCCAGCCGAACGGCGGCGGCGATGTCGGTCTCGCCAGGATCGGGCGCGGCGCGGACCGGCCCCAGGTCGCGGGCCGTGCTCATGGAGCGCGCGACCTGAGCATCGCCGCCAAAGACGACGACTGCCGCCTCGTCGTCCGGCTGCATGTGGGTCAGCGCGTCGCGGATGTAATCAAAAGCCAGTTCCTGCGTCTGCGCGCCCATGCTATCGGAGACATCGACCAGGAAGGTCACCGCCAGCCGGTCGGCGGAGCGGGCTACCTGTAATCCGGCCAGCGCCAGCACCAGCAGCGCGGCGATCAGCAGGCGCACGATCAGGCTGCTGCTGTCGCGGACGCGCCGGAATCGACTGCGCGGCCAGCCAATATAGGCCAGCAGCGGCAGCATTAGCAGCAGTCCCAGGGCCAGAGGTGTCGTCAGGGTCATGATGGCAATCCGATAAGCGTACTTCCAGTACTGTTACGGCGAGGGCGCTGTCCCCGCGCCCCTGCAAAATCTCGCCCGGCGTTAAAACACCGGGCTACAGGATGCGTGTCCGCTAAAGGGACACAAAAGACCACCCTTGTTGATCGCCATAAAGGATACGACCCCTGTAGTGGGTCGCCTCCCAGCAGCCTGCTGCAAACAGCTACAGTTATGAACCACAGGCGGCCACGACATTGCTTGATCCGCATTAATTCGTTAAAGCGAATCAGAAGTGACACGAGTTTACTCGCCGTTTCGGGGCAGCGCCCCCACAATAATGCTCTCACGGGCGCGCCCCGGCCAGCCGACCGGCCCCGCGAGATGATGCGCCGCGTCTGGCTGAGGGCGGGCGCATGCGCCGGTGATAGGCCAGCCACTCGACCAGCAGCAGCGCCAGCGCCAGCAGAATCACCAACGGCCACAGCTCGCGCTGGCCCTGCGCCTCGCCGGTTTCGGCGGCGCTGACCGTCGCGCCTTCGATTTGCAGCGCATCCAGCGGCACCGGCGCGATGCGGCTCTCCAGTGGGCTGAACAGATTCACGGCGAAGGGCTGCTCCAGCAGCACCCGCGATCCGGCCAGCACCTCCAGCCGGTAGATGCCGGGCGTGGCGGTCCCGGCGAAGATGACCGTCTCGCGCTCAACGGGCAGGGTGCGCGTCTCGCCGCCCGGCAGATGCACGCGCAGGGTGTCGGCTTCAAAGGGCGGGCGGATGAGCAGCGGCTCGCCCGCCTGCAGGCTGGTCCCGGCGGCGATGGCGCTGCGCGGCGCGAACCACTCCGCCAGGTTAGCCACCAGCACCGGCCAGGCGATCTGCAGCGCCAGGTCGCTTTCCAGCAGGTTGAACGGCATCAGCGCCACCTGCCGCCCGCCGGTTTCCCCGGCCAGCAGCAGCGGACCGCCGGCCACACTCAGCAGCGGATCGGCCCAATCGACCTCGCTCACTTCGCGGAAGCGCCTCACGCTGATGTCGCTCACCTCGACGAAAGCCATACGCGGATCATCGGCGGCGGTGGGGTTGGCCGTGTCGATGCTTTCCTGACCCAGCGCGAACAGTCCGGGCACGCTCTCCGGCGGATTGATGAAAAACAGATCGCCATCCGGCAGCGACTCCGGCAGGCGATTCTCCAGGATGTACAGGTCGTAATCCGGCGGCAGGCCGACCTCGCCGGTGGCACGCACGACTTCCAGGCCGGGCAGGCTGCGCAGCACCTGCTCTAAGAACAGGTTGCCGTCGGTCGCCAGCAGCACGCGGCGCGTGCCCGTCTCGCCGGCGACGGCGTAGGCCGCGTCGTCCAGCGCCAGATGGTCCGGCGCGATGGCGTTCACCGATTGGGTGAGCGTGGCGCGCAGCGTCTCGAAATCCGCCGGCAGCGCCGACGACACAATCGGCAGGCTGCTGCCCGCCGGGATCGTCTGGTGCTCGGCGGCGAAGCGCTCACCGTCCACGTGCAGCGTGAGCACCACACGCGCCTCGGTGGGGCCGTGATTCGTCAGCCGGGCGTAGAGCTGCGGCGGCTGCCCCGGCAGGGCGCGCGTCGCCAGCGCGGAGATGGTGACGTTGTCGCCCGCCGAACCGACCGGAATATAGCGCACGTCGGCATCGACGCCGGGCAGACCGGCATCGTCCGGCAGGCCGCCGTCGCTGATGATGACGATGGTGTGGTCGTCCACGTCGCCCGAACCCGCCGCCAGACTCAGCGCGCCCTGCCAGTCGGCTGGCGTCGCGCCCGCCTCCGCTGACCGCAGCCCGGCCTGAATCTGCGCCCGGTCCGGTGAGGCCGGGACCAGCACTTCGGGCACCGCCGCCACCCGGATAACGGTCACGCGGTCGCCTTCGGCCAGCGTATCGACGATGGCCAGCGCCTCGCGCCGGGCGGCCTCAAAGCGAGTCTCGCCGCTGTCGGTGTCGGTGGCGTTCATGCTGGCCGAAGCGTCCAGCAGCAGCGTCACCTGGCGGGCGCTCACCGCCGGGACGGTCACAAAGGGTCGCGCCAGGGCCAGCACCAGCAGCGCCAGCAGCAGCAGTTGCAGCAGCAGCAGCAGATTGCGCCGCAGCCGCTGCCAGGGGGTGTTCACCTCGCGGTCCTGGAGCACCTGCCGCCACAGGTACGTGCTGGATACGGTCACCTCGCGGCGGCGCAGGCGCAGCATGTACATCAGGATGACCGGCAGCGCCAGCAGCGCCCCCCAGAATGCAATCGGTGCCAGGAAGTTCATGAGATTTCTTTTTCGTGGGGGTTAGGAACCCCCACACCCCCATAATTTTCGGCGCAGAGCGCCGAAAAAGGCAGAGTTTTTGTCCACTTTTTGCAAAAAGTGGCGGGGTCTGGGGCAGCGCCCCAGAAAAATAACCGCATTTTGTTCTTTCCCGTCTTTACCATCATTTCACCAGACCCAGGCGGCGTAGGTCGAAGAGGATGGCCTGCTCCCAGGGCGAGCCAGTCAGCAGCGGCAGATAGTGTACGCCGAGTCGGGCGCAGTCGGCGCGGACCTCATCGCGCCAGTCGGCGACCCGTTCCATGTAGAGGGCACGCATCCCGGCATCCAGGCTGATCTCCTGCGGGCTGCCAGTTTCGATGTCGATCAGGCGCAGGTCGCCCACCAGCGGCGGCTCGACCTCGTCCGGCGACAGCACATGCAGCACGGCCACCTCGTGACCTTTCGCCAGCAGCCGCTTGAGTCCGTCCACGTAACCGGATGGCGAAAACAGATCGCTGATGACGAAGCACACGCCGGGCCGGGCGGCGCGCTTGCTGTAGGCTGTCAGGGCGGCGTTGATATCGGTGACGCCGCCAGCGCCGATGGCCTGCACATGACGCAGCATGGCGACACTCTGCCGCCGTCCGCGCGCCGGGCCGAACTGCGCGTCCGGGGCGGCGTTGATGGCTGTCAGCGTCAGGTGATCGTTGCTGTTGAGTGAGATGTAAGCCAGTCCCGCCGCCAGCCGCTGGGCATAGCGCAGCTTGTGCGACTCGGCGGGCAGGGCGTAGTCCTCGTCGTCGATGGGCGGCCAGTTCATGCTGGCGGAGTTATCGAGCAGAATGTGTACCGCCAGGTCTTCCTCGTCTTCGAGCAGCTTGATATAGGGGCGTTCGGTGCGCGCGTAGATGTTCCAGTCCAGCCGCCGCAGATCGTCGCCGGGGGCGTAGTTGCGGTAATCGGCGAACTCGATGCTGGTGCCGCGCCGCGACGACCGGCGCTCGCCTTTGATGGCCCCGGCGCGGACTTTGCTGCCCATCAGCATGAGGGCGTCCAGCTTGCGCCGGATGGCGTCGTCCAGCAGAAAGGGAGTCGCGCTCATCGTCGGGCCTTCACCTGATCCATGTGCCGCAGCAGATCGCGCACAATGTCATCGGTGCTGACGCCTTCGGCCAGCCCCTCGAAGTTGAGCAGCAGCCGGTGACGCAGCGCCGACGGCGCGACGGCCTCGATATCCTCAAACGAGACGTTGGCGCGGTTGTGGCCCTCCAGCAGCGCGTTGATCTTCGCGCCGATGATGAGCGCCTGCGCCCCGCGCGGGCTGCTGCCGACCTGCACGAACTGGCGGACCATGGCCGGGGCGCTGGGGTGCTGCGGATGCGTGGCGACGATGAGTTCGGCGACGTAGCGCGAGACGTGGCTGACGACCGCCGTATCAATCGCCAGGCGGCCCATCTCCACCACGTTGACGCCATCGGCCACTTTGTCCGCGCGCGGCACGTCGGCGCCGGTGGTGCGGTCGATGATGGTCACCAGATCGTCAACGCTGGGATAATCAACGTTGATCTTGAACATAAAGCGGTCGAGCTGGGCTTCCGGCAGGGGGTAGGTGCCTTCCATCTCCAGCGGATTCTGCGTCGCCAGCACGAAGAACGGCGCTTTGAGCGGGTAGACCGTGCGGCCAACGGTGACCGTCGACTCCTGCATGGCTTCCAGCAGCGCCGATTGTGTTTTGGGCGTGGCGCGGTTGATCTCGTCGGCCAGGAGCAGATTAGCGAACACCGGTCCCTGCTGGAAACGGAAGGCTTTGTGGCCGCTTTCCATCTCTTCCATGATGTTGGTGCCGGTGATGTCCGACGGCATGAGGTCCGGTGTAAACTGGATGCGGCTGAACTCCAGGTCGAGCGCGTCGGCCAGGGTGCGGATCAACTGCGTTTTGCCCAGTCCGGGCACACCTTCCAGCAGGGCATGACGCCCGGCCAGAATACAGATGATGACATCGCGGATGACGTTCTTCTGGCCGACGATCACCCGGCTGACTTCGGCCTCGATGGCCTGGGCGATGCGGCTGAATTCTTCGAGGTTCATGCGTTCGACGGTCACGGCTGCTCCTGTCCTGTCGATGGGGCCAGCGATGTAAAATAATCGCGGATGACATCGCGCAGCCCTAACGGAATATATCCCTGTTCCAGCGCGCTGCTGGCGGCGCTGGCGTAATCGCTGAAAACTTCGTTATATGGCACGTTGACCGCGCCCTCTGGATTCTGCTCGAAATCGCCGTAGCGGATGATCGGATCGCTGTCGTCGGTTTCGAGGAAGATGTCGATGTCGGTGCGCTCGGTTGAGGGTTGGCGCGGCGTGAAGATGGCTTCGTACTCGCGCTCTCCACCCGGACCCGGCCCGCCTTCCTGGCGATCCTGTTCGGTTTCGTCAAAGCCGGTCGTGTCCTGATCCAACTCACCGGGCATATCGCCGGCACGGCTGGATGACTCAGCGCCCATCTCCGCGCTTTGCAGCGCGCCGGTCTCGCCGGGCTGGGCTTCTTCGCCCATCTGACTGCCGGGTGACTGGGTGTCGCTGTCGCCCTGGCCATCGCCAGACATCGGCCCATCGGACTCCTCCGCCGAGCCGCTGCCGGACTCTGGCGGGCTGTCACTACCCGATTCGCCGCCGGACATCTCGGACTCTTCCTGCGGGCCGCGCTCACTGAGCTGCTGCTCGCCCTGCTGCAACTGCTGCGCCGACTGCTCCATCTGTTCGGCGAGCTGCTGCGTGTTCTGCTGCTGGCGCTGGGCCTGTTCCAGGCGGCGGGCGGCTTCTTCCAGCGCGTCGCGGGCGGCATCGGATTCGCCCGCTTCGAGCGAGCGCGCCGCCTCGCGCAGCGCCTGCGCCGCCTCTGGCGACAGATTCTGCAGGGCGTCGGCGGCCTCGCGCAGCGCCTCGGCGAAAGCCTGGCGCTCGGCGTCGTTCAGGCTGTCGAGCATCTCGGCCAGTTCGCTGAGCTGGTCGGCGGCCTGCTGCCCCGGCGCTGTCTCGCCGCTGTCGCTGCCTTCGTCGCTTTCGGTGGGGTCGGCACGGTCAAATTCCGGCTGGCGCAAGGCTTCCGCCGCCGCTTCGATGGCGCGCTGCTGCTCGGCGGACAGTTGCGCCAACTGCTCCGACTCACCGGCCAGCGCCTGCCCCGTTTCGCTGAGCGTGGCCAGGGCTTCCTCGGCGCTCAGTTCGGGGTTGCGCAGCGTCTCCAGGCTGGATTGCAGCGTCTCCAGCAGATTCTCGCGCGAGTCGGCGTCCAGGGCGCTGTCACTGGCGACACTCTCGATGGCGTCGCGCACGTCATCGGCTGCCTCGTCGACGATCTGCGCTGTGCCGTCGGGTTCATCGCGACTGGCCCCGGCCTGCTGAGTCGGCAGCGCCAGCAGAATCGCCAGCAGCGCCGCCAGCAGAATCGCCAGCAGCCACTCGACGCGGCGGCTGGTGAGGGGCAGCGCGGCGCGCGCATCGACGGCGCGGGCGTGGCTGTAGGCGTCGGCGAGCTGGTGAGCGCGCAGTTCGTCGCTGGTGTGGATGCGCCCCTCGAACAGTTCCAGCGCGGTCGAGACACGTTCCTGTAAGCCGAACTGCCGGTCAAAGCGGCGGGCGCTGTCGATGACCGGGCGCGGCCACAGCCACACGCCAACCAGAAGCGCGACCAATCCGGCGACCAGCGCCGCCAGCGTCAGTATGGCGATCTGTAAGTTGGTGAGGAACGGCCCCAGGTGCGAGATGGCAGCCGCCCCGACTCCCAGCAGCAGGCCGGGCAGAAAGGCCCGCGACAGCCATAAGACGGTCTGCTGAATCCGAAAGCGGCGCTGCCAGCCATGCAGCAGCCGAACCAGCGAGTCGCGGCCTGGTGTCCCCTGTGTTGGTGTGTCCATTTTGCTGTGACACCCTCAAAACTACGTGCGAAAAGCGAGTGGGGTCAGCCTTCGGCGCGGCGCATGCGCCGCACGGCCAGCACCACCAGCACGGTGGCGATGACCAGATAGAAGATGGTGAAGCTGATCCAGGGAGATACCAGCGGAATCACGCTGCCGTCACTGCTGAGCGTGACCTGCCAGAAACCGAGCTGCTGCTGTTCGATGAGGAGCTGCTGCGTCGAGGTGGCGGTGAGGATCGGATTCAGGCTGACGATGAACGCGCCCAGGTAAATCAGGGCCGCTTCCAGCACCGGCGAACGGGTGATGTTGGTGCCCGTGCCCAGCACGGCGCTGTCGAAGATGCTGACGAAATAGGCCAGCAGAATCGGCGCGGCGACGATGACGGCGAAGGCGACCGCGTAAGCGCGCACACTGGCCGTCAGGGTGCGCTCGACGGTGGTCGAGAAGTAGACGCCCACCGCGCCCAGCGTGACGGCTGTCACCGCCAGGATGACGAAGGCCAGCAGCAACTCGAACTCGGTGACGCCGCCAAACAGAAAGGCGATGCTCTGCAGCGGGATGGCCGCCAGCAGCAGCAGAAAGACATAGCTCAGGGCCGATTCCAGCTTGCCGACGATGAATGAAGACTTGGGCAGCAGCGTGATCTGCAGCAGTTCGTAGGTGCGGCGTTCGCGCTCGTTGCTGACCGCGCCAGCGGTGAAAGCGGGCGCGATGAACACGATCAGCAGCAGCTCGATGCCGACCACGCCGGCGAAAACCACGCGCCCCAGCTCGCCGGTGACGGCGGAGCCGGTGTTGATGACGACACCGCGCTGAATCAGGTAGAGGAGCACGGCGAAGGCGCTCATCAGGCCCAGGTAGACACTGATGACGACAAAGGCGCGCGCGCCGCGCATGCGCTCTCGAATCTCTTTGAGCATGACCGGGTTAATGCGGAAGCTGCGCCAGTCCGCCGTACAGATGGCACCGGCTGCTGTAGCCAGAACCAGCGGCAGCAGCGCGGGGATGTTCCCCAGTATGACCAGCAGCGCCATGTTGACGGCGGCCACCAGCCAGGCGAGCAGCAGTCCCCAGGCTTCCTGGGCCATCAGGCCGACCATCGTCACCAGCAGCGCGGCGACATTCCCCAGCAGCAGCAGCGACACGGCCATCAGCGCCTGCTCCGGCGGGCCGCTGTAACGGCTGAGGAACAGGCTGTGGACGGTGTCAAATGTGCCGTTGGCGCCCGTCATGGCGGCGATGGCGCCCGCCATCAGCAGCAGCAGCGCCAGCACAGCACAGGCCAGCGCGCCCCACAGCAGCACGTCACCGGCGCGCCGCAAACGGACTTCGCGCGGGGTCAGTGGCTGGTCGGCGTCGCTTGTGCTGCGGGTCAGAATAGCCCTGTAACTCATGGTGATGATAAATCCTGCACGTTGTTTGTGACGTCAGTGTAGCTTAATCCAGCGGCTACTGACAAGGTTGACTCATCAGCGGGGTGCATCCGGATTTGGGGGCAAACCTGCCTCGCCCGGCGTTAAAACACCGGGCTACAGGAAGCGTGTCTGCTAAAGAGACACAAAAACAGACTCACGTAACCTGCCATGAGGGACACAATCCTTTTAATGGGTTGGCTATCTCTAGCCAGCGATTCTGAACCGCTGGCGGCGCGAAAGCTGAAAACCTGCCCCAGTTTCCGGATGCACCTCAGCAGGGCGCGGGTCAATCGCCCGGAATAAAAAACGGACACTATGGCTGACCGTATGGACACCCAAACGGGCCACAGTCGTGCTACGCTGGCGGATGACACAGGATAACCAGAACAGATAAGGAGCAGATTATGTTCAACTGGTTGTCGAACCGGCTGGGACGCCGCCATACGCTGCGCCCGGACGCGCCGCATGTGGCCGCCGTCGCCGCGCACAATGACTTTCTGTGGCCGCAGTTGAGCGAGGCCCGCGCCCAGTCCGGCGTGTACCAGCTCTCGCCCTGGGTGTACGTGGCCGTCAACCGCATCGCCGAGGCCGGGGCACTGGTGCCGCTGCACGTCTACCGGCTGGACGGCGAGACGCGCCTGGAAGTGGAGCGCCATCCGCTGGAGAGTCTGCTGGACGCGCCCAATCCGTTTACCAGCCGCTTTGAACTGTTCGAGCAGACGCTGGGTATGCTGGAACTGACGGGCAACGCTTACTGGTTCCTGGCCGGGGACGCGCTGGGCCGACCGGCGGCCATCTGGCCGCTGCGCCCGGACCGTGTGAGCGTGGTCCCGGACGCCGAGAAGCTGGTCGCCGGTTACATTTACGAGATCGACGGCCAGCGCATCCCGCTAGAGGCGGTCGAGGTGGTGCATTTCAAACGCTGGCATCCCGGCAGCGACTACTACGGCCTGTCTGCATTGGAAGCGGCGCGACAGATCGTGGAGACGGACCGCGCCATGATGGCCTGGAATCGCAACACCTTTGGCCGCGATAACGGCGTGCCGGCGGGCATTGTCACCATTAAAGACCCGGTCAGCGACGCCGACTTCGAGCGCATCAAACACGAGTGGCGCGCCAGCTACGGCGGCCCGCAGCGGCGTACGGCCTTCCTGCGCGGCAGCAGCGTCGGCTGGCAGGACATCGGCCTGAGTCACAGCGAGCTGGACTTTCTGCGCGGGCGGCGCGCCAACCGCGACGAGATTCTGAACATCTTCGGCGTGCCGGTGGGGCTGGTGAGCGACAACGCCACCGAGGCCAACGCGCAGGTCGCCGAACGCTCGTTCATCGAGCGGACACTGTGGCCCAAGCTGGTGCGCATCGCGCAGAAGATCACGCAGGAACTGCTACCGTTCTGGCCGGGGGTGCATGTGGCCGCCTTCGAGGATATTCGCCCCAGCGACACCCAGGCGCGCCTGGCCGAGATTCGCACCGCCTACCCGGTGTTGAGTATCAACGAAATCCGCGAGCGTTATTACAGCCTGCCGCCCGCACCCTGGGGCGAGCGCCCGGTTGGCGCGCTCGACGAGCCGCCCGCTGATGAGTCCGCCGGGGCCAGCGCGGATGTCGATGCGCCGGACAGCGTCGCCGAACTGGACCGCTGGGAACGTTTCACGCTCAAACGCTGGGGCCGGGAGTCGCGCCCGTTTGAGGTGCGGGCCGTGCCTGACGAACTGGCATTTGAGGTGGCCGCCGGTCTGCTGGCCGCCAGCGATGAGGACGCCGCCCGCGCGGTGTTCGCCGAAGCGCGGCGCGCGCTGGCCGATGGCGTGGATACAGGGTAGGTTGTCCGGTTGGGAATATCGGGGGTGAATCCTATGGCACAGGGGCTATAAATAAGTCGGGGGCACACAGCCTCGTGTGCCCCCACTTCAATTGGTGCTGCTGCTGATTTTTCACGCACTGCCAACCAGCGATCCCTGCTGGTTTCTACTGAAAAATCCGGTATTCCCGACTCCAGCAGCAGCGTCGAGTTCGCGCGGTGTGCGTCCATGCGCAATAGGTGCGTTTACCTTGATGGCGCCGCTTGCTCTGGCAGCTAACCGATCCTTTGGCACGCATCACGGCGGTCGCTCGAACCAATGATGAAGTCGAATTGTTAACTTAACTGAATCCTAACCCCGGAGCATCCCCGGTGTAAAGTGAGGTTACTCATCATCGAATAGTGACGAGTATCACTGGTATTTTTGGCAATCGCAGTCGGGGACATTATAATCACCGGCGAATTATTGCGAACTGTAACGCTTTGTAGGAGCCGCTTCATGACCGAGTCGACGTTTACCCCTGCCACCGATGAATGGTATCACCCCGCCGCTGAAGTGATCGACAGCGCCCATGTGAAGGATTACGAGGCCGCCTACGCCGAGGCGATGGCCGATCCGCTGGCCTTCTGGGCCAAACGGGCGGAAACGCTGGAATGGTATCAGAAGTGGGATACGGTGCTGGACGACAGCAACGCGCCCTTCTACAAGTGGTTTGTGGGCGGCAAGACGAACATCGTCCTCAACGCGCTGGACCGCCATGTGCGCACGTGGCGTCGAAATAAGCTGGCCTTCATCTGGGAAGGCGAAAACGGCGAGCAGCGCACCATCTCTTACTGGCGGCTGAGCCAGGAAGTCAACAAGTTCGCCAACGTGCTGCGCAGCATGGGCGTCCACAAAGGCGACACGGTGACGATCTACATGGGACGCACACCGGAGATCATCATCGCCATGCTGGCCTGCGCCAAACTGGGCGCGGTCCACAGCGTGATTTACGGCGGTTTTTCGGATCAGGCCATCGCCGACCGCATCGAGGACGCGCAGAGCCGGGTGCTGGTCACATCGGACGGTGCCTGGCTGCGCGGCAGCGTGGTCGCGCTGAAGGACAACGTCGATCAGGCCATCGAACGCTCGCCGGTGGTGGAGCATGTGATCGTCGTCCAGCGCACCGGACAGGAAGTCAGCATGCAGCAGGGGCGAGACTACTGGTATCACGACCTGATGGCGCTGCCCATCGCCAGCACCAAATGCGAGACGGTAGTCGTGGACGCCGAAGACCCGTTGTTCATTCTGTATACCAGCGGCACCACCGGCAAGCCGAAGGGCATCGTCCACACGCACGGCGGCTATCAGGTGTACACCTCGACGACGCTGGAATGGGTGTTTGATCTCAAGGACGACGACCGCTACTGGTGCGCCGCCGACCCCGGCTGGATTACCGGGCACAGCTACATCGTCTACGCGCCGCTGATTCTGGGCGCGACGAGCATTCTGTATGAGGGCGCGCCGACTTACCCGTACCCGGACCGCTGGTGGCGCATCATCGCCGATTACGGCGTGACTGTGCTCTACACCGCGCCGACCGCCATTCGCGGGCTGATGCGCTTCGGCGACGCCTGGCCGAATCGCCACGACCTGAGCAGTCTGCGTCTGCTGGGCAGCGTGGGCGAGCCGATCAACCCGGAGGCGTGGCGCTGGTATCACAACGTCATTGGCAAGGGCAAAGCGCCGATTATGGATACCTGGTGGCAGACCGAGACAGGCGGCTTTGTCATCACGCCGCTGCCGTCGACGCCGCTCAAGCCGGGCAGCGCCACGCGACCGTTCCCCGGCCTGGATGTGGACGTGGTCGATGACGAGGGCAACTCGTGCGCTCCCAACGAGGACGGCAAGCTGGTCATCAAGAATCCCTGGCCCAGTATGCTGCGGACCATCTACGGCGACGACCGGCGCTATGTCGATCAGTACTGGAATGCGTATAAGAAACAGGGCTGGTATCTGGCCGGGGACTCGGCGCGCAAGGACGCCGATGGTTACATCTGGGTGATTGGCCGCATCGACGATGTGATTAAGGTCAGCGGTTATCGCCTGGGAACCGCCGAGATCGAGTCCGGGCTGGTGAGTCACCCGGCGGTAGCCGAAGCGGCGGTCATCGGCGTGCCGGACGAAGTGAAAGGCAATGTCATCTACGCATACTGCATCCTGGTCAGCGGGCAGAGTCCGGGCGAGGAACTGGCGCGCGCCCTGCGCGAGCACATCCGTCACGAAGTGGGGCCAATCGCGATGCCAGCGAAGATCGAGTTTGTGGACACGCTGCCCAAAACGCGCTCCGGCAAGATCATGCGGCGCGTGCTCAAAGCGCGGGCGATGGGCCAGCCGGAGGGCGATCTGAGCACGCTGGAAGAGTAGCAATAGGTTGATTTACCTATTTCGATAACCTATTGCAAAAATCAGTTTGATTTTAGGTTGTCCGCAGGTATAATATTCGATGGAGAAGCCTGTAAGGGTCGATTGTCGAATGCCTTCGAGAGTCTGTACGATACGGAAAGGAGGAAAGCGCGTCTAGCCGTGCGGTTAACGCGCTACTTCTCATGAGCGCCGATCAGCCAGGGCGGGACGAACAGGAAGACACCCAGTCCACTGTTTCCCCTGCCGAAGAAGAAGCCAGTACCGAAGAAAGCCAGCCCGCCGCCGACATCGCGCATACGCAGGAGCGCACCGACGCACTGGCCTCTGTGCCAGCAGCGGAAGACGCCAGTGACGCCGACAGCGAGGAAGAGATGGCGTTCGGCGAAGAGCCGGAAGAAGGCGAAGCCGCAGCAGTCGAGAACATCAACGAGGATGATGCAGTCGGGCCGGAAGAAGCGGGCGAGATTGCCGGTCATCCGCATGCCGCCGACAGTGTCGCTGAGGCCGAGCCAGTCGCTGAGGCCGAACCGGTCGCCGAGACCGAACCAGTCGCCGAGGCCGAGCCGGTCGCCGAAGCCGAGCCGGTTGCCGAGACTGAGTCCGCCGACGAGGCCGAGCCAGCCGCCGAGACTGAGTCCGCTGACGAGGCCGAGGACGAATCAGCCGGCGAATCTGCGCCTGCCGACGACGCCAGCGACGATACGAAGATCAGACGCGGCGATCTGCTGGAAGGGGTGATTAGCAGCACCACGCCGACGATGATCGAGGTGAAGCTGCCGGACGAGCGCGTGGGTATTATTCCAGGGCGGGAACTGGAGCGGATGTCGCGCCAGCACCTGGACGAACTGCGCGAAGGCGAGGCGATCACCGTGTATGTGGTCAATCCGCACGACCACAAGGGCGATGTCATCCTGTCTGTCAACCGGGCAATCGAGGAACTGGACTGGAAACACGCTGAGGAATACCGTGTCAATCAGAACGTCTACGAGGGCCATGTGGCCGGCTACAACAAGGGCGGCCTGATCGTCCGATTTAACCGGCTGCGCGGGTTCGTGCCGCAGAGCCAGATCAGCGATGATCGCCGGCGGCAGATGCAGGGCGAAACGCCGGAAGAGCGTTACAGCCCGATGGTCAACGACCCGATTGTGGTCAAAGTAATGGAAGTGGATCGCGGGCGCAACCGGCTGATCCTCTCCGAGCGGCTGGCGTCGCGCGTGCGCCGCGAGAAGCGCAAAGAGGCGCTCATCAGCGAGCTGGAGCTGGGCCAGGTGTGCGAGGGCCATGTCGTCAGCCTGGTGGATTTCGGCGCATTCGTGGATGTGGGCGGGGCCGAGGGTCTGGTCCACCTGACCGAAATCTCGTGGAAGCACGTCACTCACCCGCGTGATGTACTCGAAGTGGGGCAGAAGGTGCGCGTTGAGGTCATCAACATGGACCCCAAGAACAAGCGCATCGGCCTGAGCATCAAGCGGCAGGAAGCCGACCCCTGGGACGAGGTCGCCACCACCTACCAGGTGGGCGATCTGGTGCAGGCGACGGTGACCAAGCTCACCAAGTTTGGCGCGTTCGCCCGGCTGGTGGATGCCGAGGACATCGAGGGGCTGATCCACATCTCCGAGTTGTCGGACCAGCGGGTGAACAAGCCCAATGAGGTCGTCAACGAGGGCGAGAAACTGACGCTGCGCGTGGTCAAAATCGACGTGAAGAACCGGCGGCTGGGCCTGAGCCTGAAACGGGTCAACTCCGCCGAGTACCTGGACCGCGACCTGAGCAATCTCACCGGCGAAAGCGACGACGAGTAAGCCGGTGGGCGCGCCGCGCCACAACAAATGAAATGCATTCGACACAGGGTGGGCTGTTGGGTCCGCCCTGTTTTTGTTAAGCTGCATCTGGTAAATTATAGGATAGGGTTCGTATCTGGCGGACTCTCTAACGAAGTACTGATGCAGGAAACTAACATGGCCCGTTGTAGTCTGATATAATTGACTGCAATTATCAGCGGGCGTACTGCTTGATTTTTTGACTGTTTACGCTTCGGCAAGCTCAGGATAGTGGCAACGGAGGAACTGTACCGTGCCGGATAAAATGGAACGCTTCACACAGCGGGCACGACGGGTGTTGAGCCTGGCGCAGGAAGAAGCCGAACGAATGCAACACAATTACATCGGGACCGAGCATCTGCTGCTGGGCCTTATGCGCGAGGAAGGCGGCGTAGCCGGCAAAGTCCTGCGCGATCTGGGTCTGGAGCCGGGCCGAGTCGAAGAGCTGGTCGAACGCCTCACCCGCGCCTCTACCCGCAACCAACCCGCTAAACTAGACCTCTCCCCCGGCACCAAGCGCGTGCTGGAACTGGCATTTGACGAGGCCCGCCGCATGGGCCATCACTACGTAGGCACCGAACATCTGCTGCTGGGTCTGGTGCGCCAGTCCGAGGGCGTGGCCATCGAGGTGCTGAAGCGCCTGGGTGTCAGCCCGGAGGAAGTGCGCCGCCAGACGCGCAAGGTGCTCCAGGAAAGCCCGGTGCAGCCGCAGGCCAACCAGGAAGAGCAGCGCCCGCGCCGCACATCCCGGCAGGAAAAGACGCCGCTGGTCGATCAACTGGCGACGGACCTCACCGCGCTGGCCCAGGAAGATAAACTGGACCCGGTGGTGGGCCGCGAAACCGAGATCGAGCGCGTGATTCAGGTGCTGTCGCGGCGGCGCAAGAATAACCCCGCCCTCATTGGCGAGCCGGGCGTCGGCAAGACGGCCATCGTCGAGGGGCTGGCGCAGCGCATCGTCAACGGCGACACGCCCAAACCGCTGCTGAACAAGCGCGTGCTCCAGCTCGATGTCGGTTCGCTGGTGGCCGGTACCATGTATCGCGGCCAGTTCGAGGAGCGCCTCAAGCGCGTCATCGAAGAACTGAAAACGTCGGACAGCATTCTGTTTATCGACGAGGTGCATATGCTCGTCGGTGCCGGTTCCGCTGGCAGCAGCGTGGACGCGGCCAACATTCTCAAACCGGCCCTGTCTCGTGGCGAATTGCAGTGCATCGGCGCGACCACGCTCGATGAATACCGCAAGCATATCGAGAGCGACGCCGCGCTGGAACGCCGCTTCCAGCAGATCATTGTCGCCGAGCCGACCATCGAGGAGACCATCGAAATCCTGCAGGGCATCAAAGAGCCGTACCAGGATCATCACAACGTCGAAATCACCGACGAAGCCATCGAGCAGGCGGCCAATCTGTCGGCGCGTTATGTGCCGGATCGCTTCCTGCCGGACAAGGCCATCGACCTGATCGACGAGGCTTCGGCCCGGCTGCGCATGTACAAGAGTCCGGAAGCGGCTCAGGTGCGGCGCGCCGAGACCGACCTGGGCTTCCTTGAGGACGAGCTGGAAGCCATCATGACCAGCGAGGATGAGGCCGACCGCGAACGCGCCGAAAGCCTGGCGGTGGAGATCGACAGCCTCAAAACCACGCTCTCCGAACTGAAAGCCAACTGGAACGAAGAGACCAACCAGCCGCGCCTGAGCGGTGAGGACATCGCCGAGGTGGTGGCCATGTGGACCGGCATCCCGGTCATGCGCATCGCCGGCGAGGAAACCGAGCGCCTGATGCAGATGGAAGAATCGCTGCAGAAGCGCATCGTCGGCCAGAAAGAGGCCATCATCGCCATCAGCAAGGCGGTACGTCGCGCCCGCGCCGGTCTGAAAGACCCGCGCCGCCCCATCGGTTCGTTTATGTTCCTGGGGCCGACCGGCGTCGGCAAGACCGAGCTGACCAAAGCCCTGGCCGAGTTCCTGTTCGGCAGCGAGGACGCGCTGGTACAGCTCGACATGAGCGAGTTCATGGAGCGTCATTCGGTGGCCCGTCTGGTGGGCGCGCCGCCCGGATACGTGGGCTACGAGGATGCAGGCCAGCTTACCGAGGCCATCCGTCGCCGCCCGTACAGCATCGTCGTCTTTGACGAGATCGAGAAGGCGCATCCCGAAGCCTTCAACATGCTGCTGCAGGTGATGGAAGAGGGGCAGCTCACCGATGCGCGCGGTCGCCGGGTGGACTTCCGCAACGCCATCATCGTGATGACCAGCAACATCGGCGCCGATACCATCAAACGCGGGGCGTCGCTGGGCTTCAACGTGCCCATCGACCGCACCATCTCCGATCAGGAGAGCTACGACGATCTCAAGAAGAGCGTTATGGAACAACTGCGGCGCGCCTTCCGGCCAGAGTTCCTCAACCGCGTGGACGCGAGCATCGTCTTCCGTTCGCTGACGCCGGAAGAGATCAAGGCCATTGTGGACCTGGAGCTGGAGAAGGTCGGCGAGCGCCTGATCGAACACGCCATCTCGCTGGACATCACCGAAGAGGCACGCACCTGGCTGGCCGAGAAGGGCTACGACCCCGAATACGGGGCGCGTCCGCTGCGCCGTCTCATCCAGAATGAGGTCGAGGATCGCCTGTCCGATGGCATTCTCTCTGGCCAGTTCAGCATCGGCAGCACCATCCGGCTGACGACCAGCGACGACGGCGAACTGCTGCTGCAAAGCCCGCAGGAAGTCGAAGCGTCCGGCGTCTAGGTCGCACGCAAACAGCGCAGAATCAACGAGAGCCATCCCAGGTGGGATGGCTCTTTTTCGTGCTGATAACAGGTATTCGTGTTTTACAACCCTGGTGCAGCGCGCCCTCAGTTACGCGGCAGCGCGGCGATGCCCCCCGCTGGCTGTTTGACGCCGTTCTGCTTGTCGGCGGCCACCGGGCACATACGCTTGAAGATGAAGGTTTTCTCGTTGCCATCGGCGCTGATGCCCACCAGTTCCCAGCCCTGATTGCCCAACTGGTTGAGGATCGCCTCGAAGCGGCCATTGCGCAGGCTCGGCTGCTGCGCACCGTTGACATAATACTTGGTGGTGCCGTAGTTACGGGTCGATGCCAGTGTCAGATATTCCCAGCGAGCCATACGTCCTCACCTTTATGTTCAACAAGTGCTCACGTTAACCTTATTTGTACCACAATTGTTGGCGGTGAAGGCTTAAGAGTCTGGAACAGCGCCCTGACTTATGCTGGCTGGTCCGGCTGCCAGTGAGTGTATTCCATGTGATTGGCGGTCCAGCGGGCCTGTTCGACGCCGTGCAGACGCTCCACCACATACAGCGCCATGTCGATACCCGCCGAGACGCCCGCCGACGTAATGACGCGCCCGTTATCCACATAGCGCGTGCCCGGCTTCAGGGTAGCGGTGGGGGCCAGTTCGGCGAGGTGGTCGAATTCGGTGTGATAGGTGGTGGCGGCCAGTCCGTCCAGCAGACCGGCCCTGCCCAGCACTAGCGAACCGGTACACACCGACAGCACCAGCTCTACCGGTTCGGCGACGCGCTGAATCCAGGCGATCAGGTCCGGGTTGTCGATGGCCGCGCGTGTGCCGCGCCCGCCGGGAACCAGCAGGATATCGGGCGGCGGGCAGTTCTCGACGGTGTAAGTCGGGTTGACGCTGAGACCGTTACGGGCGATGACCGGACCGGCGCTCTGGGCGACGGTGTAAACGTTGAACAGCGACGTCTGGCCGTCGTAGCGGTCGCGGCTGACGGCGAACACCTCAAACGGACCGGCGAAGTCCAGCACTTCGACATCGTCGAACAGTAAAATGGCAAGGTTGCGAGGCATGGCATATTCCTTCAGATGACAGTCTGTCTGTTAGAAGCCGATGGTCGAACTGGGATTCACCGGCACATAGCTGTTGCCCTGGCGCGCCCGAATCTCGAAATGCAGGTGCGGCCCGCTGGACCGGCCCGTGCTGCCCATGAGACCAATCTGCTGGCCAGCAGCGACATCCTGGCCGCAGCCGACACTGACGGAATCGAGGTGGCCGTAAACGGTCATGGTGGGGCCGTGAATGAGCGCCACCATATAGCCATAGCCGAAGCTGTTCCAGCCAGCGAAGATCACGCGGCCACCATTAGCCGCCACGATAGGCGTGCCGGGGCTGTTAGCCAGGTCGATACCCGGATGCCAGCTCGAATAGCCCTGGGTGATGCGATAGCCGGACGGGACCGGATTGGCCCAGAAGGTGCCGCCGGTAATGGCCTGTGGCGCGCACGAGCCGGGCTGCCCGTTCTGAAAGACGACGGTCGCCTGCCGCGCCTGTCCGGCGCTGCCACCGTTGCCCTCTTCCACGACTTCGATATCGGCACGCCAGACGATGGTCTCGGCCTCGCCGTCGGGGAAGAAAATCTGTGTGCCGCTGGGCGGGACCGAGTCCGGCGACAGCCCCACCAGATTCGCGTTAAATGGCGAGTCGAGGATTTCCCAGGGGTCATCAAGCCTGTAGAGTTCGGTGTAGTCAGCGATGGTGCGCGTGCTGCCGATGGCTGTCGCCAGCACACCATCGACCGGCGGGATGTTGAGCACGTCGCCGGGACGCATAATCTGGATGATGCGGCGCGGGTTGGACCACACAATCGACTCCGGCTCCAGGCCGAAGCGGCGCGCGATCGATTCGATGGTGTCGCCCTGGACGACCGTATACTGCCACACTTCGTTACGCGGGCGGTCCGGGATGATTGTAAACGGGTTAAGCACATTGCGGTCGATGCTGGCCGTGCGCGCGATAGCGTTCGCCTCGAATTCGAGCGGCTGTTGTAGTAGTGTCTGCGCCAGTTCGGGGTCGAGCGTGGGCAGGGCTTCGATCACCTCGCCGTCAATGGAGACGCTGGGCGGCGCGGTGGGCGGGATGTCGGTTGGTGTCGCGCTTGCCTCGGCCACGACTGCCGATTCATCGGCGGGCGCATCCGGCGGCACCTCGACGGTGGCCGGTGGACTGAGCAGCACCAGCAAAGTGGCGGCGGTGAAGCCCAAAGCGCCCAGCAGACTCACCAGCCCCACCAGACGCCGCCAGCCCTGCTCTGGTGGGTCACCGGCATCGATTGCGACGGAGGACATAGTCTGCGTGGGCTGGGTATCGTCGGGGTCAAACGGTGGTTCGTATAGCGTGTTATCTGGCATTGAGTTTTCCAACCATCAAACGAATGATGACCGCGCCACCGGGCGGCGCAGCTTAAAACGGAATGTTAGCTGAGTCTGCGATGGGTGACAAGCGTGCGTTGGGGAATCGGCGGGGGGCGCGCGGGCTGCGCCCCCCGTCAGATGCTGTCAAACTTACAGCGTGGTCAGCACGCGCTCGATGCGGACCAGCGCCCAGTCCAGGTTTTCGCTGGTGATGGTCAGCGGTGGCGCGAAACGGATGACCGTCTCGTGCGTCTCTTTGCACAGCAGCCCCTCTTCCTTGAGCGCCTCGCAGAAGCGGCGCGCACCGCCGGCCTGCTCGTTGAGTTCCACACCAATCAGCAGACCGCGCCCGCGCACCTCTTTAACGTGCGGGCTGTTGATCTGGCGCAGGCGGCTCATGAGATATTCGCCCTGGACGCGCGCGTTCTCGATGAGTTCTTCCTCGATCAGCACCTCAAGCGCGGCGCGGGCGACGGCGCTCGCCAGCGGGTTGCCGCCGAACGTCGAGCCGTGATCGCCGGGGTTAAACACGTTCATGATGTCGGCGTCGGCCAGCATCACCGAGACGGGGTAGAAGCCACCGGAGAGGGCCTTGCCCAGCGTCACCACGTCGGCGCGCACGTCTTCCCACTGAGAAGCCAGCAGGCGACCGGTGCGACCCAGGCCGGTCTGCACTTCGTCGGTGACCAGCAGCACGTTATGGCGCGTGCAGAGTTCGCGGGCCGCCTTCAGATAGCCAGCGGGCGGCACCACGACACCGCCCTCGCCCTGGATCGGCTCGACGATGAAAGCGACGGTGTGCGGTGTGATGGCCGCTTCCAGCGCGGCGGCATCGCCGAAGGGCACGGTGACGAAACCAGGCGTAAACGGTCCAAAGCCGTCTTTGTAGGCTGGCTCGTCGCTGAAGCTGATGATGGTGGTGGTGCGTCCGGCGAAGTTCCCGCTGCACACAATGATCTGCGCTTCGTGTTCCGGCACGCCCTTGACCTTATAACCCCACTTGCGCACGGCCTTGATGGCCGTCTCGACGGCTTCCGCGCCGCTGTTCATGGGCAGCATCTTCTCGTAGCCGGTGAGTTCGCACAGGCGCTCGGCCAGCAGCGGCAGTTGGTTGTTACGGAAGGCACGCGAGGTCAGCGGCAGGCGGCCTGCCTGCTCGGTCAGCGCTTCCAGGATGCGCGGGTGCGCATGGCCCTGGTTGACAGCGGAGTAGGCACTCAGGAAGTCCAGATAACGCTTGCCATCGACATCCCACACCCATATGCCCTCACCCCGGTCCAGCACCACATCCAGCGGCTTATAGTTACGCGCCCCGTAGCGATCTTCGAGAGCGATGTAATCCTGTGACTGCATCTTTGTATCAAACATATGCGCTCACTTTCTCAAACTAAGTGGCTATGTATTCTGCACAGTTGAACTTGTGCACAGTATACACGAAAATGACCCGGTATGGGCATAGGCAGTTGGCCAACATCGCGGGTGTCAACCAGCGATTTCGTACTGCGCGACCAGCGCCTCGACCTCGGCGATGAGCGCCACGCGCTCGGCTTCCGGAAGCAGGGCGGTGTGAAAGGCGTTGATCTGCAGCGCGGCCAGTTCGCGGGCGGTGAAATCCTGATAGGTGACCAGTTGGCGCAGTTCGTCGGTGAGCGTCACGTCGAAAACAGCCGGGTCGTCGGTGCTGCAGGTCACCTTGACGCCACGCCGCAGCAGCTCGCCGATGGGATGGGCGCTCAGGCTTTCGACCACGCGCAGCCGCACGTTGGATGTAGGGCACATATCGAGCGTGATGGTCGGGTCATTGGCGAGACGATCGACAAGGGCGTTATCGTGGATGGCGGTCGTGCCATGCATAATGCGGCTGACGCCCAGGCAGTCGAGCGTGTCGGCGATGGTCTGCGGGCCGGTGAGTTCGCCGGCATGAGCGCGCAGCAGATAGCCGCGTGCGCGCGCCGCGTCGTACAGGTCAATGAACTCGGCGGGACCGTTGGCGCGCTCGTCGCTTTGCAGATCGATGCCAGCGATGCCGGGTGTGTCGAGTACAGCGCGGGCTTCCGGGCTGTCGAGTGGATGCGCAAATCGGCGATTGATTCCACCGATGATTCGCACGTGCAGCCCGGCGGGCGCGACGTCGAGTACAGCGGCGATGATCTGCGCCGGGTCGGCAGCGTCACTACGCAGCATTGGGCCTATACCCAGCGTAACCTCGACATAGCGCACGTTCTGGGCAGCGAGATGCTGGAAATACATCGCTGCCGCGCTGGCATAACGGCGCAGCGTGTCGTTCTGCAGATACAGGACACCTGGCATCATGGCGCTGCCGAATTCTTCAAAATCGGTAAAGCGAAAACCAGGATGCAGCCAGGCCGGTCCGGTGATGTCGGCGGCGTAGTCGCGGGCCATTGCCCAGGGTATGGTGCCCTCGATGTGGACGTGAGTCTCCGCTTTGGGCAGCGCGTCGATAAATGCGTCGAGGTTAGTCATAGGGCCTGACTGCCAGTTCGCCGATGAGTGGGCCGAAATGTTTCAGGTTATGCGAGTACAGTGGCAATTGCAGGCGATAGGCCACCGATGCAATCAGGCAGTCGTTGATTGCTATACCATGACTGAGACGAAGCGCTTCCAGACGATCCATCGCCCATCTCTGGTCAAATGCCGTAAGGTAAATCATGTCGAACTGGCTCAAAATTGCTTTACTCGCAACCTGATTGGTCTTACTGCTCGAACCATACACGATCTCCATCCATGTAATTGATGTCAAAGCCAGTGGCTGAGATTGCTCACCATACCAAGCTGTGGCTGGCGCGTAACGACGAAACAGGTGGATGACGACGGTGGTATCCACAAGTGCGGTGATCATTCTTCCTGGCCCCAGTTGCCAAGCCTCTCCTGAACTTGCTGATGTCGCACACGTTTGACCCACTCAACGGGGTCGTCGATCTCTGGATAAGCGAGTTCAATTGGGCCAAATTCATCCAACAGTCGCAGCAGATTCTGGCCCCAGTGCGCTTCTGTCTCGCTGTCGTCCGGCCTTGGCGACATCTCTGCCAGTTGAATGAGCAAACCTGCCAGTTCCCGGCGTTCCTGTGGAGTTAGCGCTTTGGCCTGTTCCAGTAGCTCGCTGACGGTCATCACCATGACACACCTCTTTTACAACTGCCTGTATGTCTATTATACCGTCTGACGCGAGGTTGTCAGCCAATCAGGGGATGACGCGATGGTTGAGCATGTCGTTGGCCGCTTTGACCAGACGGCGCAGCTCGTCTTCCATGTCCTCGGAGATGTCGTCCAGGATGGCCGCGTCGAACAGCAGATCACGCGCCTCGCGGATGCTGGCCTGCCCGGCGCGCAGTTTGCGCAGGGCGGCGCGCATCTGATCGCGTCCGTCACGGTCGGCGGCGGTGGTGTAGTGATCGGGGAAATCCCAGCCGTGTACGGCGGCCACCTGTTGAAGCTGTTCCAGGAATTCGCCTACCGTCTCGATCTCCATGTTGGCGCCGCGCTGGAGCAGCTTTTGCAGCGCCGGGCTGAGGGTCGGCTCCACGCCGAAATCGAGCGAGGTGATGTCCTGGTAGCGCGCTTCGACGGCGCTGCGGTTGCTGGGCTGCGGGCGCAGCGTCGTCTTCTGCGGCGACAGGCCGGTAAACACCGAATACAGAATGCCCACGCACAGGTTATGAATATCCATACGCAGAAAATGCGCGTCGCTGTTGGTGTTGCTGTCGAGCTGGCGCGAGCTGTTGAAGTCGATGACTTCCAGCTTGAGGCCGTCCCAATAGAGATGCTCCAGCTTGTGATCGAGATAGACGATGCTCTGCTCGTGAGCCATCTCCAGCACATGGGCGAACTGGATCGCCAGCGCCAGCCCCTCTTCAGTGGGCAGCCGCCAGCGGACGCCGGCCTGAGCCGGTTTCATGGCGTAGAACAGGTTGTTGGTGCGCGGCAGATGCGGCAGCGCCAGATAAGGCCGCCAGCCTTTGCGAGCGTGTTCCGGCTGGGCATGAATAAAGCCCGCCACGTTGCCCTGATACGACACGATGCGCCCGTCGGCGGGGTTTTCGCTGGGCGTGGAGATATAGCCACAGTCGATCAGGTCAACGACGTGCGGGCTGTCCCTGAGTTTGACCAGCAGTTCGGCTTCGTTGGCGAAGGCGCGGTATTCCCAGCGGATGTCGCCGTTGGCGTCCAGGTGTTCCGGGCGCAGCACCTTGAAGGCGACATTCTGCTTGCCGCGCTGATCGACAGCGGCCAGCACGCGCGCATAGTGGCCCAGGGCGAACGTGTCGATAAAGTTGTCAATGCTGTAAAGCTCAGCGAGATCGGTCATTTTGTGTCGAACAATCGGGATAATGGTAAGGTTCAATGTACCATTTTTAGCGGTCCAGCGGTAGGGGCTTTTGACCGGCGGCGGCGCGCTGGCGCTCGACTGGCAAGCCCTACGTGTGCCCTACGCTGGCGCAACCCTCATTATCGACGCACGCCGGGCTGATGTAGAATGATGGCAATCCGTTCGAGATGTGGCAGCGCGCGCCTGAAGCGAGGTGTGTTGTGGAACGCTGGAAGCACACGCAGGCAGGTATGAATCGATCAGGCAGCACAATGATATTCGGGCTGATGGCCCTGCTCACGCTGGTGATGGTGGTTATGCTGCCGGTTCTGGGTGGCAGCCTGACCGGTAGCGGCAGCGCGTCGGGCAGCGCCCCGGCGGAGCCGGTCGTCGAGTCGGCGCTGATGCGCGCTTTTGACAACCAGCGCTCGCCGATGGTGCGCGTCGAAGGCGGTGACTTTATACGCGGGACCACCCGCGACGAGATCGCCCAGGCGGCGGCATGGTGCGAGACCAACAACCGCAACTGCGACACCAGCCAGGCCAGCGACGCGCTGCCGGCACATCGCTTACAGGTCGATTCCTTCTGGATGGAAGTCAACGAGGTGACGTACCAGCAGTACGTCGCTTTCCTCAACACGCTGGGACCGGGCGGCCATGCGGATGGCTGCGATGGTCATCTGTGCCTGGTGACGCGCCAGGAATCCGACACATCCAGCGTGATCCTCAGCGGCGGTGAGTATCGCGCTACCAACCCGGCCCTGAACGATTATCCGGTGGTGGATGTGACGTGGTACGGAGCGCAGGCTTACTGCGAATCGCTGGGGCGGCGGCTGCCGACCGAAGCGGAATGGGAATACGCGGCGCGCGGCGTCAGCGGCTCGATTTTCCCCTGGGGCGATGAATGGCGGGTAGACGCGGCTAATGTGCGCGGCTCCATGCAGAATGAGGATGGCGTGATTATCGCCGGGCCGCAGCCGGTGGGCGCTTATCCGGCCTTTGCCAGCCGCGACGGCGTGCGTGATCTGGCGGGCAACGTCGCCGAATGGACAGCGGACTGGTACGCGCCCGATTATTACGCCTCTGCCGAGGCTGCCCGTACCAACGACACCGGCCCCACCGAGGGCACCGAGCGCGTCATTCGCGGCGGGTCGTGGAATGACAATCTGTTTGATGCGCGCAGCGTGCAGCGCCGCAGCCTGTCGCCGTCACTGACCGCGACCAGCGTCGGTTTCCGCTGCGTGGCGGAGGACTAAACCTGCCGTTTAGTCTTCCAGTAGATAGCCCAACCACAGAGTCGACTCATCTGCTGGGGACAGGGGTTGCAGTGCATCACCTGTGATACTTCTAGTTCCTGGCATCACTTCGAGCGAACAGATACATTCCCCCTGAATCCACGACTATCTCAAACTCCGATGTATCATCTATCCTCCTCATGTTGAGTTGTGAAACTATGATGAAATCCGCTGACGGGATAGTTTTCACCACAGGGGGTTCGTTTAGCGGGAACTGCATCTTTGTGTTAGCGATTTCTTCCAGACTACCGACACCTTCGCTTGGTATGTAAGGAATCAGGTATCGTGTGTGCTCTGCGCCAAAATAAGGATAAATCCAGTCATTATCACTGATAAACAGGATAACAACAGCGTCGTGAGGAACGGATTCTTCGAACTCTCGCAGGAAATCCTCAATTGGGGGCGATATGATCAATTGACGACTCATCATATCCAGGCGATAAACAGCGTTCTCTCCAACGAGAGGTTTTTTCTGATTGTTGAGTGTAATGATCACAATGACAATAATGGCAATAACCACCGACAACCAGCGCAGGAGTAGAAATCCCCGGATTGACTTCATAGGCCAACCCATTAACGCTGCGACCACCGTTACCGGCAGGATGTAATACCTGCCCTTATATGGCGTCCACTCCTGGATAGCGCTATGTGAAATCAAGAACAGGGCAGCAATAATGACCAAACCCAAAATGTATAAGTCTCGTTGCGTTAGTCCTGACCAGGTAGCATAAGCGATACCAGGAATTAACAGGACAACGCCTAATACACCAAACCAGGAAGTGTCCTCGTTAGCAATGATATGATTTCGATAATGTTCCAGAAACCGTTGGTTATGAAACCGGTCGAGTCGATCAAATAGATTAGCTTTTGCGTTGACCAGGGGCACAGACAGGCGTCTGGGACTACCTGAGGAGTCAACAAATTGATATGTATAACGCATGACGTTACTCAACGTCATCGTCATGAGCGTTTCGCCTGTACTATCCACGATATGGATTTGCCTTATGCTCTCATCTCCCAGAGGATTTCCATAGGCAAGCTGGTTGGTGATGAATGTAAATGCTCCAAACAAAGCAAAGCCTGCAACACAAAGTCCACTCCACCA
>CAZXCK010000051.1:0-27109 GCA_964639225.1 uncultured Anaerolineaceae bacterium | reverse complement strand
TTGCGGCTGCGTGCAAGTGTGAGCAAAAAGTCGGTTAGAGTCAAGACTGCGCCCCACCAATCAGCCCGCGCTCATCACACCACAGACCGGCGCGGGCCAATCCAGTCGCTGGTGCTCGGCGACCAGCTCGGCGATGCGCGTGGCAATCTCCGGCGGATAAGGCGCGGTGCGCCGCACACGCAGATCGGCAAAGGCGGTGACACACTCGAAGATGGACGCCAGTCTGCCGCGTGTATGATTGACCATGAACATCATATAATGGATGCGTTTGGCGTGAAATCCGAGCAGGCGGGCATAAATGACCACCTCGTCACCGACCATGACCTCGCTCAGATAGTGGATGTGATGTTCCAGGTCGAAGCCGCCGCTGCCGTGCCGAGCGTGAAATTCCGGCGTCAGTCCCAGCCGCTGCGCCAGCGGATAACCCGCGTCGTCGTAAACCGCCAGATACCAGCGCATGTTCATGTGGCCGTTTTCGTCCAGGTAATCACCAGGGATGGTCAGACGGTAGACCGGTTCCAGCGCGATGATCTTTTCCAGTGGAACAGCGGGTGGTTTCATCAGTTCTTCGTCCTTTGTTCAGGCAGGCAGCACAAAAATCCCCGCCAGTATAACGCACATTGCGACACTCTTTATGACCGGGGCAGCATCTTCATGCTATCATAAAATGTGTAGACGACGGAGCAACCACCGGCGCGGCGATTGAATGCGCCATCGCGGCGAGAAGTCGTAGAAAGGATTGCGGCATGCCCGCAAATGTCGAGGGTATGGTGCGCGAAGCTATTCGCGCCATCAAAGCCGGCAACAAGGCCGAGGCGCGTGCCCTGCTGGAAAAAGCGACCGAGATCAACCAGTACAACGAACAGGCCTGGATGTGGCTGAGCGCCGCTGTCGATACGGTCGAGGAGCAAATCCTGTGCCTCGAAAACGTCCTGTACATTAACCCGGATAACGCCAACGCCCAGCGCGGCCTGGACAAGCTGCGTCAGCAGAACGGCACGCCACCGCCAGCGCCAGAACCACCCCGCAGGGAACCGTCGTTCTCGGCAGAACCGGCCTACGAGCAACCCTTGTTCGAGCCAGAGCCACCAGCAGACCCATCCAGTGCGCCAGCCTTTGCCGGTTTCGACCTGGATGGCCTGAATTCCAATGGCGCAGCAGCATTTGACGACGACGCGCACAGCCTGTTCGGCGATGATAGTCCAGACAGCTTAGAGACACACAGCTTCGACGACCAGCTATCGTTCGACGAAGCTGACGATGACGAACCGGAAATCTCGCTGGACGAGCGCGTAGGCGGCAGCTCGGTGTTTACCGCCGATGTCGACGATATGTTCGGCGAAGACCTGTTCAGTGATGACGATTTTTCCAGCGCGGCCATTGAGGAACCGGAAAACGACCCGGACGACTTCTTCGCCCAGCCCCAGGCCGAAGAGCAAGCGCCAGCCTCTGGCGCGCCAGCCTTCGCTGGCGGACTCGACGACATCGATGATGAAACTGGATTCGACCTGAGCCAGGATTCCGGCACGGCGCAGGCCGCTGCGTTCGGCAGCCCCAGCGATTTCGAGCGCGAGTTCGAAGACGAGCTGGCGGCAGCCGTCGACGAGACAACCCGCTATTTCAACATGATACCGGCAGAGATCAAAGCGACGCGCATACCCGGCATCGACGAGACTTACCCGCGCGCGCTGGTCATCGTGCTGGGCGTGCTGGCGCTGCTGAATGCAGGCGGTCTGATTCTGCTGATCCTCAACCTGGCCTGACACTGGCGCGGTTCCATTGCAAGGCAACGGCATTGGTGTTAATGTTGTCTCCATATACCGAGATTGACTGACAATGCAGGAAGGTTAACCATGCCGTTTGATGTGAACGCGCTCCGCGAGCAGTTCCCTGCCTTACAACGCCGACTGCCAGACGGCCAGACCCCGATCTACTTCGACAACCCAGCCGGAACCCAGGTTCCGCAGGCCGTGATCGACGCGGTCGCCGAGTATTTCACCGGGATGAATGCCAACTCCGGCGGTGTTTTCGACACCAGCCGCCGCAGCGATGAGATGGTCAGCGATGTGCGCCAGCAAATGGCCGACTTCCTGGGGGCGGAAAATCCGGACGAAGTCGCCTTTGGCCCCAACATGACGACGCTGATCTTCGGCCTCAGCCGCGCCCTGGCGCAGACGTTCCACGCCGGCGATGAGATTATCCTCACTCGCATGGACCACGACGCCAACGTATCGCCCTGGCTGCTCATCGCCCGCGACCATAACCTGACCGTACGCTGGGTGGACATCAACCCTGCCGACTGCACACTGGACCTGGACTCGCTGCAGGCGGCAGTCAGCAGCCGCACCCGGCTGATCGCCACCGTACACGCTTCTAACGCGGTGGGCACGGTCAACCCGGTGCATCGCATCGCCGAGATCGCCGCCGAGGCAGGCGCGCTATATGTCGTCGATGCGGTGCAGAGCGCGCCGCATGTGCCCATCGACGTGCAGGCCATCGGCTGTGATTTTCTGCTGTGCTCGACCTATAAGTTTTTCGGGCCGCACCTGGGGGTGATGTGGGGGCGGCATGATCTGCTGGAGACCCTGCCCGCTTATAAGGTGCGCCCGGCCAAAGACGCCGCGCCGTATCGATGGGAGACAGGCACACCGGCTTTCGAGAGCATCGCCGCCGCCGGCGCCGCGCTGGACTACATCGCCGAGATCGGGCTGGCTTACGGCCTGAGCTATGCCGACGACTATCCGCGCTATGACGGGCAGATGCTGGACCTCAAGCTGGGCATGGAGGCCATCCGCGCCTACGAACGCGGCCTGATGGTTCATATGCTGGACGTGCTGGCCGAGGTTCCGGGGCTGACGGTTCATGGTATCACCGACTCCGACCGCCTGATGGAGCGTGTGCCGACCTTCGCCTGCACTATCGAAGGCAGCACGCCGCAGCAGGTCAGCGAATTTCTGGCCGGGCGCGGCATCTACACGTGGGCCGGGCATTATTACGCGCTGGAGATCATGGAACGGCTGGGGCATGCCGAACACGGCATGCTGCGCATCGGCCCGGTGCATTACAACACACTCGAAGAGATCGACCGGTTGGGTGAAGCCCTGCGCGAGTTCGTTGGCGGGGCTAATGGCTGACCGGTCTACGGTTGCCAGTCAGCGGCGGCCAGCGTCAGCAGCACGAGCTGCCGCATCCCGGCCTGGACCGGCTCGGACTCCATGTATTCGTCCAGGCGATGGGCGTTGCCACCGCGCGTCACGCCGACGGTGACCGTCGGATAGTTGGCCGCCAGCGGCACATTGCCATCGGTGCTGCCGGTTTCCAGCGAACCACTCAGGCCGATCCGGTCCAGCGCCGCCAGCGACATCTGGACCAGAGGATGCTCTGGTGGGATGCTGCCAGCAGGCCGGTCGCCAACCAGTTCAGTCTCTATACGCAGGCCGTTGTGCTGCTGGGCGTCGATATGCTCGCGCACGCGGTCTTCAAGAGCCTGCAGGGTGTCGGGGTGTTCGGAGCGCATGTCGAGCCACATCTCGGCGCGGGTGGCGATAGAGTTAATCGAATGGCCGCCGGAGATCAGGCCGATGTTGTAAGTCGTGCGCGGCGACAGCGGCGGCTCAATGGCAAGGATGCGGCTTCCGAGTTCGACCAGGCCGTGAATGGCGCTGGCGCGTCCGTAGTGCAGCCAGCTATGGCCGCCGTCCGCCTCGGCGATGATGCGCAGTCGCCGCACGGCGATACCCGCGTGGTAAATGTAGCCCAGCGCCAGCCCCTCGATGTTGACGACAGCGTAAATATGATCACGCAGGCGCGCGAAGGCGGCCTTCATGCCGCCCAGGTCGCCCAGACCTTCCTCGCGGCTGCTGGCCACAAACCACAGATCGCAGGGCGGCTGCATCTGCAGATGACGCAACGCCGCCGCGACCCCCAGCATACCCGCCACGCCGACACTGTTATCGCCCAGCCCCGGCCCGTAGATCAGCCGTCCGCGCGCCTTCAGGCTGAGGTCGGTTTCTGCTGGAAAGACCGTGTCGGTATGCGCTGAGAGCATCAATCCGCGCCCTTCGCGTTTGCCAGGCAGACACCCGTAAACATTAAACGCCTCGTCAATGTCCACATCACGCAGGCCGAGTTCGCGGAACACATCGGCCACATGAGCCGCGCGCGCGTCTTCCTGGAACGTGGGCGCGGCGATCTGCTGGATCGTCTGCGCCTGCTCGATGACCCAGCGGCTGACTTCAGGCAGCCAATGCCAGCCGAGATTCCGATCCAGGGAATCGACCACCTCATGCCACGCATCCGTGTTTTCGTATGACTGGGTCATGCGCCCGACTCCTTCCTATGTTATAATTTCACACGCAGCGCAGCCGCGCTGAACCGGTTTTCGCGTTTGCTCACGCCAGCCCGTACCGCCGCCAGGCGTCGCGCTGGTCGGCCCACCCGGTGCGGGTCTCGTCGCCGGCTGTCCCGTTCATCAGGAATTATGCCGCATGATCGCTAAACGCGCAGTCACAAAAACTACATTGGCCACCCCAAATCACGCCTTTCCGCCTGGAATCGGGTGTATGGCGGCATGAACGCCTCAATTTTGCTGGTGGGAAGCAAACGAGGACGGCACAAAACCTACCTGGCAACCTTACAAAAACACTTCACCGTCCACAGCGCGCCCAGCGGTAAGCAGGCGCTGGAACTGGCCCGCCAGTCAGTGGTGAGCGCCATCGTCGTGGATGCTGTGTCGCTGCGTTCCACCGGAGACCGCCTGTGCCGCACACTCAAGAACGCCCTGCCCAACGTGCCGCTGGTCCACATTCACCCCGGCCCGCGCGACCGGGCTAAAAGCCCGGCAGAGGTCGTCCTGTTTATGCCACTCAGCGCACGACGGCTGGCCAACAGCGTGGGCGCGCTGGTGCATAATGACGGCGAAGAAGTCATCGCCTGCGGGCCATTTACAATGAATATCCCGCGCCGTATTCTGGCGGCCTACGGCCAGGAAACCCAACTTACCCCTAAAGCGGCCCAGCTCATGGAAACGTTCATGCGGCAGCCCGGCCAGACCATCGACCGCAGGACGCTGATGGCGCGCGTATGGGAGACCGACTACCTGGGCGACACCCGCACGCTCGACGTGCATGTGCGTTGGCTGCGCAAAATCATGGAGCGCGGCGGCAAGCCCCGCTACCTGGAGACGGTGCGCGGTGTCGGCTACCGGCTGGCCCCACCAGACGCAGCCGGCAACAGCCAACATCCCCAAACAAAAAAAGCCGACCACTGAGGTCGGAGGGTGGTACAGTTATATCACGACAGGCGCGTGCTTAACGCTGGCGCCGGTTTATTCGGATTGCAGCGCCTGGAGCTGCTTCATCAGGCGGCTCTTGCGGCGCGCCGCGTTGCGCTTGTGAAGGGTGCCCCGACTGGCTGCCATATCCAGATCGCGGATGGCGGTACGAGTCGCCTCGGCGGCAGTGGTGGCGTCATCGCTCTCGATGGCGGCGCGTGCCTTCTTGACCAGCGTACGCACACGGTTACGATAGTTACGATTGTGAATACGGCGCTTCTCGTTCTGGAGCATCCGTTTCTTGGCTGATTTAATGTTCGCCATAAGCGTTTTCCAGCCCGTTTAACGCCGGGCCGTGCCTCCTTGTTCGGTTCAAATCTGACGATCTGTAGGCGAACATCATAGCAAAGCGGGCCACTTTTGTCCAGCGCCGGTTAGAGAGCGTCACCTATTCCCAACGATTCACCGACGTTGCCAGCCAGAAACCCAACGCCGGCTCGCTTGCCTATAGCACGGGACCATACCCTGTGGTAGTATCCGCCACTATGCAAAAACTAACACGAACTCCAAAACTGCAACCGATTCTGTTTATCGTCCTGGTGGGTGTGTTTGGCTTGTTCGCCTGCACGGTACGCGACCCAATCCAGGTGATTATTACCCCTACGCCGCAGCCGGTAACACCCACCGTGATACCGACGCTTGAGGCGGAAGCGGTCGAGGAAGCGACCAGCTCCCCCACCGAAACCCCGCCAACGGCGACACCGGTTCCAACAGAGACGGTGCCGGAAACACCAACATTGTCGCCAGAGTCGGTCGAACCGGACGAAATACGGCCCACGCGCGAGTTCGGCCCGATTCTGCCGCCTGACTATCGCCTGCAAACACAGCCACCCCCCACCGCCGAGCCGGTGATTCCCACGGTGACGCCCTTGCCGGAGATCGAAACAGCCACACCGACGATCACTGTCACGCCGGGACCGTCACCAACACCTGTTCCCCGGCTTAACCCGGACCTGATAGGGCTGCAAATCTACTCCAATATGGCCTTTGAGCAGTTCGGCGAGGCGATCAGCCTGGCTGAAGTCACCAACGTCGGCTGGCTCAAGATTCAGGTTAACTGGGCCTTCATCCAGCCGGAAGGCCCCAACACCTTCGGCGAGCAGTTCCAGCTTTTCGAGCGTCAGGTCGAGGCGGCAGCGCGGCCCGGCTTCAGGGTGCTGTTGAGCATCGCCAAAGCGCCAGACTGGGCGCGCTCCGATCGTCAGGAAAGCGGCCCGCCAGATAATCCACAGGACCTGGCGAATTTCATCAGCTTTATGCTCAACGACACCAAAATCGGCGGCGTGATCGATGCCATCGAAATCTGGAACGAGCCGAACCTCATCCGCGAGTGGCGCGGCACACTGCCCTTCAGTGGCGCTGGTTACATGCAGTTATTCGGCCCGGCCTACGACGCCATCCGCGCTTACTCGCCAACGATGACCATTGTCACCGCCGGACTGGCGCCCACCAGTCACCCAACCGCCGCCGTCGACGACCGGCTGTATCTACAGCAGATGTACGACGCCGGACTGGCGAATTACGGCGACGTGATTATCGGCGTGCATCCCTATGGCTGGGCCAACCCGCCGGATGCGCGCTGCTGCCCCAATCCAGGCCGGGGCTGGGACGACAATCCGCGCTTCTTCTTCCTGGATACGCTGGAAGACACTTACGCCATCATGCAGCGCAACAACCACAACACAACCATGTGGGCCACCGAATTCGGCTGGGCGACATGGGACGGCGTAGGCAGCGAGCCGCCCGAACCCTGGGTCGGCTGGAACAGCGCCCAGGACCAGGCCGACTATGCCATGCGTGCCTTCGAGATGGCCCAGCGTGAACTGCCCTACCTGGATGTCATGTTCCTGTGGAACCTGAACTTCGCCAACCTGATTACCGTTGAGCAGCGGCAGGAGATCACCGGCTACAGCATCATCAACCCGGCGGTATTCCCCCGCGAGCGTCCGCTCTACTGGATGCTGGCGCAGGCCACCCGCGACGAAAACGACAACTCGTAGCCAGGGCTGCTGCACCTGAGTAATAAAAAAACGGGGCCAGTCATGCAGACCGGCCCCGTTTTGATTCGATGTTGAGTTGTGCGGATGCTTATGTCGAGATGACATCCTCGATACTGTCGGTGTCGGTATCGTCATAAGCGTCGTCGTTCGGGTCCAGCGCGCCCTGCGATTCCAGGGTGGCGTCCGGCGCAATCAGCTCGCGGTCCTGATAGGTATGGAAACCCGTACCGGCAGGGATCAGCTTACCGATGATGACGTTTTCCTTGAGGCCGTACAGGCGGTCCACCTTGCCTTCGATGGCCGCGCCCGCCAGCACCTTGATCGTGTGCTGGAAGCTGGACGCCGACAGGAAGCTGTCTGTACTCAGAGCCGCCTTGGTGATACCCAGCAGCATCGGCACACCCGCCGCTGGCTCGCCGCCCTCGGCGATGATCTTCTCGTTCATGTCCAGCAGTTGCAGGCGGTCAACCAGTTCACCCGGCAGATACGGCGTGTCGCCGCTGCGAGTGAGCTGCACCTTGGACAGCATCTTGCGGATCATAATCTCAAAGTGCTTGTCGGAGATGTTCACGCCCTGGTTGCGGTACACTTTCTGGACTTCGGTCAGCAGATAACGCTGTGTCTCGTCGGCACCCAGCACGCGCAGAATGCGATGCGGGTTCTTCGAGCCTTCGGTCAACTGCTGGCCGGCGTACACGCGAACACCGTCCTCAATGCCCTGCACCGTGCGGGCGCTCGACGGGATTTCGTACTCTTCTTCGATGCGGCGCTCGTAACGGATGAATACCGTGTTGTCCTCGATGTACACCGTACCCGCCATACCAGCCAGGATCGGCTCGGCGCCGTCGGCGCCTTCCGCCAGCACGTCACCCTCTTTGACCTGGGCATCGTCCTCAACGGCGATGGTCCAGCCTTCAGGGATGGCGTACTGCTCGCTGATCACCTCGCTGTCAACGACGGTGGCGATACGCACACCCTCACGCTTGGTGAGGCGCAGCACGCCGCCGATATCGGTCATCACCGCCTCGCCCTTCGGCTTCTTGCGCGCTTCGAACAGCTCTTCCACACGCGGCAGACCGCTGGTGATGTCACCGCTGGCCTGGGCCGTACCACCGGTGTGGAACGTCCGCAGCGTGAGCTGCGTGCCCGGCTCGCCGATCGACTGGGCGGCTACAATACCCACCGCCGAACCGATACTGACCATGTCGCCACGCCCCAGGTCGCGCCCGTAGCACAGGGCGCAGATACCGTGAATCAGGGCGCAGGTCATGGGGCTGCGCACGCTCACCGACTCGATGCCGCTGTTCTGGATGATGTCGCCGATGTCCTCGTCGATCATCTCGTTGCGCGCCACAATCAGCTCGCCCGTCTCCGGATGATGGACATCCTTCGCCGCGCAGCGACCGATGATGCGTTCGTACATCGACTGACCGGCGATGTCGTCCTTACGGTTAATCCAGATGCCGCGTTCTGTACCACAGTCCATACGGTTGACGATGACATCCTGTGCCACGTCCACCAAACGGCGCGTCAGATAGCCGGCGTCAGCGGTACGCAGGGCCGTGTCGGCCAGACCTTTACGCGCGCCATGCGTGGAGATGAAGTACTCCAGCGCCGTCAGCCCTTCACGGAAGTGACTGCGGATAGGCAGGTCGATGATGCGCCCGGACGGGTCGGCCATCAGACCGCGCATGCCCGCCAACTGCGTAATCGGACCAAAACCGCCCTTGGTCGCGCCGGAGATCGCCATAATGGCAATCGGACCATACGGGTCCAGCGCGTCGCGGATAAGGTCCTGCAGACGGTCTTTAGCGCCGCTCCACTCGTCGATGGTGATCTGGTAGCGCTCATCCTCGGTCATCAGGCCACGCCGGAAGTCACGCTCGGCCTGCTCGACGATCTTCTCGGCCTGCGCCAGAATGCTGGCGCGCTCATCCGGGATGGTGAGGTCGTGCACGGCGATCGTCGTACCGGAGATAGTCGCGTAATGGAAGCCCATGTTCTTGATGGCGTCCACGACGTCGGTTGTCCGGTCGGAGCCGATACGCTGGTAACTGAGTGCCACCAGCTTCTGCAGCGCCTTCTTGTCCATTGTCTCCTGGACGTAGCGCATCTCATCCGGCAGAATGCGATTGAACAGCGCCCGGCCCACCGTGGTGATCTCCGGCTCGTCCTGCGGAGCCTGGTAGTCATACACGTTACCCAGCAGAATGGGCGTGTGCAGCCCCACCAGACCCAGGCCGTAGAGATACTCGACCTCGTCCATATCCACAATCACCCGGCGCTCGTGCAGGTTGGTAATTTCCAGCACGTCCTCCAGGCCCTTCTTGCGCATGATTTCTCTCATCACCAGCGAGTTCGCCAGCATACAATCGACTTCGCCCTCCACCACCGCGCGGATGGTCCGGTCGATAGCCGTCTCGACGATGTGCTGGCGTCCGTTTTCGTCCTCTTCGACGATGTTTTCGTACATCGTCATGCCTGGAATGACGCGGTGCATGGCGTAGTAGAAACCATTGGTACGGAAAGCGATGCCGACTTTGATGTTCGGATCGTAGATGTTCTCAATGCTGCGTAGTTCGTTGGCGCGTTCCTTACGAGCAATGACCTCAACCGTGGGGTCCATCGTCAGGTAATAGTTGCCCAGCACCATGTCCTTAGCCGGGCCGACAATCGGCTGGCCGTCGGCGGGCTTGAGCAGATTCTTGGTACTCAGCATCAGCTCTCGGGCTTCTTCGACCGCCCTATCGCTCAGCGGCACATGGACCGCCATCTGGTCGCCGTCGAAGTCGGCGTTGAAGGCCGAACACACCAGCGGATGAATCTGGATGGCCTTGCCTTCCACAAGCTGCGGCTCGAAAGCCTGAATACCCAGGCGATGCAGCGTCGGCGCGCGATTGAGCAGCACCGGACGCTCTTTGATGACCTCTTCCAGCACTTCCCACACTTCGGGCTTCTCGCGCTCGATAATGCGCTTGGCACCCTTCACGTTGCTGGCATAGTCATAACGCACCAACCGGCTGATGACGAACGGGCGGTACAGCTCCAGCGCCATTGTCTTGGGCAGGCCGCACTGGTGCAGCTTGAGCTTGGGACCGATGACGATTACCGAACGCCCGGAGTAGTCCACACGCTTACCCAGCAGGTTACGACGGAAGCGCCCCTTCTTACCCTTAAGCATATCGCTGAGGGACTTCAGCTCGCGGCGACCGCGACGGCTAAGCGCCTTGCCGCGCTGGCTGTTGTCGATAAGGCTGTCCACCGCTTCCTGGAGCATACGCTTCTCGTTGCGCACGATGACATCGGGCGCGCCCAGTTCCAGCAGATGCTTGAGGCGATTGTTGCGGTTAATCACCCGGCGATACAGGTCGTTAAGGTCGCTGGTGGCAAACCGGCCACCGTCGAGCTGGACCATCGGGCGCAGGTCCGGCGGGATTACCGGCAGCACCGTCAGGATCATCCATTCGGGGCGATTCTCGCTCTTGCGCAGGCTCTCCACCACACGCAGGCGCTTGGTCGCTTTCTTCTTGCGCTGCTTGGACTTGGTGTTGCGCACCTCATGCCACAGCTCTTTCGCCAGCTTATCCAGGTCCAGCCGTTCCAGAATCTTATAGAAGGCTTCGGCGCCCATATCGGCGGTGAAGACCTGGCCGTATTTGCTCTTCAGTTCACGGTAACGCGCTTCCGGCAGGAATTGCAGCACATGCAGCTCGCGCAGCTCCTGGCGCGCACGTTCCGCCGCCTGGCGCACGCTGCCCATGCGGGTATCCAGCTCGCTGAGCTGGTCCTCAAGGCCGCGCGCCGCTTCATCGCTGATTGTTGACGCTTCAGTATCCAGACTGTCGAGCTGCTGCTGGCGCATCGCCTCGATCTCGGCCTGGATGTCGTTCAGGTAGCCGTTAACAGCGGTCTGAATGCGGGAGATATGGTCGGTGGTGACGACTTCACCCTTAGCGACGATCACCGTATCGGTGCTCTCAAATTCGATGTCCGCCGAAGCCGTCTGGTTCAGCAGCGCCTCGACGCGGTTCTGGATGTTCTGAGCTTCCTGCATCACCTGATCGCTCAGGCGAGCCAGTTCCTCATCGAAATGGCGGTTGATGGCCTCGGCGCGGTCCTCGAAATTGTGGAGAATCTCATCGCGTTCGCCGCGAATCGTGTCCATCTGGCTTTCGATGTCGCCGCCGAGTTCGCTCTCTTTTTGCTCCAGTTCGCGCTTGATGCGGTTGAGGGCACGGTTGCGCGCTTCCTCGTCCACGCTGGTGACGACATACTGCGCAAAGTACAGCACGCGGTCCAGGTTGCGCCGGCTGATGTCCAGCAGCAGACCCAGATAGCTGGGCACGCGCCGCGTGTACCACACATGCGCCACCGGCGCCGCCAGCTCGATGTGACCCATGCGCTCACGCCGCACCGAGGCGCGGGTGACCTCCACACCACATTTATCGCACACAATGCCGCGATACCGGATGTTTTTATACTTGCCGCAGTAACATTGCCAGTCACGAGTAGGGCCGAAAATCGCCTCGCAGAACAGCCCGTCTTTCTCCGGGCGCAGGCGGCGATAGTTGATCGTCTCTGGTTTGGTTACCTCACCATACGACCAGGACCTGATTTGTTCCGGAGATGCCAGACTGATGCGCAGTGCGCTGAACTCTTTCGCCTCCAAGGCGTATCCTCCCTCTGCGCTATACACACAAAACTTATACCGATGCCGGATGGGGTTTAGCGGAATCTGCAATCTGTCAAAAACTACTAATCGGAACTACGGGTATTTAACCACCGTCAAAGCAAAAAAGCGCGTGGAACTGTCATTCCACCGCTTACTGGAAGTTCGAATGCCTGGAGGTCAAGTATACGCCCATAGACAACAAAGTATATCTTTCTTAGATCATGGTGTCAAGAAAGATATGATGAGGATTTATGCGCTTTACGTCGCAGCTAGGGGAATCATAAACCCAAGTAACATCTGCTGTCAAGCCGTTGGCGGTCGCTAATAGAAAAACAGGCTCCCGCAAGTTGTGGGAGCCTGTCCTGTATTGGCTTGTTTGGTCGTTTACAGCAGGTCGGTGACCGCGCCGCGCTCGTCAACCAGCTCTTCTTCAGAGGCTTTGAGTTTACCAACAGCGTAATCGGTCAGTTCCAGGCCGGTGACGATCTCATAGCCGCCCTGGCCATCGCTGCGCAGCGGGAACGAATAGATCAGGTTATCGCCGATGCCGTAGGGGTTACCCTCAGATGGCACAGCCGCGCTGAACCAGTCGCCTTCCGGCGTGGGGTTAATCAGCGAGCGGACAGTATCAAGCGCCGCATTGGCCGCGCTGGCCGCCGAGCTTTTACCGCGCGCCTGAATAATCTCAGCACCGCGCTTCTGCACCGTACTCATGAAGGTGGTTTCCAGCCATTCGCGGTCGGTGATGACCTCGGTCGCCGGCTTGCCGCCGATGAGCGCCTGCTCAAAGTTCGGGAACTGGGTCATGCTGTGGTTGCCCCAGATGCCCATGCGCGACACCTCAGACACCAGCACACCCGCCTTGTCGGCCAACTGCGACTTGGCCCGGTTCTCGTCCAGGCGCGTCATGGCGAACCAGCGATTCGCCGGGATACGGGGCGCGTTCGCCTTGGCGACCAGGGCGTTGGTGTTGCACGGGTTGGCGACCACAACCACGCGCACGTCGTCAGCGGCGTTGTCGTTGAGGGCCTTGCCCTGTGTCACGAAAATACGACCATTGGCCGAGATCAGATCAGAACGCTCCATGCCCGGACCGCGCGGCTTACCGCCCACCAGAATGGCCCAGTTCACATCCTTCATGGCCACATTGGCATCATCGGTGGCGATGATGTCATGCACCAGCGGCTGGGCGCTGTCTTTGAGTTCCATCACCACCCCCCGGAGCGCGTCCATCGCTTCCGGGATTTCCAGAATTTGCAGAATTACCGGCTGGTCCGGGCCAAAAACTTCACCATTACCCAGGCGAAACAACAGACTGTAAGCGATCTGGCCAGCGCCGCCGGTCACTGCTACGCGAATCGGTGTTTTCATTTACGTTTCTCCTCATATAATTCAGTTATGCAAATAGCAAACAAAGTCAGGGTTACAACGGTCCGAGCTTCACCCGAACGCTGCCCGGTCACACGTAAACAGGTGCGGATGTTCTGGGCATCCCCCGACTATTCTAGGCAAAAGAGCCGCGTTTACCTAGCACCAATTGACAGGTCATTATCATACGCCATCTGGTCTGATATGGCGATTGTCATCCTGACTGGCTCATTTGCCGGGCAATTCTGGCTGTCATCCTTGACTCACCCGGTAGCAAGCGGCACAATCATCACCAATACAAACGGACTTTAACTATTCATCTCTGAAATACAGGAGCAAGCGCGGTGGCAGAAGAGACCAGCACAGCACACGACACAGGCAATAACGCCCTCACCCTGGGCATGGCCGGCATCGCCGGTACGGGCTTTACGCTGATGATGTTGGCGGCGGCGGTGGGCGTCATCCAGGGCACAGACGCCGACAGCAGCACCATCAACCTGCTGTTCTACGGTGGCGCGGCTCTGTTTCTGAGTGGCGCTATCGCCTGGGGCGCGATCGTGCGACCCTGGGAGTCGTTCGACGACATCAACATCCCGTTTGAGGACACCAGCCATCCGCATGCCGAAGAACACCTGCTGGAAGCCGGCGAAGAGCAAGCCACTGACCTGCTGCCCGCCGAAACCGAAGCGGACAAAGACTAAGGTCCATGCCCAACATCCCGGAGCGCGAACCCATCGGCGACATATTCGACGGTGTGCTGCTGCGTGCTGGCGCGGCGCATGTGCTGGCACTGGCTTCATCGCCAGAAGCCGAAACCGTCGCCAGCGGAACGCTGACCCTGCGCTACGCCATCCGTTACCTGGGCAAGCCGCACCTGTCGATTGTGCCTGGCCTGCTGGCTCTGGATTACGGCGATATGCTGACTGGAGAGGAAGCCTGGACCTTCCTGCTGCGGCGCAGCAACCTGCACCCACGCGCCGACGTAGTCGGCTATCGCAACGACGGCCACGACGATATGATCGCCGTCAAATGGCTGGACCTCGCCCAGCCGGTCGAGGCGCTGGTCTATGCTGACGCCAGCGCCACCCAGCCCATCGCCAGCGTTGAAGCGCTCATCGCGCCGGCAGACGCGGCCATCGCGCCGCGTATCCGCCAGTATCTACCCTGTTTCCCGTCACTTGAGGACTGGCAAGCGAACCACAGTTATGACCAACGATAACATGGACGATATTTTCAGCGAGGACTGGCCGGAAGATCACCGGTCAGGGATCATCGCCGTTGTGGGACGGCCCAACGTGGGCAAGTCCACGCTCATTAATCGCATTCTGGGGCAGAAGATCGCCATCGTCACCAACAAGCCGCAGACGACCCGCATGCAGCAGCTCGGCATCCACACTGAGGAGCACGGGCAGATTCTGTTCGTGGACACGCCCGGCCTGCACCGTCCCCAGCACAAGCTGGGCGATTACATGGTCAACGTCGCCGAGCAGGCGCTCAAAGACGCCGATCTCATCCTGTGGGTGCTGGACGCCTCGACGCCGCCCCAGGAAGGCGAGCGCCACATCAGCGAGACAATCAACCGCCTGCGTGGCGAGACGCCGGTATTCCTGGCGCTTAACAAGATCGACCTGGCCGGGACCAGCGCCGACTTCAGCGAACACCTGGCGCTCATCGACCATGTGGACTCCATGCAGGTCAGCGCCAGCGAGGGAACCCACGTGCCCGAACTCGTCGCCCGCCTGTTTGAACTGCTGCCGCTGGGACCGCGCTACTACCCAGCCGATCAGGTGAGCGAGGTCAACCTGCGCTTCGTCGCCAGCGAGGTCATCCGCGAGAAACTCATCGAGAACACCGAGCAGGAAATCCCATATTCGGTGGCTGTTCAGGTGGACGAATACAAAGAACGCAGCGAAGACCTGACCTACATCAGCGCCACGATTTACGTCGAGCGCGACTCGCAGAAGGGCATTATCATCGGCAAGGGCGGCGACATGATCAAGCGCATCGGCAGTCAGGCCCGCGCCGAGCTGGCCGCCATCCTGGAGACTCAGGTTTACCTTGATCTGCATGTCAAGGTACTCAAGAACTGGCGCAGCAATATCCCGCTGCTGCGGCGGTTGGGTTATCGCCTGCCACGCGAGGACCAGAAATAACCATGCAGACCGCCATCAACTATTCACGCGAGGCCGCCGACCTGCTGCGCGACGGCAAAATTCAGGTCGATGTGTTCAAGTGCCCGGCCTGGCCGGACCTCGTCGAAGAAGCGATGGAACTGGCCCCGGTCTACATCCACTTCCCGCTGAACGTAGCCCGCGACCTGGACAGCGCCATCGACACCGAGACACGCGAACCGGTGGACTGGCAGCGTGTCGAGACGCTGCTGGCACGCACCGACACGCCCTACATCAATCTGCATTTCGCGCCCGAAACGTCTGCTTATCCCGACATCCCTGTAGACAGCACCGCCCCGGAGCACATCGAGCGCATCACCGCCGACGCCATCCGCAGCGTTGAGGCGGCGACACGGCGCTTCGGCCCGGAGCGTGTCATCCTGGAAAACGTGCCCGATGGCGGCAATCGCACCATGCGCCCGGCGCTGCTGCCGGAAGTGCTGGGGCATGTCGTAAAGGCGACCGGCTGCGGCTTCCTGCTGGACATCTCGCACGCGCGCATCGCCGCCGACTTTCTCGGCATCGACGACCGCGCCTACATCAACGCCATGCCGGTGCAGCGCCTGCATGAGATTCACGTCACGGGGATTCATCGCATGACCGGGGCCATGCTCGATAGGCTGCGCGCCGCCGGGGTCAATGGCAGCGGCTATGAACGTCTGGTGGGGCGGCTGGTGGATCATCTGCCGTTCACCGACGATGACTGGCACTTCCTCGATGGCTGCCTGGACCAGATCAAAAACGGAGAATGGCACGCGCCCTGGGTGGTCGCCTTTGAATATGGCGGCGTGGGCGGCCTGTGGGAGTTAATCGGCGACCAGAATGTGATGGCGCGGCAGTTACCGCGCCTGTACGACGCCGTGCGTGCCTCAGCTCCGCTCCAGACTGGCTAGAATCGCCCGGCCCGCCTCGACATCGCGACCGATCTGCTCGATAAGCCCCTGCACGCTCTCATAGCGCGCTTCGGGTCGCACATACTTCTCAAACGAGATAGTCAGCTTCTGCCCGTAGATGTCGCGGTCAAAATCCAGCAGATAGGCTTCGACTGTGATCGACCGGTTGTTGAAGGTCGGGCTGATACCCACGTTAATCATCGCCATATGGCGTTCATCGCCCAACCAGGCCCAGCCGGCATAGATGCCGTTGGCCGGAATCAACTGATGCTCCCATACGTCGATATTGGCCGTCGGAAAGCCGATGGAACGTCCACGTTTTTTGCCATGCACGACCTCACCGCTGACCGTGTAGCCGCGCCCCAGCAGCTCGCGCGCTTCATCGACTTTGCCCGCTTCGATCAGCCCGCGCACCAGCGTACTGCTGATGGGCCGGTCAAAATCCGGCGTGCGCACCATATCGACCACCTGAACGCTGAAGCCTTTTTCCTCGCCCTGCGCCTGAAGATAGGGGACGTCGCCCTCTCGCTTATAACCAAGCGCGAAATCCGCACCCACCCACAGCCGGTCCATCTTAAGATAGCGAATCATCTTATCAACGAACTCCGCCGCCCGCATCTGCCGCGTCTCATCGTTGAATGGATGTGTCACCACGTAATCCACGCCCAGATTCAGCAGCCGTTCGGCGCGTTCGTCCAGCGTTGACAGGTAATAACGCCCGGTGATGTTACGCAGCACCACATCGGGATGCGGGTAAAACGTCAGCGCCACCGCCAGCCGGTTGTCGGCATGGGCCTCGTGGACCAGCCGCCGCACCAGATGCTGGTGGCCGCGATGCACGCCGTCAAACATGCCGATGGTGATGATCGACGGTTGCAGCAGATGAACGTTAGACAGGTCGTAGATATGACTCATTCAGTTACCCACTCAAACATCACATCGAGTCAGCGAATAAACACTTTGTGCGGCTGCCAGTTCTCGCCGCGCGCGCGCAGAATCGCCACCAGACGGCCATCGACGGCATAGGCGCGCGCTTCGTCGGCGTCGTCCTCGCGCGGGATGGCGCGCCCGTTGGTCACGTCAGCGGTCGTCTGTTCGTCGAGCTGCACCGCCGGTAAATGTCCCAGTACCGTATCCGGCGGCAGCAGATGCCGCTGCCAGTCGTCGGGCGCGGCCAGCAGATCATCCAGCGGGACGGCCTGTTCGATCGTAAAAGCACCGCTGGCGATACGGCGCAGCCCGCTGAGATGAGCGCCCACGCCCAGCCGCTGGCCCAGATCGTAGGCCAGGCTGCGGATATACGTCCCGGCGCTGCATGTCACGTCGAGCGTCAGGCGCGGCGGATTCCAGGCGGTCAGCGACAGCGCGTGGATCGTCACATGGCGCGGCTCGACCTCAATCGCTTCACCGGCGCGTGCCATCTGGTACAGCTTGCGCCCGCCCTGCTTGATGGCGCTGTAACGCGGCGGAATCTGCTCGATGTCGCCGGTGAATGCCGCCAGTTCCGCCTCGACCATCTCGCGGGTGATAGGCCCGGCATCCGCCTCCGCCACGATCTCGCCCTCGGCATCGTAGGTGTCGGTCGTCACACCCAGATGCACTTCCGCGCGATAGCGCTTGTGCGTGTGCATGGCGTATTCGCTGAGGCGCGTGGCCGGACCCAGGCACACCACCAGCACGCCAGTCGCCAGCGGATCGAGCGTCCCGGCATGCCCCACTTTTTTGATCTTCAACGCGCGCCGCAGCCGGGCCACCACATCATGACTGGTCATCCCGGCGGGTTTATCGACGTTGAGGAATCCGAAAACGCTTACATCAGCCAATGGCCAGCTTCCCCTTGCGCGCCGCTTTTTTCAACAGCGGCAGCACGCGCTTCTGCGCGGCTTCCAGCGGGCCATCTATGGTGGCTCCTGCCGCCTGCGCATGACCGCCGCCGCCCACTTCGAGCGCTACACCGGCCACATCGTAGCCAGGCTTAGAGCGCATGCTGATCTCCACGCGGCCATCCTCGTTTTCCTTGAGCACCAGCGCGATCATCGCCTCGTTGACCTTGATGAGAAAGCCCACCAGACCGCCATCGGTGATGTCGGCCAGGCCCGCCTTCTTGATATTCTCCTGCGTGACCTGCGCCACGATAACGCCGCCCTCGTGCAGCTTGACACTGGCCAGCGCCTCTTTCCACAGACTCACCACCTGATACGAACGGCTGTCCAGCATACGCTCGGTGACCAGGGTCAGCGAAGCGCCAGCCTGCATCAGGTCCTGCGCGACGGCCAGCGTATCAGCAGTGACGTTGCTGGTCCGAAAGCCGAGCGTATCCGTCACCAGACCGGTCAGCAGCGGCTGCGCCACCGCCGCCGTGATCGGGCGTTCCATCCAGCGCAGCCAGCGGTAGACGACTTCCGTCGCCGAGACGGCGGCCACATCGACGACGTGAATATCACCGAAGCCGGTGTTGGTCTTATGATGGTCCAGGTTGATGACCTGTTTGCTGTGCTGGCGACCATAAGCGCCCACTTCGCCGGTGCGTTCTTCGTCGCTGGCATCCACCGAAATCATCAGGTCCCACTCACCTTCGGTCAGCTTACCCCTGACCTGATCGTTGCCAGCCAGAAAGCTGGTGAAGTCCGTCGCGCCGCCGTCCACCGCGCAATCGACCCGCTTGCCAGCGTTGCGCAGCGCCTCGGCCAGCGCCAGCATCGAGCCGTAAGCGTCACCATCCGGCGACACATGCGTCACAATCAGGATCGACTCCGCCTGGTTGACCGCCTGCGTGGCCGCCGCCATATCAACCGAGATCGTCAATGTCATCATCCGTGTCCTCGTCTTCAGTGACCGGCGGAATATCCAGGCTGGAGATGAGCCGGTTCATCTGTTCGCCGCGTTCAAGTGTCACATCCCAGTGGAAATGCAGTTCCGGCGTGTTGCGCAGACGCACCCGCCGCCCCACTTCCCGGCGCAGGAAGCCGCCCGCCCGGTCCAGACCGGCCAGCACTTCCTCATGCCGGGACTCGTCGCCCAGCGCGTTGACATACACATCAGCGAACATCAGCTCCGGGTCCAGCTTGACCTCGGTGACCGTCACCCCCTGCAAACGTGGATCACTGACCTCACGCAGCAGCAATTCACTTAGAATGCCCTGAATACGGTCTGCCATGCGGTCCTGTTTGATCGACATGGTCCCCTCTTTCTCTGATATTGATTCGTCCATCTTGCAGGCTACCTGTCATGCAGGCGGCCTGTGGATGTTTCACAGCCAACAACATAAGAGGCGCTCAAGTCACTTGAACGCCCCCTGATTGATCGACCTCAAACTCACAATAGCCGGCGTCGGCGTCATGAGTTAGTTGATGCGCTCCATGATGAAGAACTCGATCAGGTCGCCCTCTTCAAAATCATTGAAGCCATCCAGCCCCACGCCACACTCGAAGCCAGAGCGCACCTCGCGCACGTCCTCGTTGATTCGCTTCAGCGAGCTGACGGTCGTCTCTTTGATGAGCAGTTGATCGCCACGTTTCACACGGGCGCGCGCGTTGCGGCGAATCTCGCCTTCACGCACATAGCAGCCCGCTATCGCACCCAGGCGTGAGATTTTGAACACCTTGCGCACCTCAGCCGTGCCGATAACACGCGGGGCGTATTCCGGTTCCAGCAGGCCGTGCAGCGCCAGTTCGATATCTTCCAGCATCTTGTAGATGATGTTGTACCAGCGCACGTCCACGCGATGTGTCTCGGCGGCGCGGCGCGCGGCGGAGTCGATATTCACGTTGAACGCCAGCACCACCGCCGATGATGCGCTGGCCAGCATGATGTCGTTCTCGGTGACGTTACCCACATCCGACGACAGGATATTGACACCGATGCCCTCTTTGTTTGTCTCCGACAGGTTGTTGAGCGAGTTGATAATCGGCTCCAGCGAACCCTGTACGTCGGCTTTCACCACCAGGTTAAGCTGCTTGGTGTCGCCCTCGGTAAACTGGCGGAACATATCTTCCAGCGTGAATGCCGGTTTAGCTGCCACCTCGCCAGCGCGCTGGTCGGCACGTTCTTCGATCAGCGCACGGGCCACTTTATCGTTCTTCACAACTTCGAACTGCTCGCCTGGCTGCGGCGGATGGTTGAGACCCAGCACCGCCACCGGCATCGACGGTCCAGCCTCGTTGACCGGCTGGCCAGTCTGGTCGAACATGGCCTTAATGCGGCCATACGCCATACTGGTCATGATGGTATCACTGCGTTTGAGCGTGCCGTTGAGCACCAGCAGCGTGGCCACCGTTCCCCGGCTGTGATCGACCTGCGCCTCGACGACCACGCCCGCCCCCGTCGCTTTCGGGTTGGCGACAATCGACTTGTCATCGGCCACCAGCAGCACGGCTTCCAGCAGATCCTCAATCCCAACACCCTTAAGCGAGTCCACCGGGACCATGAGCGTATCGCCGTCCCAGTCATCGGGGACCAGGTCCAGCTCGGCCAGTCCCTGCTTGACGCGCTCGATATTGGCATTGCGCTTGTCAACTTTGGTGATGGCGACCACGATCGGGACGTTGGCCGCGCGCGCATGGTTGAGCGCCTCGCGCGTGGTGGGCATCACGCCGTCGTCGGCGGCGACCACCAGCACAGCGATATCGGCACCCTGGGCACCACGCGCCCGCATCGCCGTAAACGCCTCATGACCGGGCGTATCCAGAAACGTGATCAGCCGGCCATCATGCACCACCTGATAGGCACCGATGTGCTGCGTAATACCACCCGCCTCACCTTCGACGACTTTTGTCTGGCGAATGGTGTCCAGCAGCGTGGTCTTGCCGTGATCGACATGGCCCAGGATGGTGATAATGGGGGGACGGGCAACCAGGTCTTCCGCCTTTTCGCCCGCGTAAATCTGGCGCCACGTCTGCGTGCTGGATGCAGCGCGCTCGGCGGCTTCTTCAGCGGCCTGAATAGCGCTGGCAGACTGCGCCTCAAAGCCCATCTCTTCTACAACAATTGCTGCGGTGTCGAAGTCGATCTGCTGGTTAATTGACGCCATAATGCCGTTGGCGATCAGCTTTTTCATGACTTCGATTGGACTGGCATCGATTAACTGCGCTAAATCGCGCACAGTCAGATAATCGGGAACCAGTACGACCTGTTTTTCCTGTGCCATCTAGACCTCCACATGGTATACAGAGCGATGGTGCAGGAAGTAGATCGCGTTAGTGCGCTACATCACACAGCCCTCACCGCTCGCAGGATATGATACTGTACTTAGCAAATTGTGCCCGGCCAGCCTGATTTGCGTGTTCATGATGGCTCAGGGCATCGCCTGTTGCAGGCGTTCACGGTCTTCTGCCGTTATGATGGTTCGTAACGGCTTGTTTAGTAGGTTGGTATTCACCGCACGTTCCCAGCAACTTCTCTTGTCACATAAATATGCGCCACGCCCATCTATTTTACCACCAGGGTCCACCAGCACACCAGACTCGGTCCGTACCAATCGAGTCAAGCTGCGCTTATTACCCTTTTCCCCACATACCACACATGTTCGGATGGGGATGTGCTTCAAACGGGGTGATGGCTGCTTCGGTTCCATGCCTGCTTACCATTCATCATCGTAGAAATCACGCTGGCGCTTGCGCTTGCGTCTCACCACGATGCGATCAGTCTCCTCGTCATAGACCAACTGACGCTTCTTCTTGCGTCCAACGCCTGACGAAGGCTGCGCCTTGGATGGCTGCAGCACCTCGTCAATCTCATCCTCAGTCACCGTCACATCTTCTGGGACACTCTCTCGTTCGCGCCGCCGCTTGCGTTTGCGCTCCCAGTCGATACGCACATCATCGTCGAAGTTGCCGTCTTTGTCTTGCTGCGAGTCGTTGTACATGAGCGACTGCCTGTGGCTCACCTGCGCGGCTCCCGTGTTCAGCGAACTGTCCCTGACGTTGCGATTTACCTTCAGCATAAACCACTCAGATTAGAACTGGTCACCCCAATCATCGCGCTTGCGCCCGCCCTTGCGCCGCCGTTTGGCGACCGTCTGACCGGATTCCTCATCGAAAACCAGTTGGCGACGTTTCTGGCGTTCTTTCTTCCGCTTACCCTTGCCTTTCTCACCCGATCCCTCGACCCCTTCGATCAGGTCGTCTTCCGTCAGGTAAGATTCAACATCCGCTTCAAAATCGACGTCCGGCTCAGCCACAGCAGACTGCGATTCGCTCATCACCGGTGCGTCGGCCATGACTTCCGCTTCATCAACAGCGACGTCTTCCTGATCGCCTTCATCGGCCTCCACATCGTCATCAGTCGTGGGCGCGACATCCTCTGGTATCACCAGCTTATCCAGCGCGGCCTGGAGCTGCTGCAGAGCGTCGTCGGTGTTATTGCCACCCAGCAGACGGCGTAGTCGCCCTTCGTCGATCAGGAAGCGCAGCATAATCTCGCCGGCATTTTCCAGCGGCTGGAGCGATTCAATCATATGGTCCGGCAGGTCCAGGTCCTGCACCGGTACAGTAAAGGCGAACTGCGGCAATGTGGCTTTGACCGCGTTGATCTCCGCCAGGCGCGCCTGACGTGCTTTCTCGCGCACAGCCTGCAGACGGCGCTCGGCCAGGTCGGCGAACTGGTTGAGCAGGCGGTAATCCTCCGGCATGATGGCCCGGTTGGCCGCCTTCTTCTCCATGATCTGCCCCACCTCGGCCAGCAGATCGGGGTGGCTGATCGTCAGGTCAAGCAGCGGCGGATGGTCGATGTTGTCCAGCGCGCTGGTCACGGCCTCGGTCACACTCTTGATGTCGATGCGCCAGCCAGTGAGCTTGGCCGCCAGCCGGGCGTTTTGCCCCTCGCGGCCAATCGCCAGCGAGAGTTGATCGTCCGGCACGATCACAACCGCCGTGCGCCCCGCGTCTGGATCATCGTCCAGGTAAACGCCCGTCACTCGCGCCGGACTCAGTGCCTTCTCGATGAACAGCTCCTGGCGCGGATTCCACTCGATCACATCGATCTTTTCGTCGTGAAGTTCCTTGACGATGTTCTGGATGCGCATACCACGCATACCCACACACGCGCCCACCGGGTCGATACCCTCTTGCAGCGCGACGACCGCCACTTTAGAGCGGTGCCCCGCCTCGCGCGCGATGTTCTTGATCTCGATCTGGCCGTTGTAAATCTCCGGCACTTCGAATTCCAGCAGGCGACGCAGCATATTGCGATGGCTGCGGCTGACGATGATCTGCGGCCCGCGATTGCTCTCTTTGACTTCCAGCACATAGCAGCGCACTTTGTCGTGCGGCTTATAACGCTCGGTTGGAATCTGCTGCGAGCGCGGCATGGTCGCTTCGGCCCGGCCCAGGCTCAACGTCACCGAGCCGCTGCTGGTGCTCTGCACCACGCCGTTGATGATATCGCCCTCTTTTTCGATGTACTCTTCATAAAGGGCTTTGCGCTCCGCCTCACGGATTTTTTGCAGGATAACCTGCTTGGCCGTCTGCGCGGCGATGCGCCCGAATTTCTTGGTTGTCCCCTCTACCTGGACCATCACCGTATCGCCGAGTTCGCACTCCGGATGATAGTAGCGGGCCGTCTCCAGGTCGACCTCTGTCTTCGGCTCGATAACGTCCTCGACAACTTCTTTTTCGACCATAATACGCGCCCGCCCGGTAGACGGGTCCACGCTGGCCTCAACGCGCTGGGCGGCGCTGGCATTAGCGTCGCGCCGGTAAGCCGATACCAGTGCCGTGCTGAGCGCCTCCAGCACAACCTCCGTCGGCAGCGCTCGCAGCTCTGCGATCTCGTTAAAGGCTACTTCGAACTCGTTCTTCATTGGAACTTGCTTATCTCACTCCCAGGAACTCAGGGGATACTTGCGTGGCCTGACACAACCATCGTCAACTATAATAATACTGCTTTAGATGGCTACTATCAAATTATTCGGTCCAATTCGCCCCCTGAAAACAGAAAAGTGGGGTTTACCCACTTTTCCCGGACGACATATTACAGCCTGGATTGTAGCACGATCGTCAAAGCACTGTCAAGAATGCTTTACACGCATTTTCCCCGTGACGGACGGCTATTCACCGGCGGCGGCGCGCGCGACCGTCAGCATTTCACCCGCCACCCGATCCCCTTTGTCAGCCAACCTCACCAGGACTGGTACCACCTGATGAGCGTTTGCCCTGAAGAAGTTCAACGCGGCCTCTTTAGCGGCGAAATCCGGCTCGGTGTACAGCCACAGATGATGCCTGACCCGTTCTTCGAACGATTCGTCATTCATACTGGCCTCCTTCGCCGCACCGCTGTCAGCCGGTGGAATCCTCTTCTTCAGATTCAGTTTCGGTGTCCTGGTCCGGCATCAGATCAGGAGTCAGTTCCGGTTCCAGATCATCCGGTTCCACCCCATCGACCGGGGGCGCGTCACCACCCGGCGCCATCTCCGGCACGCTGAACGGCTCGAAGCGCAGCACGCGCCCGCTGCCCAGATCGGAAACAAACACCCGCCCCTGCCCATCAACCGCGATACCGCCCACCAGCGTAAACTGGTCCGGCCCTGGGCTGGTGTCGTTGAACTGGCCAAACGACCCCACACAGTTACCGGATGTATCGTAGACCAGCACGCGCCCGGCGTCCGGGTCGGTGACGTAAAGCAGGTTGCGCTCCGCATCCACCGCCAGGTAAGGCCGGTTGCCCAGTTCCTCGTACCAGGCGCGCACGCTGAAGTTGAACAGGAAGTCGCCATCCAGTCCGAAAGCGGCCACACGCCGGTTCCAGGTATCGGCGACGAACAGCACCCCGGACGGGTCGATCGCCAGGCCCGCCGGTTCGTTAAGCTGGCCATCGCCGGAACCGCCAGTGCCGATATCGCGCAGATAGCTGCCGTCGCTGTCGTAAACGCGCACACGCTTGTTGCCGGTATCGGCCACGTACACCCGCCCTAACTGATCGACGACGATATCACGCGGCCCCCAGAAGCCATCCTCGGGGGCCTGGAGCGCCTCAAAGCCGCGTGTCAGTGGCTGGCCCCAACTGGTGATCGGGCTGAAGTTTGGTGTAAACGACCGCACCAGATAGTTCCACGTATCCACGACGTAGATATCGCCGTCGTCGGCCAGCGCGACACTGTGCGGACGCTCGAAGAACGCGCCTTCGCTCTCCCGCCCGCCCTGCTGGCCAAACGAATTGAGAAAAGCGCCCGTATCCGCATCGAAGATGCTGACGCGATGCCCGCCTTCATCAGCCACGAACAGCTCACCATCCGGGCTGACGCTCAGGCCCAGCGGACGAATCAACGGCTGCACGCTGCCATCAATCACCAGACTGGCCTGGACTGGTTGCCAGTTCGCAGTACACAGATTCTCATCGACCTCGGTGAACGGATTGAGCACCTCGCCACCACCGATGCCATACGGCCACACCTGCGCGGCGATGTCGCGCCGCACATAGAAGTGCAGTGTCTCCCGCACTGGCCAGTTCGCCAGACTATAGGAACGCTGCGCGCCATCACTCGCGTCCAGATTCATAGCGCGTTCGTATTCGCTGTAGTCGCGCGCCCACCAGATGTCGAGAATGCCCTGGCGTGTCGCGGCAGCCTGCTGATCGGTGTGGCTGAACAGATTGTTGACACGCTCCGCCGTCAGGCCGAAGTAGTCCTGCATCGGCCACCACATACGCACGCTGTCGAAGCGCTGGAACCGATCTTCCAGCAGCGGCTCCACACGCGGACGGCTCTCCGCCCCCACGATAAACGCCACCGCCTCATCGACCTGCTGCACCGATGGCGGACTCGAACCGATAAACGTCGCGTTGGTGAAGTCACGCAGGTACCAGCTACCCGGCCAGGAGAACTTGTTATCGTAAAACACGCGCACGCTCATATCACCCGTCAGGCGAATACTCAGGTCGCGCAGGTCGTCGGTGACGTCCTTGTTGCCTGGCCCGCCATGCGCATACACGAGGAACTCCGTCGCCAGATCGTAGTTGATGTACGACGACATCCACGCCGAACGGAACGTGAACGCCCCCAGCAGCACGAAAACCACCAGCGCCGTCATCTGCCGGACCAACGGCCAGCCGGTGCGCGCCGCCATTCGATACACGATATAGCCCACACCACCACCGACAACGGCCATCGCCAGCCAGTCATACGTCCATTCGAGCTGGCCCTGTACCGTCCCCTGGAACGGCCCCTGCCCGGTCAGCAGCGGCAGCAGCAAACGACCCAGCGCGACGATCAGCAGCGGCACCAGCAGCAGATACAGCCAGCCACCCTCACGCAGCCGCGACCACGATGCGCGCTCAATGGTGCGCCCAAAGTACCAGCCGGAAAGCAGAATCAGCGGTAACGTCAGATGCGTGCCCAGCCAGGGCATCTTTTCACCAGCCAGCGTGTAACCGATCAGGTTCAGCACCCCCAGCCAGGCGATCAGCCACAGGAACGGCACCTCGGTCAAACGCCACCGACTGTCATCTGGCGCTGATCCGGGCGGATCGTCGTCCGGCACAGTTTCCAGCGGAGTATCGTCGCTTTCGACATCGCCAGCAGCGGTCGCCTCATCCTCGACGGCGGCCAGCGCCAGCCGCGACTCTTCGTAGGTGCGGCGACGACGCCAGAACGCCACCGATCCGGCGATCATCGCCAGGAAACCGCCAATCACCGGCAGAAACTCGTACAGCGGCATGATGACCAGCACGTAGTAGTACTG
>CAZXCK010000050.1:22660-27144 GCA_964639225.1 uncultured Anaerolineaceae bacterium | reverse complement strand
AGTCGCGTTTCTGGTTGTTGCAGGAACAACAAAAGCGCGACGACGGCTAAACCTGGTAACGCAAAAAAGACTGTGGACTTTGTGCCAATTGCCAGGCCCAATGCCAGACCAGATAACAGCAGGGTGTTATACTGACGAAATCTGAGGGAAAAGTATAAGAAGTATAGCGCTATGGTAAAAAAGACGCTGACGACGATATCGTTCTGGATTGTTGTCGACTGTAGCAGGATTTGGGGTAGCGTCAGCCAGATCAATGCCGCAAAGACACTACGCGGCTTGGAGAACTCCAGCAACTGTGCCATCGCATACACAGTGACAGCGCCAATAAGTGCCGATCCCCACTGTATAAATCCAGCGAGTTGACTCGTCCCTCGCATTAAGAGGGTCCAAAGTAAGCCAATTTCCGCATTCTGCGGAAAGCTGACCAGGCGTATATTACGCTCATCCCAGGGCATAAATGTATCAAACTGGAGCCAGTACACCGCACGTGGCAAGCGATAAATCATACCATCCCAGTTATTCGGTGGAACATACAGGATTATGCCTGCACCGATAATGTAAACACTTAAGACTCCGATGCCCAAAATCCACAAATAGGGATAACAACGGACCGTGTTTATGACGTGTGCGCGATTAAGTCTTGTAAGATCAAGAAAAGGTGAATATGGCTTTCCTTGCAGCCACCATACAAACAATGCTGCTCCGGTCAGTAGAGTCTGTACAATTAACCATGTTGAATGGCTGCTCAAAAGGTAGAAGGCTGAGGTAATGCGGCTGGTCAACAAAATCTGACCGTAAGCCATTATGAAGACCGCCAGAATAGCTGCTGTGAACACTTTCAGACGAAAGCCGGCTGTGGCTAACAAAGCAAAGCTGAGTGCCAGCAGCGGACTCAGTATCAGGAATGGGATATTCATGTGACCTCTATCACCACTGGCGCGTGACAAGTCAAAATGCAGCTATTTTTCTGCCTGTGCCTGGGGCAGAGCTGTCTGTACACCCCAGTTCATCTAAGCAGACATCTGGCTAAACCGATTGACGGTATCGCTCTGTTCGTTTACCCCTCCTGCTCGGCTTCGAGCGCGTTAGCCTCGTCCCACAGCATATCGGCGTAGTGGGTCCACTCCGGGCCGTAGTCGTACATCTCCTGGGAGTATTCGCGCAGCAGCGCCACCGTGCGCCCGCTGATCGCCAGCAGACGTTCGTAGGCCGGGCTTTTAAGCTGCACCGGCAGATTGCGATGCGTATCCAGCGCCAGGGCAGCGCGGATTTCGTCGGGTTTGCTGACGCGCTGCAGGGCGCGCTGAAAATACTGCTCGGCGGCGGCATAATCGGCCTGGCGCGCACGTTTTTTGTGCAGTCCCAGGTAGTGATAGGTCGCTTCGGCCAGGGTGAGCGACTGATTGTTGTGAGTCATGTGACTGCCTCCGATACTGATACGGCGTGGGACGTCAGCGCCCCACCCAATCGCGCAGATAGAGAAAATCGTGGCCGATGGTGCGCTGGCTCAGTTTGGCGACGTTGGGCATGGTTCGCTTGAAGTGATTGGCCTTCACGCGCCGCCATACATCGCGCACAAACGCTTCGTCGAAGCCCTCGGCGATGACCTCGGCCACGCTGTAACGTTCGTCTACCAGCAGATACAACACCTGATCCACGTCGTCATAAGTAAAACCGAGTTCGTCCTCGTCCGTCTGGCCTTCCCACAGGTCGGCGGACGGCGGCTTGTCGATGACCGGCAGCGGCACGCCCAGCGCGCGCGAAAGCTGGCGCACCTGATATTTGTACAGGTCGGCGATGGGGTGCATGGCCACGCCGCTGTCACCGTAGATGGTCGAATAGCCCAGCAGAAATTCGGTCTTGTTGCTGGTGCCCATCGGCAGCAGACCGCGCGCCGCCGACTGGTCATACAGCACGATCATCCGCGCCCGCGCCATAATGTTGCCCCGGCGCAGCGCGTTCATGTCCGGGAACTGCTCGATGAGCGAGTCGACCATGCCGCTGATGGGCACGGTCAGGCTGGGCAGGCCCAGGTCTTCGATGATGGCGTCGGCGTCGGTCAGGCTGGCCTCAGATGACGTGCGGTAGGGCATGCGCACCGCCAGCACGTTTTCGGCTCCCAGCGCCTCGGCGGAAAGATAAGCCGACAGCGCCGAGTCGATGCCACCCGACAGGCCAATCACCGCGCCCTTTACGCCGGTCTTGTCGATCTGGTCGCGGATAAAGCCGGTAATCATCCTGCGGGCGAGTTCGGTGTTGATGTCCAGCCGGTGCAGCATGTTGGGGGGTGTGGTCATGCGGTTTGCGCTTTCGAGTCGAACCAACGCGGACGGGTGAGCGCGTTTGCTACCCCTCGCCGCCGGGCTGGGCCAGGCGCTGGATAAAACGCGCGATACGATACGGATATTCTTCTTCGACGGCCAGGTCGATGATGTGCAGGCGTTGATTTTTGTGGGCCTGCATCATGACGACGACGCGCAGCTCCTCGCTGGCGACGACCTGCACCACGCGCAGGCCGCCACTCATGGCGTGGATGTACTGCAACTGCGCGGTCCATATCTCCGGGCCGTGCGCGTTGAGGGCTTCTTCGCTGATGCTGGTGTGAACGGCGTCACGGATACGGTCGGCGTCGCCGCTGTTGACAACGGCCATAAACCCCATAAAGCGCCGTCCGGCTTTGGTGCTGGCGAGTGTGGCTTTGTGATCCATAACGTTTCTTGGGTGGTTCTCGCTTGCTGCCGGTAAAAAAGACACGGCACGGCAGCGGCTCAACGACTGCGAGTCGTTCGCGCTGCCGTGCCGCCTGGATACAGATTCAGTGCAACTGCTCTTCGTGGCGCTGCAGCAGATTCTGGTTGACCAGCCAGTTCAGACCAATGCTGAACTCCAGGTCGGGCAGTCCGCTGCCCTCCTGCATTTCGTGGTCGTCGATTTCGCGTCCGTCCGGCGCGTATTCCAGCATCCAGTAGAGGATGCACTCGCCGTACAGTCTGCCGATGTCGTGTTTGATCGCCATGCTGGTCATGTTCTCAATCTCTGTCCTGCTGACTTAGAATGCGCGTCAGTTCGCGCTCAATGAGATGTGGTCGCTCGTCGCGCAGCAGCGGCAGCCGGCTGCGCGTGCGATGCACCTGGTTCAAATCAATCTCCTGGGTGATGAGCGCCTCGTCGAAGTAGAGGCCACTGGTCAGGAACTCGCCGTCAGGGTTCACCACCGACGAGCCACCCCAGAAGTTTTTGCCGTCCTCATAGCCAACCCGGTTGCAGTGGATCACGTAATTGGTGAACATACTGCCGTAAGCCTGGTTGACCAGTTCCACCCAGCGCGTACCAGCCAGACGGTCGCCGCCGTCCAGGCCACGCGCCGGACTCGCACTCTGCATCAGAAGCATATCCGCGCCGTCGATCCACAGCAGATAGGGCGGCGAGATGTGCCAGAAGTCCTCGCAGATGAGCATGCCCACCCGCCCGAAGCGGGTGTCGAAGGCGCGCACCGCCTCGCCCTGGTCGAAGTACCGACTCTCGTCGAACATCGTGTAGGTGGGCAGATACACCTTGTGATGCACATGCAGGCATTCGCCGCCGCTGAGGTAGGCCGCCGCGATGAAGAAGCGGTTGCGCACATCGCGCTGCACGAAACCGAACACCAGGTCCAGTTGGTGGCTGGCCTGGAGCATCTGCGCGAACACCGGGTCGCGCGCGTCGGTGCCGATGGCGACCTCGGAAACGAGGTCCATCACCTGGTAGCCGGTCAGCGACAGTTCCGGGAAAACCAGCAGGTCCACCCCGTCCTGTGCGGCGCGCTCGACGTATTCAAGATGTTTGCGCAGGTTGCCCTGCACATCCCCCACCTGGGGGTAAATCTGCGCCAGCCCGACTTTAACGCGCATGGACTTCTCCTGTTGCGTGTTCGCTCTTTCATCATAAACGTTCTTGTCTGCGAATAAAAGGAAAGAAAAACGAATTTTCTATGAGATTCTGATGGGCGCGGGGCGTACAACCTGAGGCCGGCGCGCTGCGTAAAGATGAGTAAAGCCGGTTGGCTTCTGGGCGGTTCGCCAGCCGCCCCTGTCATTGGGTTTCGTTGACGCAGGGGCGCATCACAGAGGGGGAAGAGACGATGTACATTCGGGAACGCATGGTGGTGACGGTGGCCATCTGGGCGCTGCTGATGATTATTATGGTAGCGGCGATGGACATGGGCCGGGTGGAGTTCACGCCGGTGCTGATTACGGCGGCGGTCGGCGCGGCGGCAGCGACGCGCTTCATCTGGGGCGCGAACCTGGGCGAGAATACGGCGCGGAGCGCGCAGGTTCACACCGGCAAGCTCAAACGGGGTCAGCCGCGCCGTGTCGATGATCTGCTGGATAACCTGAGCGATGACGAAATCGACGAGCTGCGTGCCCGCATCGAAGCGATGGACAACGAAGACTCCATCAGCATGGATCAACTGCTGCACGATTACAAGCGTCAGCGATAGCTGC
>CAZXCK010000050.1:0-22560 GCA_964639225.1 uncultured Anaerolineaceae bacterium | reverse complement strand
TGGCTTTGCAGCGTGCCCCGCATCGACTACAATGCAGGCTGTACGATAGATGAGAGGTAATCGCTGGTGAAATTATCCCGGTTGATGTGGCTGCTGCTCGTGATGCTGACCCTGGCCGCCTGCCAGGAACGCGGGCGCACGCCGCAGGATTTATCTACGCGCGTGCCGTCGGTGGATGCGCTGGCGACTGCTGAGATGCTAACGCAGAACGCGCCGCCGGAGGGCTTCCGCGAGTCGGTCGCCTTCCCGCAGGTTGACGCCAATCTGCCGCTGCTGGCCGCGTGGCACTACGAGGTGCTGCTGCAATTCGACGGTGTCTTCGCCCAGACTTCGCGCCGGGCCGAAGCCTTCACACGCGCGTCGGTCTGGTATCGCCAGCTTGGCAATCAGCGGCGGGTGGTGCTGGAAAGCGGCGGCGATCTGGTGGAAGGCGAGGCTGTCACCATGCTGGAAGGGGTGCGCCTGGGCGAAGATACCTACCTGGTGCGCGACAACCTGTGCCGCCAGGCCGACGCCGACGAGACCACCGCCGCTGATCTGCGTGCTGGCGATCTGATCGGCGGTGTGCGGGTGGCCGTGCCGTCCGGCGTGCGCGCCACCATCAACGGCGAGGCCGTCTGGCGCTACGAGTTCACGGTGGACGATCTGCTGCTGCCGCAGGTGCGCCTGGGCGACAACGGGCGCATCACCGCCATGACTGGCGAGCTGTGGGTCGCGCCGCAGCATGACGCCGTCGTCCGTTTTTACGTCAATCTGGATGTGGAAAATGTGGCGCTGACTCTGTTCGAGGACACACCGCCGGTCAGCGGCCAGTTGGTGCTGCGCTACGACCTGTACGATGTCGGCACGGACCCCAACATCAGCCAGCCGTTTGGCTGTTAATCCGCACCGGGGACGGTGAACGTCGCCAGCCGGTAACGCGCCTCGCCTACCGCCTCGCCGCTGGCTGTGTCGTAAAGGCCGGTGTAGATGACATACTCGCCCGGCGGCAGATCGGGCGGCAGGGCAACCGGGTCGCGGTAGATGGTGCCCGGCGTCCACGTCCGTGTGGAGACGACCGCACCGGCGACGCCGTGATCGAGGACGGCCACCGGCGGCGCCACTTCGCCAGCGCGCTCGATGTGCAGCAGCACGCTGTAATCGCTGCCGGTTACGCGCCCGGCTTCCCAGTACAGCAGCAGCGACTCGGTTCCCAGCAGGGCATAACCGCGCAGCACGGCCACATCGCCGAAGGCGACATGCAGCGGCTGGGCGATCTCACGCGGGTGTACGCGCCAGCGCCGGTACTGGCTGAGGCCGGGCAGCGTATCGCCGGGGATGGCCTGCGCCTGCTGCGCCAGATAGTCCTCGGCGGGGACGGTGCGCGGGTCCGACAGCAGATAGAGTGAGTCGTGACGTTCCAGCAGGCGGTCTAAATCGCTTTCAAGGCGCTCGGCGTCGTCGTCCAGTGGAATGATGAACAACGCGCCCGGCCCGCTGAAATAATATTCGGCGGCGGGGTCCGGCTGGCCGGTGATGAGCACATCGGCGGGCGACATGCGCCGCTGGAGATACTCGACGCGCCCCGGCCAGTCCGCCGCTTTGGGTGGGTCGTGCTGGAAGTAATCCCACACCTGTGTCAGCGACACACCGCCGATGACGATCACCAGCGCCGCAGCCGCCCACACCGACCGGCGCGGCGGCGCAGCGGCGGCAGCCATGCCCACCAGACCAATCACCAGCGCCGGGACGACCATCAGCACATAGCGCGGGCGGAAGAAATCCGACACGAACGACGCGATTACCAGCAGCAGCAGCGGCACGACGAACCACAGCAGCAGCAGTGTCCCCGCCCGTCGGCTGTGCCGCGCCAGCCCGGCGAAGCCCGCCAGCAGCGCGATGGCGGTCAGCAGGCCCAGCCATACCGGCACCGTGTTGTCGCCGAAGAGCAGCGTCGGCATAAAGTGAGAGAAGAGCAGGTCCAGGCTGGCTGGTTCGGCGTTGCCTTCGTAGCTGCCGACCGTCATCACCAGCATGAGCTGCACCAGCACCGGAATCGACAGCAGGACGACCATCGCCCAGGCGCGGATGGCGCGCCGCAGTTGGTCCGGGTAGCACAGCAGCACAAACAGCGCCTGCGCCACCATCCAGAACGGCTCCAGGTAGTAGAGGTAGAGGGCCGCCGTCTGCGCGAGGATGTACGGTCGCCAGGGTCGCAGGCCGCCGCGCCGTCCATCCAGGGCGCGCAGCAGCCAGTAGAAGCTTAACGGAGTCAGCAGGCTGAGGACGCCGTACACGCGCGCGTCCTGCGCATGCCAGATCAGCAGCGGATGCACCGCCCACAGCGCCCCGGCCAGCAGGGCCAGTCGCCAGTCCCCCAGCAGACGCTTCGCCAGCGCCAGCGCCACCGCCAGCCCGGCCACGTTCCCCAGCACGGACAGATAGCGCACCGCGAACTCGGTGCGTCCGGCGGCCCCTACCCAGCCCCAATACAGGGTAAAGGCCCCAAGCGGGGCCGGTTCCTCGCGGATGAGCTGCTGCCAGGGTTCGGTGAGTGGTGTCGCGGTCCAGTGCTGGACGCTGTAGGCTTCGTCACCACGCAGCGGCACGGCGTCCAGGGCGTAGATACGCACCGCAAACGCCATCAGCACCAGCAGCAGATAGAAACAGCGAGACACAAAATTCAATGGATTTGCCCAATCAAAGCCGGGCACCGGACCGGAGCCGGTTTACATCGTCGTCGAGTACTGCTCGATGAGTTCCCACAGGCTGCCGACCGGTACCGGCTTCACAAAATAGGCGTCGCAGCCGGCGTCCATACATTCCTGCTCGGTGGCGACGGCGGTAATGGCGACGATCAACTGGTGATAACCGTTGGCACGCAGATGCCGCACCATATCCAGGCCGTTCATCGGACCGGCTAACTCCACATCCACCAACAGCATATCGGGCTGGTCGTGGTTGAGGTTGTGCAGCGCGTCCTCGGCGGTGGAGTATGGAAAGATCTGATGATGGCCGGTCCGTACAATACGCTCAATCAGCGACTGGTTGGGCCGGTTGTCTTCGACATAAACGATGCGCATGGATGATGTATCCTGTATATCAGAGCGGAGCGGTTCCCGGTCAGTTGTCCAGACCGGGATATACCGCACTCATCTTACAAAACGGCCAGTTCTATAACAATGGCGATTTGTCCATCTCGGCATAGTCGCAGGCCAGTTCGCGCCAGGCCCGGCCCAGGCGACGGAAACCCTCTTCGATGTCGGCGGGTGGGTGAGCGCCGAAGTTCAGGCGAATCCGGTGGCTGCCACCGCCGTCGGTGTAAAAGACGTTACCGATGGCGTAGGCTACCCCCTGCTGAATGGCGCTGACGTACAGCTCGGCGGCGGATGGGCCGGTATGGGGCAGTTCTGCCCACAGGAACAGCCCGCCCTGCGGCACGCGCCAGCGCGTCCCCGGCGGCAGATGCTGCTCGGCGGCGACCAGGGCCGCGTCGCGGCGGCGCAGCAACTCGCGGTTGTTGCGCTCCAACTGACCAGCCAGCACGCCCCGCGACAGCATCAGATGAATGGCGCGCTGGTTAAGGCCCGGCGTGGAGATATCCGCCGCCTGTTTGACGCGCACCAGCCGCTGGTACTGGCCGCCATTGGTAATGAGATAGCCGATGCGAATCCCTGGCAGCAGCATCTTGGTGAAGCCGCTGGCATGAATAACGATGCCCGTGTCGTCCAGCGCCTTGAGCGGCGGCAGCGCCTCGCCTTCAAAGCGAAATTCGTGGTATACCGCATCTTCCAGGATGGGCACGCCGTAATCGTTGGCCAGGCTGATCAACTGGCGGCGGCGGTGCAGCGGCATCTCGTGACCGCTGGGGTTCTGGAAGGTCGGCATCACGTAGATCAGCCGGGGCTGGTTGTCGATGAGATAGTTTTCCAGCCGGTCCAGGCGGATGCCTTCCTCGTCGGTGGCGATGCCGTGAATCTGCACGCGGCGGGTGCGGGCGATGTCGATCATGCCGATGTAGGTCGGGTTCTCGGTGACGAGCGTATCCCCTTCAGACAGCAGCGCCTGGATCACGAGGTCGAGCGCCTGCTGCGTGCCACCGGTGACCAGCACATCGGCGGGCCGGCACTGAATCCCCAGCGCGCTGACATAATCGCGGATGGCGGCGCGCAGCGGCCCGTAGCCTTCCGGGACTTCATAGTTGAGGGCGCTCTGACCATCGCGGTCGATGACCGTGTTGATAGCGTCGCGCAGATGATGGATCGGGAAAAACTCCGACGGCGGCGAGCCGTTGCTGAAGCTGGTCACGCCCGGTTTGCGCGCCAGCCGCATCATATCGCGGATGGACCGGTCCGGCGACGAGCCATCGCCGCCGCCGCTGCTGGAAACCGGCGGCGCAGCTTTCTCCGACGGGTTGGAACTGCCATCACGGGCGACGAACGTGCCGCGCCCGGCATGAGCGCTCAGGAAACCCTCGGAGCGCAGTTCGGCATAGGCGTTGACTACGCTGATACGGCTGATGTTTAACTGGCGCGCCAGATCGCGGCTGGCCGGCAGGCGCGTCCCGGCGGGCAGCGTGCCGCTCTCGATCTGCATGCGAATAGCGCGGATAAGCTGGCGGTAGATCGGCTCTTCGCCGTCGCGGTCCAGCATGACAGTGAGTTGGGGCGTGGGCGGCAACATGAGTACTCCGGCTATGCCAACATATACGTTTACAGGGCTTTACGGCGAAACACGTTCGACGGTTGCCTCTATGATACCATTTTGGCATTAGACGGTCATCTGTTTTCCCTGAGATTGCATTCGTTCCCGGTGGCGGTGTTCGGATGGGGCATTTATCCGTGCTACAATAGCGACATATGGCGACAGGCAGAGGCTTACCTATGGCGGACGCACCCATCACTGAGATTATTCCCATCTATACCGATGAGCAGGGCAGAATGCGGGTCAGCGATACGCGCGTGCTGCTCGATCTGATTGTTTACGCTTATCACCAGGGCCAGACGCCGGAACACATCGTGCAGATGTATCCCACGCTCACGCTGGACCAGGTGTATCTGGCACTCGGTTATTATCTGCGGCATCGTCCAATCGTGGACGCCTACATCCAGCGTGTGGAAGCTGCCGCCAATGATATGCAACAGACCGTCGAGGCGGATTTTCCGCCGCAGTTATCAGAGGCCGATCTGGTAGCGCGCCTGCGGGCACAACACAACGACGATTCACAATGAAATTCCTCGCTGATGAAAACTTTAACAATGACGTTCTGCGCGGAGTCTGGCGACGGGTGCCTCGCGCTGTTTTTGGTTCATAAGGCGACACCTGTTGGTCGGGTTGTCGATGCACTGGAATTGATCATCCTTGCCAGCGAACCATCAGACTGGTGGGGAAAGATCACGTATATCCCCCTCCACCAGACAAAATAAAGAGGGCGCAGCCCCTTGCGCCCTCTGATACAACCGACCGTCGAAACAAAGCCGGTGTGCTCACAAAGTTAGTGTTTAGTCTCCAGTGGCCGGAGCCGGTTTGGATGCGCCGCCGGTCACGTTGCCGGGGGTCTCCGGCAGCGGCAGAACATCCGGCCAGGCCGACGCGCCGTGCTCGTGGGCGTCGATCATCAGCACGTGTTCCGGGATGCGCAGGATGCCCAGCGCCTTCATCGCGCCGAACATGATGCCGCCGGTGACCAGCGTCCAGGCCAGCACGGCCACCACGCCCACCGCCTGGATACCCAGCAGAGACAGGCCGCCACCAGCGAAGACACCGGCGGAACCCTCGCCCACCAGCGCTTCCAGGCCGAACAGTCCGATGCTCAGCGAGCCGAACATACCGCACGCGCCGTGTACGGCGAAAGCGCCCACCGCGTCGTCGATACCGGCCCGGCGCACCGCGTCAATCGCCAGCACCACGATAACGCCGCCCATCAGGCCCACCAGCACCGCCGAGGTCGGCGAGACGAAGGCGCAGCTCGCCGTGATCGACACCAGGCCCGCCAGCGAACCGTTGAGCATGTAGGTCAGGTCCCATTTCTGGGTGCGCAGGTACATCAGTGTCATGGCGGCCACCGCGCCCGCCGCTGCCGCCAGCGTCGTGTTGACGGCGGTCAGGCCCATCAGGCCAGGATCGGAAGCATCCAGCGTGGAGCCGACGTTGAAGCCGTACCAGCCGAACCACAGCACGAACGTGCCCAGCGTGGCCAGCGCCATGTTATGACCCTGCGGCGGATTTTTGGGGTCCACGCCATGACGCGCACCCACCATATAAGCGCCCACCAGCGCCAGCACGCCGCCCACCTGATGCACAACCGTGCTGCCGGCGAAGTCAACGAAGCCCAGATCGGTCAGCCAGCCTTCGCCCTGCCACACCCAATGGACAACCACCGGGTAGATAATGAGCGCGGTCAGGGCACTGTAGATGATTTTGGCGGTGAAGTTGGTGCGTTCGGCCATGGCGCCGGTGATGATCGTCGCCGCCGCCGCCGCGAAACAGAACTGGTAGAAAGCGTCCAGGAACAGGCGCGCCTCTTCCTGCGTACCGGCTGTGCCCGCCGCGCCGCCCAGGAAGAACAGGCTGCTGCCGAACAGCCCGCTGATGGTGTCGCCGTAGGCGATGCCGAAGCCGATGGCGAAGAACACCAGCGCGGTCGCGGTGGAGTCGAAGAAGTTCTCCGCCAGCGAGTTGACCACGCCACCCTGGCGGATCATGCCCGCTTCCAGCATGGCGAAACCGGCCTGCATCGAAAAGACCAGGAAACCGGCGATCAGAATCCAGACCATGTCTACGCTGAAGGCGACACTGGCCGTCATCGCTTCGACACCTTCCAGGGTGATCGCCACCGTTTCCTCTGCTGGCTCGTCCTGGGCGAACACCGCCAGGTTGGCCACCATCAGGAACAGGGCTGCAATACCAACTGCTGCAATGACTTTGAACATTCCTCTGCGTATCATGTGGACTTAACCTCCCTCGACATTCCGTAACGCAGTGACTGGCATCTTATGCTTGCAGATGATGGCATTCACTACTTGTCAGGAAGTGTAGAACCGCAGCGCATCCTGCGTTTACCGCAAGATGTGATAAAGTTTGCGCGCCGCGCTTCGGCATATTTCCACAAGTGACTTGTGTTTTTATGCTAAATGAGATGCTGTTGTGGCATTTTCGAGCAATATGTGGCTTGTTTGTGAGTGATCGGCGCTGGCTTTAGACATCTTGTACGACACCCAACCTGTCAGCAATAGACAAAAGTCATCGGCTGTTCGTCGAAATGTGGAAAATCGTCGCGCATAACAGCGGCTTCTCAGCAAGCTCTCAGGCAGGGGATGCTGGGGTAGCCGGTGGTGCGGGGCAGATAATTGGGAAATCTGCCCCATTGTCACCATGTACAGTTGTACAAATTGACGGAGCGCGGCGCTACCAGCCGATTGTCCCCGGCCCGCCCTTGAACGGGCCGACAATATCGGATGTGATCCAGCCGCCGTAGAAATCGCCGGTCTGCGCCTGGACGCGCTCGCCATCGACCGTACACGCATCAACGCGGCTGGGGTAGATCGCCAGATAATCGCGGATGGCTTCAAAGCCGGGTTCGGGCTGCGGATAGCTCCAGGCGGCGTTTTCGGCCTGGCGCTGGCCCACGCGGATCGTCCAGTAACGCGCCGCGCCCTTGAACTCGCAGAAGGTGCGACGGTTGGTGGCCTGGAAGCAGGTTATATCGACATCTTCCGGCGGGATGTAATACACCGGCGGATGGCTCGTCTCCAGCACGCGGACGGCGCGCGTCGTCTCGGCGATGACGTGGCCGTTGAATTCCACACGCACCAGGCGGGCGCTCGGTTCCACACGCGGCGGGCGGGGATAATCCCACACCGATTCCTGGCCGGGTCCGGGTTCGATTCGTCGGGTCATGGTTGCATGTCACTTTCGTCTAATCTGTTTCACCCGTGATTATGACAGGTTTCGTGTTTGCCAGCCAGATTCGGGAATTTGTCGAAATCAGAATTGAGCTATAATATTAACAGGAAAAATTAAAGCATTAAGAATTGATGGAGAGCATAATGGCTCAGAAACGCGCCCTTATCATTGAGGACAATCCGGAAATCGGCGACATCTACACGCTGACTCTGGAAATGGCTGGTTATGATTCGGATCATATTCTGAACGGCAACGAGGCACTGGCTTACTTCGACAACAACACCCCCGATCTTGTCGTGCTGGATATGAACCTGCCACACGTCTCTGGCCATTATATCTACAAGAAACTGCGCGCCCGGCCAGACCTCAACAACATGCCGATCATCATATCCACAGCCAACACGCTGGTCGCCAAAGTGCTGGAAGCTCAGCTTGGCCCTAACGACCGGCTGCTGGTCAAACCGGTCAGCCCGCGTGAACTGCGCGCCATCGTCCAGAACCTTTAACGCCACGCCGTCGCCACAAAAAAACAGCCAGCCCAACGGATACGGACTGGCTGCATATTGTTGCTGGAACAGGCGCTGAAAAAACCGGCTATGGTGTTTCCGGCAGGCGCAGCGACGCCTGGATGTTGCCGTCGCGGTCGGTCAGGGTGATGACATCGCCCGGCTGGTAGACCGCCTCATCGCGGCCCCAGTAATAAGCGATGGGCGAGTTGTCGCCGCGCTGCGTGTGGACGGTGACGCCGCCGCCGCTGAACAGGCGCTGCGTGCCCGGAAAAACGAACGAGTTGCCGTCGCCGTCGCTCAGGGTCCAGCCGCCCACGTCGATCAACGCGCCGTTGTTGCGAATCTCAACCGCTTCGAGGGTGATATCCCCCGCGCCGATCACCTGCACGATCTCCACCTGGGCATTTTCTGCTGTGGGGGCCAGGGTGCGGGTGGGGGTTGGCGTCGGCTGGATCGTCGATTCCGGCGTGGTGATGGGCTGGCCGTCCGGGTTGGTACGGCCCAACTGCTGGGCGGCGCTCAGTGTTGGCTCGCTGGTTGCGGCTGGCGACTCGTCATCTCCGGTTGCGTCCGCGTCATTATCCTCAGCCGTTTGCTGCACGAAATCTTCCACCGGGCAGCCTTCCAGCGGCACGATCAGCACATCGCCAATCTGCAGCAGGGTGGATGTCTCCTCGTCCAGCCCGTTGACAGCCAGCAGCGTAAAGACGTTCACCTCGTAACGCTCAGCGATCAGCGACGGAAACTCACCATCGGCGATGACGTGCTCGATACAGCCCTCTGGCAGGCCGTTGGTCTGTTCCTCGGCGTCGGCGGACTGTTCCCCAGCATCAGCGACGGATTGTTCCCCTGCTTCCCCGTCGGGCTGGGTGTTGTCCGCATCCGATTCTGAGGTTGGCGGCGGCTCGACCTCGCCATCGCGGGCGCTCTCTGGAATCTCGACCCGTTCTGGCTGGCTGGGGTCGGAAGTGGCGGTGACGACGATGACGTTCGGCGTCACCAGCGGGTCAGGGGTGGCGGTGACGATTACCTCAAAGGTAACCAGCCTTTCCTGCGGCTCGCTGGCCTCGTCGGAAGAAAACAGGCTGATGATGCCATAGGCGACCAGAGCCGTTAACAGAATATTCAACAGGATAAACGGAATTAGCCCGCGACGTTTCATCGGTCTTACCCCTGCCTGATACGAAAGCCTCGCTATGGTGAACATCTTAGCACAGGCTGCCAGCAGCAGCAATTGCACCCCGAAAACACCAACATCAAATCGCCATGATTGCGTTATGATGAGAGTTATGCGTATCAGCAGGAGATAACGTCATGACCGACCCCCAACAGCCGCGCGATCTACAGACAAGACCGCTGACGCCGCCGGTCGTCAAAACCGCCATTCACGCCGTCGCTGTGCTCGACCGCCGTGTAGACAGCTTTCAGCCGCACGAAGTTCGCCGGGCCGCCCTGCTGGACACCCTCGACGATCTCAACAGCCGCATGAAAGCCGGGGACGGACTGCCGGTGCGCAAGCTGCTGCTGGGCGGCCATACCAGCCTGCTGGAAGATGTCGCCGCCATCCGTGACGATATGCTGGCCCTGCTGGCGATTTTCAACGCTGGTGGCCGGCTGGGAATCGGTCCCTGGTATACGCTGGTCGATGATACGCTGGTCAGCGGCGAGTCGATTATCCGCAATCTGCTGGTGGCCCGCGCCGACAGCCGGCGTTATGGCCTGACACTGCTGCCAGTGGCTTATCTGCTGATCGGCAGCAGCCACGCCGCCCAGCTCCCGCAGATTCTGCGCGGCTTCAAACTCGATACGGCGCTGCTGGCGGCGGACGCTGCGCCCGGTCATGTTGTTCACTGGCAGTCGCCCGGCGATTTCCGCGTGCAGGTGCTCGCTGTTCCCGCTTCGGCGGGCTGGTCGCGCCCGCCCATCACCGTCGAGCAGGCGGCGCTCGATATTGAGTCCCAGCGCGCGCGCGGCGAAGGGCCGATCCTGTGGCTGGTCGATGTCAACGCCAGCGCCCACCTGCCCGCCGATTTCGCCGACCAGTTGGCCGCCCGCACCGGCCTGGAGATCATCACCGATGATCTGGCTGCCTACCTGACCGAACGGCGTAAGGCGCTGGTCAGTATGGAACAGCCGGTCCATCAGGGGGCATTGGGGCACAGCCACAACGGGCAGGCATCGGCCCGGCTGCACCTTAAACAGATCAATGCCCGCCTGCAGGCCGAACTGGTCCACCAGGTCGAACCCTGGCTGGCTATCGCCCTGACTCATGGCCAGCCTGCCCACTCGCGCAATCTCGTCGCGCTGCTGGACCATGCGTGGCGTCTGCTGCTGCGCAACCAGTCGGTCGAGGCACTGGGTGGCGGCGCTGATGATGCGGTATGCCGCGCGGCGGAACTGCGCAGCCAGCAGATCGAAGACGCCAGCCGCGAGATCGCGGCGCGCGCGCTGGACTCCCTGCCTGGCACACCGCAGCGATCCGCCATCCCCCTGGACAGCGATACGCTGCACCTCGTCGCCTGGAACGGTCACAACTGGCCGCTGCAGCAGGTCGTCGAGGTGGCGCTGGCGCTGCCGCCGGACCGTCACCCGGCGCGCCTGCTGGACCCTGACGGCGCTGAGGTTCTGTTCGCCTGGGATGAGAATGTCGAAAGCGGGCGGCTGGTCTTCTGCGCGCAGGCCCCGGCGGTGGGCTATGCCAGCTATACGCTCCATCTGCACGCGGCCCCGCCCCCGGCAAGCTGCGCCGTCAGCCGGGCCAGCGGCGACAGCATCCGCAACGTCAGCGACGAGCGTCTGAGCGTGGTCGATGGCGCGCTGCGCTGGTCTGGTGGCGGCCACGACATCAACGATGTGCTGCGTTTCGTCGATGGCGGCGACGCCGGCGACATCTTCGATTACTGCGCGCCGCAGCCGGATGTGATCGAGCAGGCGAAGCTGGCCGGCGAGGTCGAGGTCGAGTCCTGTCCGCTGTACGAACGGCTGATCCTGCGGCACCGGCTGCGCGTGGCCCCCGAACTGCGCCCGGATGGCAGCCGGGGGCGCGGCGTTCGGCTCATTGAGCTGACGACCACCGCCACCTTTTACGATCACGAGCCGGGCCTGTACCTGCGCACGACGTTCGACAACACCGCGCACGATCACCGGCTGCGGGCGCATCTGCGCACGGGCGCGCCGGTGAGTCGGGTGCAGGTGGGCGCGCCTTTCGCCGTCGATTCACACCCGGTCAATGCTGATACACCGCCGCTGACCATGCAGCGCTTCGCCGCCGTGCCTCACGCAGACGGTCGGCTGATGGCGCTGCTCACACGCGGCCTGCCGGAAGTCCAGCCGCTGCCGGAGGACGACCAGACGACGCTGGCCCTCACGCTGGCGCGCGCGGTCGGCTGGCTGGCGCGCCCCGACCGGCCCGGTCGGCAGAGCCAGCCAGCGCCCGCGCTCAGTGTCCCGGATGCACAGTGTCAGCGTCCCTTCACCAGCGAATACGCCCTGGTCAGCGTGCCGGATACAGCGGCGGCACTGCGGGCGGCGGCCTTCGACGCGCCGCTGCGTGTACATGTCTATGCCGATGCCCCGGCTCCGGCCCGGCGCAGCTATCTGAGCGTTGTCAGCGACCGCGCCACCGGGGCCGACAGCGACGGCGAGGGGGCCATCCTGACGGCGCTCAAACCACCGCAGCAGGGCAAAGGCTGGCTGGCGCGCCTGTGGAATCCGCACCCGCAGCCGGTCGAGGTGTGGCTGACGCCACACGAACGCCCGCGCGCGGCGCGAGTGGTATCGCTGGCCGAGGAAGCCGAGCGCCCGCTGTCGCCGGATGTCAACGGCCTCATCACCCTGCGCCTGAATCCTCACGAGATTGTTACCGTTCAGGTTGTGTTTGGCGGCTGATTGTTCGTTAGGATGCGCTCGCTGTCGTCAATGTTGAGTCGGTCAAGCAGGCGCTGCCATACGATGTAGATCAGCAGTTCCCGGATGCCCAGGACGAGCGCAAAGCGCAGGAGCGCCAGCACGACCCCGGCCAGCCAGCCCTCAACAGGCAGCGCGGTATGGATCGCCGGCAGCACATCGAAGCTGACTAACAGCGCCAGCGCATACGACCCGACCTGCAGTGCGCTGTAGACACCAGCCGCGCTGATGGCGACGATCTCCCGCGATCTGACGTAGTGTGGCACCAGCATACCCACCAGCACACTCGTGACCACAGACTGCGTGTAGCCGGTATACACCAGCGCCAACAGCAGGCTCGCCTCGACGATGGTCTGCAACGCCATGCCGCTGTTCGCCCTGAACAGCATCAGTAGTGCCAGCGCCCCAAGCAGCAGACAGACCGGCAGCAGGATTACACGCACCACCACACGCAGCACGGCGAAGCCCTCGCCCCGGTGCAGGATAGATCGGCTGATCGTCCAGTCGGTTCCCAGCGGGCCAGCGGAACCCAGATAGAGCAGTTCATGGGTAGCCCGCTCATTCTCGGTTGCGAGGGTGTGGCTGATAGCGACAGCCTGTATCAGTCCATAAACGAAGACGACCAGCGGCAGCCAGGCGGGCAGCGCGGCGATCAGCAGCATGAGTATGACGGGCAGGAGCAGCAGCAGGACGATGACCTCTGGCCGGACAAGGCTGGCCGCCAGCGCCAGGACAAGCAGCGCCAGACGCACGCGCCCATCGGCCAGTGGGTTGAATCGGCGCGCCCACAGAGCGGCTGTATCCACCGTTCTGCTGGCACGCTGGAAGACAGGATGTGCCGCGTCGTATTGGTGCAGGTCGCGCCATAATCGCCATGAGAACATGCCCCTATTGTAGCTAAAACGTCTGAGATACAGGAAGCCGGGTGGCGTATACGCCACCCGGCGCCATCGTAGGGCGTTCTACAGCGCGCCCACTTGAACTCCTGGTGGCGCGAAAGCTGCAAACACGCCCCTGTTTCCGGATGCACCCCAGAACACAGGCAAACCGGTACCTATTCGCCGATTATTCGTTATAATACCGTTCAGATTGAGAACATTGCGGAGTGCGAATACCGATGAGCACAAAACAGGCTAAGGGCGCGCCAGTCGCCGAACGAGACGGCATCGCCGTCACCAACCCGGTCACCGGAGAGGTTATCGCCACCGTCGCCAACACCCCGCGCGAGGGTGTGGCGGTGGCAGTGGAACGGGCGCGCGAAGCGCAGCGCATCTGGGGTGAGCTGACCGTCCACGAGCGCACACGCTACGTGCGCCGCTGGGGCGATCTGCTGTGGCAGGATCGCGACACCGCCATACACACCATCCGCGAAGAGACCGGCAAGAACGACAGTGGTGCCCTGGCCGAGATTCTGCTGGTCGATAGCTCGCTCAACTACTACGTCCAGCACGCCGAGCGCCTGCTGTCGCCACAGAACCGCCCGGCGGCTATTCCGGCCATCATGCGCGGGCGGCTGTATTACAGGCCATACGGCGTGGCCGGGTTCATCTCCCCCTGGAACTATCCGTTACTGCTGGCCGTCACCGACATGATCCCGGCGCTCATCGCCGGTAACACGGTCGTCATCAAGCCCAGCGACATCACGCCACTGAGCGCGCTGTACGCCGCCGATCTGTTCCAGCGCGCCGGCCTGCCGCCGGACGTGTTGCAGATCGTCACCGGTGACGGCGAAACCGGCGCGGCCCTGGTCGATTACGTGGATTACATCGGCTTCACTGGCAGCACCGCCGTCGGGCGCAAGGTGGCCGCCCGCGCTGGCGAGCGCCTCATCCCGTGCAGCCTGGAGCTGGGCGGCAAGGACGCCATGATCGTGCTGGCCGACGCCGACCTCGACCTGGCGGCGGCGGCGGTGTTCACCGGTGGGCTGGAAAACGCCGGGCAGACCTGCGTCAGCATCGAGCGCGTCTATGTCGAAGCGCCCGTTTACGATCGCTTTGTCGAGCGCGTGCGGGCCTTGTCCGCCGATTTCAACGTGGGCAATCACGGCGGCCTGGATGTCCACATGGGCAGCCTGAACAACCTGCGCGAACTGGAACGCGCCGAGACGTTCGTCCAGGACGCGCTGGAGAAGGGTGCGCAGTTGATCGCTGGCGGCCAGCGCCGCCCGGACCTGGGGCCGCTGTTCTACGAGCCGGCCATCCTGGCCAACGTCAATCACGAGATGCGTGTGATGAACGAGGAGACGTTCGGCCCGGTGATGCCCATCATGAAGGTGACCGACGCCGCCGAGGCCGTCCGCCTGGCCAACGCCAGCGAATACGGCCTGTCCGGGGCCATCTACAGCCGCAACCTGGACCGCGCCGAACAACTTGCGCGCAGCCTCAACACCGGCGATGTGACCGTCAACCGCACCAACGCCGTCGCCGGATCGCCGGCGCTGCCCTGGGGCGGCCAGAAACACAGCGGACTCGGTCGGCGTGGCGGGCCGGAAGGTCTGCTGCGTTTCGTCAGCACGCAGTCGATTGTCGTCGATACGGCGGTGGGGTCAAAGCCGTCACTCATCCCGCTGGACCCGCTGACGCTGGGCCTGCTGAAAGGGCTGCGCTGGGTGCGCCGCTTCGTGCCGTTCATTTAAGGCCGCTGGTGTGCTATGATGCGGGTCACGTCCCATGCAGCAGGTACACGCTTATGAACGAATCGACGATCGAATTTTACGCCAGCCAGACCGGCGAACGCCTGGATAAGCTGGTCGCTGTCCATCTGCCGGACCTGTCGCGGACGCAGGTGCAGGCCATCATCAGGTCTGGTCAGGTAACGGTGGACGGCGAGGCGGTCAAGCCGGGCGTTAAGCTGCGCGGCGGTGAGCATATCCGCGTGACGCTGACGGAGCAGGTGGCGCCCGTCGTCGAGGCTGAGGCTATCGACCTGGCTGTGGTCTACGAGGATGACGAGCTGGCCGTCATCGACAAGCCCGCCGGGATGGTGGTGCATCCGGCCACCGGCAACGAGAGCGGCACGCTGGTCAACGCGCTGCTGGCCCGCTGGCCGCAGATCGCCAGCATGGACGACCCCGACGAGCGCCACGGCGAGCGCCACGGCGAGCGCCGCGGCATCGTCCACCGGCTGGACAAGGACACCAGCGGCCTGCTGGTGATCGCCAAGACTGCCGGGGCGCTGCGCCACCTGATGGCGCAGTTCCAGGCGCGCACGGTCGAGAAGACCTATCTGGCCCTGCTGGAACGCACACCGCGCACCCCCAGCGGACGCATCGAAGCGCCTATCGGGCGCGACCCCAAACAGCGCAAACGCATGGCCGTCCTGCGCAGCGGCAAGCCAGCGGTGACCGAGTTCACCGTCATTGACGATGACTTCCGCGACGGCGCGACACTGGTCGAGTTCAACCTGCTGACCGGGCGCACCCACCAGATTCGCGTCCATGCCGCGTTCATCAACTGCCCGGTCATCGGCGACCGTGTGTATGGCTTCCGCAAGCAGCGCATCAGGATGAAGCGACTGTTCCTGCACGCGCACCGCCTGAGCTTCGACCACCCCACCAGCGGCGAACGCATGACGTTCGAGTCGCCGCTGCCGGGCGGCCTGCGCGCCGTCATGGACAAGCTGCGCCCCTGACGTCAAGCCTTCCCATTACTGCTTGTGTGGCAGTACCTCACGCGGCTTGCTGCCTTCCACCGGCGGACCGACGACGCCTTCGGCTTCCATGATGTCGATGAGGCGGGCGGCGCGCGTGTAGCCGATGCGCAGACGGCGCTGGAGCAGGCTCACCGACGCCTTGTTGAGCCGGCGCACCAGCTCGACGGCCTCGTCGTAGAGTTCGTCCTCGTGGCCGTCGTTGTCGCGGCTGGTGGAGCCAAAGGCGGCGGAGTGCTCGTCGGCGCTGGCGCTGGTCAGCTCGTCCCACAGCGACTGCTGCGGGCCGTCGCTGCTGCCGGGCAGGGGTGCGCGACTGCGCGACGACGTCGCCGGGGTGTCGCTGGAAGGCGAGTCATCGGCCACCAGCGCGGTGATGAGCTTCTGCGGTTCCATGCCCGCGCTCTGCGCTTTCCAGAAGCGATTAATGTTGTTGATCTCCATGTCGGAGACGAACACGCCCTGCAGACGCACCGGCGCTGGCGAGTTGCCGCTCATGTAGAGCATGTCGCCCTTGCCCAGCAGACGCTCCGCGCCGGGCTGGTCGAGGATGACACGGCTGTCCACGCCACCGGCGACGGCGAAAGCCACACGCGCCGGGAAGTTGGCCTTAATGAGACCGGTGACGACATCGACCGAGGGGCGCTGGGTGGCGATCACCAGATGGATGCCGGTGGCGCGGGCCAGCGCCGCGATGCGCGTGATGACGCGCTCGGTTTCGTCGGGGGCCATCATCATCAGGTCGGCCAGCTCGTCGATGATGACGACGATGTAGGGCATTGACTCTTCGCCGTCGGGCAGGTGAGCGTTGAAATCGACGATGTTACGGGCCTGGGCGCTGCTGAAGCGCTTGTAGCGGTCGTCCATCTCGCGGGTGACCCACTTGAGCACGCCGACGATGCGCTCCAGTTCGACCACCACCGGCGCCACCAGATGCGGGATGCCGTTGTAGCCGGTCAGCTCGACGCGCTTGGGGTCCACCATGATGAAGCGCACCTGGTCGGGTGTGTTGCGCACCAGCAGGCTGGCGATGATAGCGTTGACCAGCACCGACTTACCGGAGCCGGTGGTCCCGGCGACGAGCAGATGCGGCATGGCCGTCAGGTCGGCGGCGACGGGCGCGCCGTCCACGCTCTGGCCGAGGGCGATGGCCAGCGGCGACTTGATGCGGGTGAACTGGCGCGACTCCATGACGTCGCGCAGGCTGACCAGCGAAGCTTCCTCGTTGGGGACTTCGATGCCGACGAAGCCCTTGCCGGGCACGGGCGCTTCGACGCGGATGGAGCGCGCACCCAGGGCAAGCTGGAGGTCTTTGTCCAGCGCGGCGATGGCGCCCACCTTGACGCGGTTCTTCTTGCCACCGCGCGCGGTGAGGTAGTCCGGTTCGACGCCAAACTGGGTGATAACCGGGCCGGTGTTGATCTCGACCACCTTGCCAGGCGCGCCGAAGCTGGCCAGCGTCTCCTCAATGATGCGGGCGCGCTGCACAAGCTGGTCGCGGTCGAAGTCGCCTTCGGAGCCGGACGCTAACAGCGTGCGGAAGTCCGGAAGCTGCCACTGGCGGCGCTGGCGGGTGGTGTGCTTCTGAGGCGGCGGCGGGGCACTGCGCTCCGCTGGCTGCGGCGGGTTGATGGCCGGTTCGGGCTTCGACTGCGGTCTGGGCGCGGGTTCCGCCGGGGCTGGCCGCTGGAACAGCGACCCTTCGGCGCGGGCTGGTTCCGGCGCTGGCGGTTTGTCCGCTGGCTCCTCCGCCGGTGTGTCTGCCGGTTTGGCCGCTGGCTTATCGGCGCTGGCGGCGGGTTGGGCTGGTGATTTGTAGGCCTCGTCTGCCGGTCTTGGCGTGGGTTTGGGCGGCGAGACGGCGGGCCGGTCCAGAATCTCCGGGCGGGCGGCCTGGGCGGCGCCCATCGCGCGCAGGGCGCTGAGGCGGTCGGCCAGCGAGCCAGGAGCCGGGCGCGGCTTGTCCGTGTCGTCGTGGTCGGCGGGCGGCGGCGCGCCGTTGCGCTCTGCTGCTGCAGTAGTAACATTTTTTAGTGCAGCAGTCTCGTCCGATGGTGGTGATTCGGGCTCGTCCTCGGGGGGCGCGGGTTCTTCGCGGCGCAGACCGCCGCGCGTGCCGAACAGGCTGCCCCCGCTGCTGGCGGGCGGCGGAGTCGGGCGCTCGGCCTCGGAATCGGTGCTGGTGGTGGGCTGGCTCTGGCCGCTGGTCCCCAGCCGCGAGAACAGGCTGCCGCCGCTGGCCGCGGGTTTATGCTCGATGCGGTCGTCGAGGGCGGGCGAGTCGTCGTCGCTGTCGTCGTCGCGCAGATCATCGTCGTCTTCGTCATCGTCGATGACAAATGGCGGGCGGGATGGCGCGGACTGGGCCGCCGGCGTGGGCTTCGGCGGCTGGAAGGGGCGCGCCGCGTGGGGCGGCGAGTCGTCGTCTTCGTCGTCGAAGTAGCTGTCGTCGTCAAATTCGTCGTCGTCATCGTCCATAATGAAGGCTGCCGCACCCCGTCTACTGCCGGACGGCGGCCCGCCCTGACTGGTGGCGGCCTGCCCGCTGCTCTCGCTGCGCGACTTGAGGAGACTGCCCAGGCTGAGGGGCTTCTTGTCGCTGGCTTCGGCTGATGCTGCGGACTCCTGCACCGAATCATCGGCGTCGATGTCATCATCGGTGGCACCGTTTCGGCCACCACCCTTCGCGGCGAAGGGCAGCGCCGCCGGGATGGCCCCCTTGAGGCGCGAGGTCAGCCCGCCCAGGCGACCGCCGCCCGCTTTCGGCGGCTGGCTGGGGGCGGCGTGGGCGCTGGCGTGATGCGCGGCTGCCGGCTGCAAGTCGGATTCGGCAGCCGCGCCGGTTTCGATCATCTGGCCGCCCATGCGAATGGTGATGTCGCGCTGTTCGATAGGCGGTTCGCCGGGTGGCAGCGCGCGCTGCTGACCGGCAGGCAGTTCTGGCGAATCCGGGCCGCTGATGCGGAGCTGTTCCTGCTGGGCAGTGAGGGCGGCGCGTTTCTCGGCGGCGATGGCGGCGCTGCGCTGTGCCCGGTGCTGCAGGGCGATGCGCAGGCTGCGCCACACACTGATGACGAACACGGCCAGTTCGGCGGCGCTGGTGCGGGTCATCAGCATAATGGAGACGATGAGCCAGCCGAAAACAAAGACAAAGGCGCTGATTTCGCCGAAGTTGGTGACCAGCAGCGAATAGAGTTCGGCGCCCACCCAGCCGCCACCGCGCCCCTCGCGGACGGAGATGGCGACGTATAGATGAAAATCGGCCTGGCTGGCAGTGCGGTAGAAATCGCTCCAGGTCTCGATGAACATGAAGACCATCAGCAGGCCGACGTAGCCCATGGCCACGCCTGCCAGCCGCACCGGGTCGATGACGGGGGCTTCGTCGCCGAAGTGGCGCACAATGAGCCACACGCCAGCGGCAGCCAGCGCGATGGGCACGCCGATAGCGCCCCAGCCGAAAATCTGCGAGAAGAAGGTGTTGACGGTGCCGGTGAGCGCGCCCTGCTCGTGCGACAGGCTGCTGAAGAACAGCACCAGCGCGCCGAATACCAGCCCCACGCCCAGCAGGTCGAGCTTCTGATCGAGAGACAGGCCCTCGTCGGTCATGTGGGGGGTGCGTTCCTGGTGGGCGCGCGTTTTGCTGGTTTTGGGCGGCTTTTTGTCGCCGCCGCCGAATAAGCGATTTTTGAAACCAGCGAAGGGATTGCCGCGCTTAGGTTTGGAGTCGGCGGCTGGCGCGGCGGACTGCCCGTAACCGGAGCGCGACGGCCCGGACGAATACGACGAGGGACGCGCACCGCCGGGGTCGCCGCCGGGAGCCGGTTTAGGTTTGTCGTCGTCTTTTTTCTTGCGGCCCGGCAGCATGCCGCCGAACTTACCCAGCATACCGCCGCCGCCAGAATCGCCGGAGCTGCTACCACCCGGTTTAGGCGCGGAGAAGCGACCGCCGCTGCTATCGCCGCCGCTGTCTTTTTTGCCTTTACCGGGCATGAATCCGCCGAGCTTGTCTTTCAGACCGCCGCCGCTGCCGGCGCTCGGTTTTGGCGGCGCGGGACGACCTGGGGGGGCATCGTCGTTTTTCTTTTTACCGGGCATCATGCCGCCGAGCTTGCCCAGCATACCGCCGCCAGAATCGCCGCCTTTGTTGTCTGGCTTGCTGGAATCCGGCCTGCTCGACGGCGAGCTGCCGGGAAGACCGGAGCCGGGGCGGCTGCCCGGATCGCCGGGGCGCGGGGGCGGGGTCGAGGTGCGGCTCATGCCGCCGCTCAACCGGTTACCCAGTCCGCTGCCGCCGCTGCTGCTGCTACCACTGCCGCCGCTGCTGCTGCCACCGCCGCCGAAAAACCGGGCGCGGTCGGCGGCGGCGTCTTTGGGATCGCGGGCGGGTGTCTCCGGGCGGCCCGTGCCGCTGCCGATGGGCTTGCCGCCCGCCGGTCGGTTGGACCCGTAACGGTCCGAAGCGGTACGGGCGCCGCCGGTGATGAACGGATTGACTGAGGCCGACGAAGAAACCGACTCATCATCATCGAGGTCGTCGTCCTCGGTGTATTTCAGATCGTCGTCATCATCATAAAAATCGTCGTCGTAGGTGCCCATACGTCTACCTGTTACCTGCAACACCACGTACTGAAAATCCCAGTCAGTGGACCGGGCGTAAAAGATCGGGCTTTGGGCGGGGCGCGGCGGCCCCGCGATCGTGCTGAACTGCGCGTAAGGTTATCGTTACTACCCGTAACCATCTTACCATAAGAACGGATGGCGTGCGATTAGAATAGCACAAAAGTTCGATTAACAGTGGGCGGCAGTCGGGCGGGCGTTGGCTCTATCTGGTGGTGAGGGCGTGCAGGTCTTCGAGCAGAATATAGCCGCTGCGCAGGGCGATGAGGGCGGCGTTGTGACGGTCGCCGGCGTTGAGCAGGTCCATGATGCGCGCCAGTCGTTCGATGATGGTCATCTGCGGGATGTCGAGCTGCTGGGCGATGGCGTCGTTGCTGAGTCCGGCGGCGATGTGCAGCAGAATGCGCTGGTCGGTCTCGTCGAGGCGTTCGCTTTCTGGTGTGTTGGGGGCCAGCATGCCGCCGACGACTTTCTCGGCGACGCCCTTGCCCAGCACAAGCTGCCCCTCGGTGACGCGGTTGATGGCGTCGATGAGTTCGTTTTCCTCGGCGGATTTGAGCAGGTAGCCATGCGCGCCAGCGCGCAGCGCGCGCATGATGAGGGCGTCCTCGTCGCGTCCGGTGAGGATCAGTACCTTGACCTGTGGTGCCTGGGCGCGCACATCGGGCAGGATATCCAGGCCGCCGCGCACCGGCATGTTGAGGTCCAGTACCAGCACGTCGGGCAGAATGGAGACGGTCTGCTCCAGGGCCGATTCGCCATCGGCAGCTTCGGCGACGACGATATACTCGTCGCGCATCTCCAGCATGCTGGAGAGCGAGCGCCGCAGCAGGGTGTGGTCGTCGGCCAGGATGACGCGATAGGTCCGCTGCTGGGTGGGACGCGGGCGGACCCGGTTAGAGGGCACGGTCTCCGGGGCGTTGAGCGGTGTCCCCGCGCCGGGTGTGTCCCCTTCGGGCTTCACCTGTTCCTGGGCGCTGGTCTTGTGGACGCGGCCCTGGGGCAGCGCGGCCTGCATGGCGGTGGCGAAAGCCGCGCACGACTGGAAGCGGCGGGTTGGGTTCTTCTCCAGGGCTTTGAGGATGGCGTTTTCCAGGGCCATCGGCAGGTCGGAGACGATGAGGCGCGGCGGCGGCGGTGGCTGCTTGACGTGCTGCAACAGCAGCGCGGTGATGTCGTCGGCGTTGAAGGGAAGCTGGCCGGTAGCGATCTCGTAGAGGACGATGCCCAGCGAGTAGATATCGGTGCGGTGGTCAAGGTCCAGGCCCTGGGCCTGCTCTGGCGAGATGTAGGCCGGTGTGCCGATGACCATACCGTGCGCGGTGACGCGCTTGGCCTCGCGGGGGAGCGCCAGCCCCAGGTCCATGATTTTGACGCGGCCATCCGGCGTGACGTGAATGTTGGCCGGTTTGATGTCGCGGTGGATGATCTCGCGTTCGTGGGCGTATTGCAGGGCGCGGGCGATCTGCACGCCGAGGTCGATGACGACTTCGGGCGCGGACGGCACATAATAGGCCAGCGAGACGCCTTCGACGTATTCGACGACGAGGAAGTTACGGCCATTGTCCTCGTCGATGTCGTAGATGGACATAATGTTGGGATGGTTCAACTGAGCGGCGGCGGTGGCTTCCTGGAAGAAGCGCTTGCGCGTCGTCTCGCGAACGTGCGGCAGCAGCATCTTGATGGCGACATCACGCCCCAGACGCTCGTCGAAAGCCTTGTAGACGGTGGCGGTCGAGCCATCGCCCAGGTGTTCGCGGATTTCGTACCGTTTGCGTAGCTTGCGTCCGATCATGTTCTCGCTGCCACATGCCTGCCGGATTCAATCAGGATAAGCATACCACATGGCCGGAATGACGCCTACGGGAAAAGGGTAGAATAACCCTGGATTAGAGGCGTCCGGCAACTATTCCGTCGCTGGTCATAATCATGGTATAGTTGCAGGGCGATTGTGAAGTCATCTTTTGACTTTTGGGGCGCAGCCCCAAACCCCGCC
>CAZXCK010000049.1:0-27319 GCA_964639225.1 uncultured Anaerolineaceae bacterium | reverse complement strand
GGTGTCGGTGGCGCCGTCATGGCGGTCGGTGGCGTCGATGTATCCGTTGGTATACCCGTTAGCGTCTGTGGTGCGACCTCAATTGGCGACAACCTCGTCTGTGTCGGCGTTGGCGTGACCGTGGCGACCGGCTCCGGCACCCAGCCGTAAGACAGGTTAAGCTGCAAGTTCGCCTGCCGTGCCGGTGAGAACTGCTCGCGGCTGGCGACCTGTATCCAGTAGGTGACACCGGCCTGCATATGGACGTTCACCTGCGAATGGTAAGCGGAACTGGCGTCGTCGTTGCAGTCCACCGGCACCAGACCGCCCGGCGTGCCGGTCCACACGGCCAGGATGGTATCGTAATTGCTGCCCGCCGTATTGATAGCGATCCAGCGGGTTTCGGCGGATGCAAAGCGGTACCAGACCGTATGCGCGTGCGGCTGGTCGCTGGCGCAGGTCAGCAGCGGACCATCGGGCGGGCTGGCAATCTGCATCACCTGCTGGCGGCTGGTGTAAGGCAGACGCGCAATCTCATGAGCGTTGTTTATCGTGTCGTTGACCGTGGCGTTGATATGCAGCGTGCGCACATCGCTCCAGGGGCCGAAGTTGCCGTAGGCGTCGCGCCCGCGCACACGCCACATGTAGCTCCGGTTGTGGCCCAGGTCGGTGGGCCAGCCGTAGTACGTGCCCGCCACGTCGATGATCGTATGGTCCATCGAACCAAACCGGAGCGCCCATAGCTGCACCTGGTAAGACTGCGCGCCCGTTTCCGGGTACCACCACAGGCCGGGCCGCTGATTGGCGCTGGTGTAGCCGTTCGCCGGATGGCGCAGCCGCACCGTGTCTGGCGCGGTGTTGACATACAGCAGATTGCCGCTGCTCCATTCCGACCATTCGATGTCGTCATAGGTCCGCATGCGCCAGTAATACACGGTCTCGTTGGTCAGGTCGGTGGGCCAGTTGAACTGCGTGCCCGTCACCCGGATGGTCTCGCCGCCGGTCCAGTTGGGGCTGGTCGTCAGATGCAGCTCGTATTCGGTGGCGTCTGGCACGCTGCTCCATGTAAAAGTCGGTTGCAGATACTTTACCACCTCGTTGTTGCTGGGCGAGACCAACTGCGGAGGCTGCGCTGGTGGCAGTATCTCGAATGAGTAGATCGTGCTCCAACCGCTCCAGTTACCGGCGACATCGTGCGCACGCACCCGCCACTGATACGACGTGCCGTATTCCAGATCGCTGGGCCAGGTGTACTGGTTGGCGCTGAGGGCGACCGTCGTCATGCCAGCACCGCTGAAGCCGCTGGACGTCAACTGCATCTGGTAGCCGGACGCTGTCGCCGGTGCGCTCCACTGGAACAGCGGACGAACCTGATTCACAAGCAGGCTGAAGTTGGCTGGCGACTGCGGCACGGGTGGCGCTGGCGGCGTGGTGTCAACCGTCAGCGAGTGGGTGCTGCTCCAGGCCTCCCACCTGCCGGATCGCTCGGCGCTGACCCACCAGTTATACGTGTCATCTGCCAGGTTCACCGGCCAGGTAAACTGGGTGCTGGTCGTCTGGTAAATGGTGCCGCCAGCGGGCCAACCGTCTGCCGGTGCCACTTCGATACGATAACGAGTCGCGTTGGGGACGCTGCTCCAACTGAAGGTCGGGCGCGGATTGTTGGTCAGCGAGCCGTCCGTTGGTGAAATCGGCAAGGGTGTAGGGTACATAAAGGCCATTGTGGCCTTATCCCCATCACTTAAATCGGTGGCCATGCCGATCGTATCCTGCTTGTGCTCGTTGGGTGGCAGCACAATGATCGTCCGCTGTCCCGGTTCACGGGCGAAAGCCGTATCGTGATAATGCATGATCGAGTCGAAATCGTACGGCCCGTAATCGCTGCTGCCCGTGCCGGTCGGATACTTCTCAAAATTGTTTTCCACGCCATCCTGGATGTTTTCCCACACAATCTGCACGTAGTTGTCGCGGTCCATGCGCGACTGCTCGTGCCACAGCCCCAGCGCGTGGCCAATCTCGTGAACGATGATGTGATACTGCCAGCCCCAGGTTTCGGCCAGCCAGATCTGCTGTTTGCCTGGCTCCCCCCACCAGCAGCCACCGCCCATGCCGACACACGAGGCGCTGTAATCTGCTGAAACAAACTCGATCCAGTTAGTGTGTCTGTAACTGCTATAAGGCACAAATTGCACGCCGGATGCCGCTTCCCAGGCGTCCATCGCCTGTACGACGACCATCTGACGATCTGCACTGGTGCCCGGCGGAAACGTGTAGGGAACCTCGCCGTTAGGCCACAGCGGCATCGAGGTAAAGGCACCCTGGGCGCGCATCTCGTAAAAGTTGAGCGGGACCACGATGTCGCCCTCGATGAGCATGTTGCCCTCACCGATGCCATCAACGATGACCGGCTCGAAGTCGATGCCCGGTCGCAGCGGCTGTGCATCTGTATCGGGGTCCACAATAACAATGGGATCGGTATCCCCGGCTCCAGCCTGAAAAGCGACCACGCCGCCGTCGCGTACCAGTTCGCCACCTGCCGCCAGCTCCAGCGCGGCGACGCCGGTCACATGGGGAACGGCAAAGCTGGTGCCGGTCCAGAGCTGGAAACTGCCATCGGGCGCTGGTGACAGGATATCCTGACCGGGAGCGAGTATTTCGATCTCCGGGCTGGTGCTGCTGAAACTGCTAATCTGCAGATCGCTGCCCACCGCGCCAACGGCGATCACATTCGGATAGGCCGCCGGATACAGCACGGTCTCCCCGCCAGTATTGCCCGCTGCCGCGACCACCAGCACGCCGCGACTCTGCGCGTAGTTGACGGCATCCCGCAGGATAGTCGCATGGTACGAGCCGCCTACACTCAGGTTGATGATCTGCGCGCCATGATCGACAGCGTGGACAATGGCCGCTGCCACATTCGAATACAGTCCCAGGCCGTTTTCGTCCAGCACGCGCAGCGGCATAATCTGAACGTTGGGCGCGATACCAGCGACACCGATGCCGTCATTAATATTGGCGGCGATAATACCGGCGATGGCGCAGCCATGCCCAAATTCGTCCTGCGGGTCGGCGTCATCCTCGACGAAATCCCAGCCCGACAGCACGCGCCCCGCCAGGTCTGGATGGCTGGCGCAGATGCCGCTATCGACCACAGCCACGACCAGCGGCGCGGCGTCGTCCAGGTACGGCCAGGCGTGCGGCGCCCGGATGACCGGCAGCGCCCACTGCTCGGCGTAGCGCGGATCGCTGGGTATTAGCGGCTCACTCTGGGCGCTGACGTAAAAATCGCGTTCCTGGGCCAGCACCAGCGGCGCGACCCCGGTGTCCAGCGGCGGGATGACAATGGCGTTTTCCAGAGCGCCCGCCGGTAGACTGACGGCGACCGCATTCAGTCCGGTGATATGCTGGGTGACCGTGCCGCTGAGCGATTCAACATAGGCAGCGCGATCTTCGGCGCTGGTGGATGGGTCGAAACGGATGACCACCTGCTCCGGGGCGGTTTCCTCAACCGGGATAATGACCGCTGGCGGTAGTTCCACCGCTTCGGTGGCGGCGGTAGTAGGTTCGGCCCTGGCGACTGCCTCTGCCGGTTGCAGAATCCGCGTCTGAGTTGGCGTTGCAGGGGGTTCGTCAGTGGGTGTATGGGTGGCGCTGACGCTCGGCGAGGTCGTAGTCGGGCGGGCGATTTCGACTGTCGGGCTGTCAGTCGGCAGCAGAACCAGCGCGGGCAGGGTCGGTGTGGGCTGCTGACTTTCTGATAGCAGCACACCCGCCGCCGCAAACACACCCAGCAGCACGAACAATCCGGCGATCAGCAGCGTAGCTGGCGTCCGCCGCGATCGCCGCGCAGCCTGGAGTTTGTCCAGGCGCTGGCGAGCCGGTCTGAACTGTGCATCCACTTGGAGCGAACGGCGCAGCGCTTTGATCTGCTGGTCGGGGTTGTCGAGGGCAAGGGCCAGCGCGTACCAGGCGCGAGCATCGTGGGGATTCTGGCGCAGATATTCGCGGAGTCGCTGACGTGCGCGACGGCGATCTCCGACCTGGATGAGCTGCAGAATAGATGTTGTCCTGGCCCCCATGCGGCCCCCTGTCATGGACCGGGCCGGTCAGTTGACCGACGCGGATTGTTTGCGGGTGGGTTCGTCCAGTCTGCTGGCCTCGTTCGGGGGCCAGACGACGATTCAGCGATGCGGCAGTGTGGTACAACATGGGACCATCAGCCGACCATATCTCCGATTTTAGCATTGAGATGGGTGTGAGAAGTATTTAGATATAAAGGGACAATCGCCATTCTGAAATAAGGTTAGCGATAAATGCAAGTCAATGAACCATCGAAGCGGTCCAAGCCAACCTGTAAGCCGCATTCTGTCCCCCTCGCGGGGTGGCGATCATCTATCTAGCGGCTGAATTGCTCCAGCCGTCATGCAGCACACCCGGCACTTTTTGCGGAGCGGGTCACTCCAGTGTGCCTGCTTGGCCTTGCTCCCGGTGGGGTTTGCCTGGCCGCCGACATCGCTGCCGGCGCCGGTGGTCTCTTACACCACCCTTTCACCCTTACAACCCGACCTGAGCCGGGCTGCGGTCTGCTTTCTGTTGCACTTGCCGTCGGGTTTCCCCGCCTGGCCGTTAGCCAGCACCGTACCCTGTGGAGTGCGGACTTTCCTCATGCTGGTCAAAGCCAGCACGCGATCGCCCGGTTGACTTGGATCATTGCTATGATACGCCAAAACAACACCAGCGTAAAGACTGCGCGGCCCGGTACGCAGGCGGTCGAGGGTGGGGCAAACGGCGGTTGTCATCCATCAGCACGGCCACTAAAATGACCGGTATGCCGGGGGAGCAATCGCCCGGCTCCTGATGTGTCGGTGTATTGGTAGCCAGCTTATGACAACCACCGGGGTCCCACGCGGATCGTCGCAGTCCTTCTGGCAGCGAGCCAGCGCGGACTGGCGCAACCTGCTCGCGCCCGGCGATATCACCTCGCTTATTATCATCACGGCGCTGCTGCTGGTGCCGTTCTTTGCCCTCCAGGCGGCAGACTGGCCGCTGGTAACGGGCATCATCGTCCCGCTGACAATCCTCAGCACAGTGTTCGGCCTCATTATGGCGCGCAGCCAGCTCGGCGAGTTTCTGGCGCTGATGATGAGCGGCATCTATGGCGCCAGCTTTCTGGTGCTGCTGACCGCCATCAGCCTGGAAGGCGGCCTGGGGAACGGTGTTTATGCCGTGTTTCTGCGCGCCATTACCTGGCTGATGGATGCGCTAACCGGCGGCATCAACCAGGATGATCTGGTGTTTAACCTGCTGGTGGGGGCACTGTTCTGGTTCCTGGGGTACAACGCCGCCTGGCACACCTTCAGGATTGACCGCATGTGGCGCGTCATTATTCCGCCGGGCATGATTCTGTTCTCCAATACGGTTTTCTACAGCGGCGATGCCAGCCTGGACCTGTATCTGCTGGCGTTTGTGTTCCTGTGCCTGCTGATGTTCGTCCGGTCCACACTGGATGCCCGCGAGTGGGAATGGTACACCAGCGGCATTCGCATTCCGCGCCGACTGCGCGCACAGTTTCTGCGGATGGGCGTAATGCTGGCCTTCCCGGCGCTGCTGCTCGGCTGGTCGGTGCCGTCCGGCGAGTTGCAGGAACGCCTGGACCGCTTCCAGCAGTTCCTGCAATCCGACCCCATCATGCAGATGAGCGAATTCTGGAACCGGATGTTCTCTCCGGTAGATGCCCAGGGACCGGCTACCGCCGACTACTTCGGCGGTGACACGCTGGAACTGGGCGGGGCCATTCGCCTTGGCGATCAGACGGTGCTGGTGGTCGATGCGCCGCCGGATCGCCGTTACTACTGGCGCTCGCGCGTGTTCGACACCTACGAGGCCGGGCGCTGGACTCCAGCGGCGGACATTCGGCTGAGTACGCCCAGCCCGCCACTGAACGTCAACGGCTCGCAGGATATGGCCCGCGAAACGGTGGAACAGCGTGTGACGATCGCGCTCAACGCGACACGACTGGTCTATACCGCGCCGCAGCCGCTGCAGGTTGATGTGTCTACGCGCACGGACCTGTTCTATACCGCGCCAGAGGGCGACCCCAACCGTTACATGAACATCTCGGTCATCCGCCCCATGCAGGTCATCCGGCGCGGCCAGTCGTATAACGCCACCAGCCTGATGAGCGTGGCCAGCGCCGGTCAACTGCGCACGGCTGGCACGGCTTACCCGGATTGGGTGCGCAGCCTGTACCTGTACGTGTCGCCGTCGGTGACCGGGCGCACCGCCCAGCTCGCTGTGGATATCGTCAACGAGGCGCAGGCCACCACCGCTTACGATCAGGCCAAAGCCATCGAAAGCTGGCTGCGGGCCAACATTCTTTACAACGAGACCATTCCACGCCCGCCCAACGGCCAGGACCCGGTCGATTGGGTGCTGTTCGATCACCGCGAGGGTTACTGTAACTACTACGCCTCGGCCATGATCGTCATGCTGCGCACGCTGGGTATTCCAGCGCGGCTGGCGGCTGGCTTCGCCCAGGGAGACTGGGACCCGGCGCAGGGTGGTTTCGTCGTCACCGAACGCGACGCCCACACCTGGGTCGAGGTCTACTTCCCTGGCTACGGCTGGATCGAGTTCGAGCCGACCGCCGCCCAGGCACCGCTGGAGCGCGAAGGCGAGCAGGATTTCAGCGAGCAGGTCATCCCGGAGATGGCGCCGTCGGCCACACCAACCGAGACGCCGACTCCGCCGCCGACGGCCACGCCCGCACCGACTGATACACCGGAGCCGGACGAGCCGCAGGACGACGACGCCGCGGGCCTGGACTTCCCGACGCCCACGCCGACCATCACGCCGACATTTACGCCGTCGCCCACACCCACCCCGGTGATTCTGCCCACGCAGCCCGCCCCGCTGCCACCCGACGCGCAGAATCCGCTGGAGATGCTGCTGCCGGCTCTGGGTGTGCTGCTGATGCTGGTGCTGCTGGCGGTAATCGTGATCGCGCTGGGTGTGCTGTTCTACTGGTGGTGGGAATGGCGCGGTATGCACGGCCTCAGCCCCATTACACGCGCCTATGCCCGTCTGGAACGTTACCTGGGTCTCATCGGCATTCGACTGGCGGCGCAGGATACGCCAGAAGAACGACGCCAGCATATCGTCACCCAACTGCCGCAGGCCGAGCGCCCGGTGACGGCCATCACCCGGCTGTATACCGTCGAGCGCTACGGTGCGGCGCAGCGCCGCCTGCCGACCGAGGACCATCGCAGCTACGAGGTCGCCGACCAGGCCTGGCTGGACGCACGTGGCAGCATCATCAAACGCTGGCTGCGGCGCTTCACCCCCTGGCGCCGGGATTAGATCGGGAACAATTCGTTTCGTCACAGGCAGGGTCGGGAGCGTCATCTCCCGACCCTGTTTTTTGTCGCCGCGCAGCATGGTTGCTATCTGCGTTTTCGGCTACAATCTTAGGCAAGAGTGCAACGCCAACACAGAGGGACAGACCCATGCCGCAAATCGAACAGTCCGTGACGATCAACCGTCCCATCAGCGAGGTTTTCCGCTTCGCCGCCGACTTTGAGAACAAAGCGCAGCAGTGGCAGCCGGACATCATCCAGCATTATCAGACCGAAGACAAAGTGCGCGTGGGTGTGATGATTACCCAGTCCCGCAGCACGCGGCTGCTGGGCTGGCGGCTCGACCTCAACGCCGACATCACCGGCTACCAGCCCAACAAGCTCATCGAATATAAGGGCGTGCTGGGACGCTTTCCCGTGCTGGGCAGGCTGGAGTTCAGCAGTGCCGGTGGCAGCACCACCGTCACCGAAAGCATGGACATTCGCCTCGGCTGCCTGTTCGCGCCTTTTTCGCCGCTGATGACAATGGTGATGACCGGTCGCACACGACGCGTGCTGGAACGTCTCAAGCAGTTGCTGGAAAGCCGGTCGCCCGGCTCGCAGACACCGACTGACTTCCACCAGGAACTATAGCAGCAACAGCGAACACACATAAGGAACCGCCATGACCGACACATCCGACGCGCTGCTGCGCTGGCGCGATGAGTTCCCCATCCTGCGCGACGTGAATTATCTCGTCAGTCACTCGCTGGGTGCCATGCCGCGCGGCGTCTACGACAGCCTGCACCAGTACGCCGCCACATGGGCCGGGCGCGGCGTGCGCGCCTGGGGCGATAGCTGGTGGGCGCTCAACGGCGAAATCGGCGACCAGATCGGCCAGATCATCCACGCGCCACCGGGCAGCATCAGCATTCACCAGAACGCCAGCCTGGCCGCCAGCATTCTGCTCAGTAGCATGGACTTCAGCGACACGCGGCGGGATACGGTCGTCATCACCGATATGATCTTCCCGACGATCTATTATGTCCTCAAACGGATGCTGCCACCCCACATGCGCCTGCACGTGGTCCACTCTGAGGACGGCATCAGCGTGCCCACCGAGCGCCTGCTGGACGCTATAGACGAGCGCACGGCGCTGGTCCCCATCAGCCATGTGCTGTTCCGCAGCGGCTATATCATGCCGGCGGCAGCCGTCATCGAGAAGGCGCATCGAGTCGGCGCGGCGGTCATGCTGGACGCCTATCACAGCGTGGGCATCATCCCGGTAGATGTGAGCGCATTGCAGGTCGATTATCTGATCGGCGGGGTGCTCAAGTGGATGTGTGGCGGGCCGGGCGGTGTGTTCCTGTACGTGCGGCCTGATCGCATCGGGCAGTTGGAGCCGCGCATTACCGGCTGGTTTGCCCACAAGCGCCCGTTCGACTTTGAGGTGGACGACATCGAATGGCGCGACGACGCTTATCGCTTCCTCAACGGGACGTTCGGCGTGCCCTCGCTGTACGCCATCCGGCCCGGCATCGAGGTGATCGCCAGCGTGGGCGTGGACGCCATCCGCCAGAAATCTATGCGACAGACGGCGCTGCTGTTCGAGCTGGCCACCGAGTCCGGCTGGCGGGTGCGCTCACCACAAGACGCCGCGCAGCGCGGCGGCATGGTCGTGCTGGACGTACCGCACAGCTACGAAGTCAGCCAGGCGCTGATTGCGCGCGATATACTGGTCGATTACCGCGAGAACGCCGGGATTCGCGTCGCCCCGCACTTCTATAACAGCGACGACGAGGTGCGCGCCGCCGTCGCCGCCATCCGTGACATTCTCGACAGCGGCGAATGGGAACGTTACAGCGGCGGCAGGTCATTTGTGACGTGACGCCGGTTTACTCGCGCCGCACCAGATAGCAGCGCATCCCCTGATTGTCGTTCAGGAAGCTGACGATGGTCTGCATCTCGGTATCGGTGCAGCCCAGCAGCAGCTTAATCTCGGCGTCGCGTTTGACCAGGTCCACCGTGCAGACGACACCACACACGTCCTGCTCGCCGCTGCTGCCCAGCCACACATCGATGCCCGCCCCGTCCGATGAGGTGGTCCCCGCCAGATAGCCATAATCCAGCGGATAAATCATATCTTCATAGTCGGTGTGGGCAGTGTCTTTAGGCCGGTCAATGATTACCTGGCTGTTCTTGATGAGCCGGTCCAGATGCCCCCAGAATTCGTTATTTTGTTGTTCAGACATAGGTGTTGTTTTTCTACTCCAGTCACCTTTTATTGTAGCGGCGAAACGCGCCCCGGCTCAACGGCTGGGGCGCATTCCCCCCTGTAATTGGGGACTGGTCCGGCGGTCATTCCGCCGGTGCGCACAGAACGCGGCGCAGCGTGCTGCCGTCGATGTTGCCACCGCTGACGACGACCGCTGTCGGTCCGTCGGCGGCGGGGATGACGTCCGCCAGCAGGGCCGCCACACCCACCGCGCCACCACCTTCGACCAGCCAGCCCTGTACATCGACCAGCCAGCGCAGCGCCGCCGCGATCTGTTCCTCGCTGACCAGCGTCATCTCATCCACGACCTGCCGCGCCAGTTCCAGCGTGATGGAACCAGCTTCGATGTCGCCGGAGAGTGCTTCGGCCAGCGTTTCCCAGACTTCGGGATGCTGCGTGCCATAGAACGTGTTGTACATGGTAGGCGCGGACAGCGCATTGACGCCGATCACCCGCGCCTGTGGACGGCGGCCTTTGATCGCCAGCCCCACGCCGGAGATCAGCCCGCCGCCACCCACGCACACGATCACGCGGGCTACATCCGGTAGCTGGTCGATGATCTCCAGGCCGACGGTGCCGGCTCCGGCCACAACACGTGCATCGTTGTAGGGCGAAACGTACAGCAGACCGTCATCCGCCGCCATCTGATGCGCGCGCGCTTCGGCGATATCGTAATTGGCGCTCTCCAGATCGACACGGGCACCAAAGCGTTGCACGCCGTCGACTTTGCGGCGCGGCGTATGCGCTGGCATCAGAATGGTGGCCGGGATGCCGGTCAGGTGGGCGGCATAAGCCAGCCCCTGCGCATGATTGCCGGACGACGCCGTGACCACGCCGCGCGAGCGGGCCTCGTCGTCCAGCGACAGCAGCGCGTTGAGCGCGCCACGAATCTTGAATGAGTGCGTCAGGTTAGCGTTTTCCAGCTTGAGATAAACCGCCTTACCCAGCGCCGGGGCGGGTTCCAGCGGTGTCGGCGTCAGATAGTCGGTGAGGCGCTGCCGGGCACGCAGCACATCGGCAAGAGTCACGGGAGAATTGGCAGTCATGAAACGGCTCCTTCATGGCGAAAATGGTTTGGTAACTGCTGGTTGCACAAAATCGGGGCATAGTATAGGCTAGTGAACAATGTTGTACTCTGTTTTTAACCGGGTTAAACAAATGCCATCATCGGATAACACAGACGCCTCTAAACGACAAGCGACCATGCACTCATCGCTGCGTGAACGCCAGGCGATCCACGAGCAATATACCATACCGCGTATCGACTACGCTCGCTGGGTGCTGGATCGCAGCCTGGAATGGCACGGTGATGAGCATGTGCTGGACCTGGGCTGCGGCATCGGCGAATATCGCCCCCGGCTGCTGACGCGCTGGCCAGACATCACCTATTATGGCATGGATTTCTCCGCCGGGATGCTGCGCCAGCACGAAACCTGCAATCGTCTGGTCCAGGCGGACGCGCTGCATCTGCCGTTCGCTGACAGCGGCTTCGACGTGGTGATGGCGAACCACGTTCTGTATCACGTGGCCAATATCGACGCTTCGCTGCTGGAAATCCGGCGCGTGCTTAAACCTGAAGGGGTACTGGTGGTGGCCACCAACAGCCTGCACACCATGCCGGAGATGCAGGTCCTCATGCGACGGGCCATCGTGCTGCTGTCGAAAGCCAGCGCCGAGGATATCGACGCGCCAGCCCCGGCCAGCGATCGCTTCGCCCTGGAAAACGGCGTGCTGCACCTGGGCCGCTATTTCTACGCTGTGATGCGCCACGATCTGCCCGGCCAGCTTGTTTTCGACCAGACCGAACCCATTATGCGCTACCTGGAAAGCACCCGCAGCCTGCGCGAGCCACAGCTCCCACCCGATGTGCTGTGGGATGATGTGATGCTCATCATGCAGCAGCAGATCAACCACCTGATTCATCATCTGGGGGCGCTGGTCATCAACAAAATGACGGGGGTGCTGATTGCCACCAACGGCGGCGGCTTCGTCCAGGAATTCCTCGGCATCCGCGAAAAGGAAAAGTCCGGCTGATCCCCGGAGAGGAATGCTTATTCGCCGTCAGGCCGATGCTCGTCATCGTCAGGCGGGGATGGCTCAATTTCGGACTCGCGGAAGCCATAGCGACCCACCAGCGGCACAAAACGCACCGGAATCGACGGTTTGACCACACAGCGCGAATCACGCCGGTAAACGATATGCAGCCGCTGTCCCTTGCGGTCTCCAACCGGCAGCACCATACGCCCGCCATCTGGCGTGAGTTGTGAGCACAACGGGCCGGGGATGGTCGGCGCGGCGGCGGTGACGATGATCGCGTCGAACGGCGCCATATCCGGCAGACCCTGGCTGCCATCGCCCACATGAATATCCAGATTGTCATAGCCCAGCAGCGCCAGCGCGCGCGCCGCGCGGTCCGCCAGGCGCGAGAAGCGTTCCAGGCTGTAGACCTCACGCGCCAGCTCGCACAGGATGGCCGTCTGGTAGCCACAGCCGGTGCCGATCTCCAGCACGCGCTCGTCGCCCTGGAGTTCCAGCAACTGGGTCATCATGGCAACAATGAACGGCTGCGAGATCGTCTGATCCTCGCCGATGGGCAGCGGGCTGTCGTCGTAAGCGGCGGCGTGCAGTTTGTGAGGCACAAAGGCATGGCGCGGAACCCGGCGCATGGCGTTCAGCACGCGCATATCGTAGATGCCACGTTGAGCAAGCTGCTTATCGACCATCTGCTGCCGCATCAAGCGGAGCTGTTTTTCGGTGTGCACGGAGTTAACCCTATACCGACGCCATCTGATTCCAAATTAGCACAAATCAGCGTGTACTGGCAACCGGCGCTTTATATACAAAAGCCGGGCACAATGGCCCGGCCTGTGTCTGGTACAGCAGGTGTGGTCGCTAACGCGGATGGAAAGCGTTGCGCAGCAGCGACTCGTCGAAATACTCGTCGGTCTCGCCTTCGGTGATGTCGTCGGTAGCGTAGCGATACAGCGCCGCCTGGAACACCCCGTTCAGCGTGGTGCCGAACAGATTAATCGCCATGACGATGAACACAATCAGCACGACACCCAGAATGATGAGCACCGCCGAGCCAGTCGCCGCCAGCAGCATAAACAGCGGCAGGCCGATCACCAGTACCACCAGCAGGGTGATGAGACCAAACACCATCGAGATGCTGAACGTGCCCACCACCTGCTCTCCCCAGGTGCGCTTGAGCAGGCTGCCGGAACGCTTGATAGCCTCGATGGGGCCGACGTTCTCCACCACCAGCACCGGAATGACCAGGAAGGTGATGAGGTTCCAGGCCACGCTGACGATGCTCGCCAGAATCTGCGACAGGAAGTTGTCTTCGTCGCGGATGGCGTTGAGGATCACGCCTACCGTCGCCGAGATGGCGGCATAACCCAGAATAGTGTTGATGCGCTCACTGGCGATCTGGAAGCCGTCGCGCAGGGTGGCCGGTTTGCCCTGCATATGCCGCAGCGACGCGCCCACCAGCGCCGTGTTGCTAAAAATGATGACGGTGTACATGGCGAAGTAGAACAGGAAAGCCAGCACCACCGATACGACCGACTGGCCCGACGTCAGCTCGTCACCACTGCTGGCCGCGCTAACCACGCCGCTGGCAAACAACGGAATGGCGAACACAATCATCACCACCAGCGTCGCCAGCATCGAGATCAGCGGATACAGCAGCAGTTGGCGGTGGCTGCGCACCACGCCGTAACTGGCCTTGACCAGTTCCCAGCTATTCGATAGACGTTCAAACACTGTTAACATCTCCTTTACTAACAAGTCAATACGAAGCCCGCTCTTATTATCATCAAAGAACCGCTCACAGGCAATAGAAATCGCCCCCAATTTTGAGGGGTGATGCCATGTCAGGGCTGCGGCATCGGTGTATAATGGCCCGTATGACAGAATGCGGTGGAGCCAATGAGCGAACCGAACACAACGCTTTTGCAGGAACTGCGCCAGCTCCGCGACCAGTTAAACGAGTCGCTGCATCTGCTGGACGATCAACAGGAACAACTGCGCCAGTACCGGTTAACGCCGCCGCCGCTGCTGCGACGGGCCGCCGCCGATCTGAGCACCGACTTCGCCACACTGGCCGATGGCATCATCGACGAGCAGGCGGAACTGGGCCAGCTACGCGCTCTGATCGACACGGCGGCCATGATTAACTCGTCGCTGGAAGTGGTCACCGTGCTGGAACAGGCGATGGACATTGTCATCCGGCTGACCGGGGCCGAGCGCGGCTACATCGTCCTGCGGGACCGCGACACCGGCGAGCTGGTATTCCGCGTGCGCCGGGAGAACGCCTCGCCGCTGGACCCGACACAGCCGCCGCAGGTCAGCCAGACGATTGTCGATGAGGTCATCGAGACCGGCCAGACGCTGCTCACCGACAACGCCTACAAAGACGAGCGCCTGCTAGGCGGTGGCAGCATCGCACAGATGGGCCTGCGCTCGGTGATGTGCGCGCCGCTGCTGTACCGCGAGCGGGTCATCGGCGCAGTGTATGTCGATAACCGGATACGCGCCGGTGCGTTCTCTGAACACGAGAAAAATCTGCTGTCGGCGTTCGCCAACCAGGCCTCGGTCGCCATCCAGAATGCCCGCCTCTACGAACGGGTGCAGTCGTCGCTGGCCGAGATCAGCGAGATGAAACAGCTCATGGATAACGTGTTCGCCTCAATCGGCAGCGGCGTCATCACCACCGACGCGGCTCGCGCTATCAGCACTGTGAACCGGGCCGCCGCCAGCATTCTGGCGGTGCAGCCGCACGCGCTGATCGGTGAACCGTTGGAGTCCGCCCTGCCAGACATCGCCCACGAGATCGGTGAGCAACTGGCGCAGGTTCACGAGCAGGACACCAGTCACTTTATGGAAACCGAGATGGAAGTGGCCGGGCGCGGGCGCATGGCGCTGAACATCAAACTCAGCCCACTGAAAGACGCACACGGCCACACACAGGGCGCGGTGATCCTGCTGGATGACGTCACCGAAGAACGCGAACGTGAGGCGCGGCTCAACGTCATCCAGCGCTATCTGCCGCCGGAGATGGTGGAGAACATCCACGCTATTTCGCGGCTGGCCCTGGGTGGCGAACGCCGTGAGGTGACGTGCATGTTCATCGACGTACGCTCACCGGAGACATTCCCCGCCGAGATGCGCCCGCGACAGATCATGGAAGCGCTCAACGTCTATCTGGCACAGGCGACGGCCTGCATTTATCAGGAACAGGGCATCATCGACAAATACATCGGCAACGAGATCATGGTCCTGTTTAACACGCAGCTCAATCCACTGGCCGACCATCCCTGGCGCGCTGTGCGGGTGGCCCAGGCGATCCGGCAGGCGTTTAGCGAGCCGCCGTCGCAGCCGCATTATTTCCGTATCGGTATTCACAGCGGCGTAGCGACCCTGGGCAACGTGGGCAGCGTCAGCCGTCGCGAGTTCACCGCCATCGGTGATACGATTAACCTGGCCAAGCGCGTCCAGGAGAAGGCCGCCCCCGGCCAGATCATGCTCACCCGCGCCACTTACGAGACACTGGCCCGGTCCGGCGATGCGACTACAGCCAACCTGAGGCCGTGCGCGGCGGTTCAGCTCAAAGGCCGCCAGCAGGCCACCGAACTGTTCGAGGTCATCTGATGCCACCACCGCCCTCCCCCCAGCAGATCAGCGCCCAGGAGCGCGTGCGCGCACTGGTGGCCCAGGTCGATGTGCTGATCGATCTGCTGCGCGAACAGCAGGCGGCGCTGCGCCAGCAGGGAGTCAGGCCGTCACTGGATGCGCTCGACAGCCTGTACGGGCTGAAAGTGCGTTTCAGCCGGCTGTCGCACCGGTTGGGTGAGGCCATCATGGAACTGAGCCGGCTGCGCGCCCTGGCTGGGACAACATCGCTCATCAATGCCCGGCTGGAAACCGACGCCGTGCTGGAACAGGTGATGGATGTCGTCATCCGCCTGACCGGAGCCGAGCGAGGTTACATCGTGCTGCGCAACCGCGAAACCGGCGAGCTGGATCAGTTCCGGGTGGCGCGCGGCATGGATTCGGCGGCGCTGGCGCGTGGCACCGCCGGGCCGAGGCCGAGCGACAACGCCTATATCGTCAGCCGGACGGTCGTCAACGAGGTGGCACAGACCGGCCAGCCGGTCCTGACCGAGAATGCCTCACAGGACTATCGCTACCGCGACCAGGAGAGCATTGTCGGTTACGCGCTGCGCAGTATTCTGGCAGTGCCGCTCAATGTGCGCGACGAGATGATCGGCGTGGTGTACTGTGACAATCGCGCACTGGCCGGTCTGTTCCAGGAACAGGACCGCGATCTGCTGGCGGCCTTCGCCGACCAGGCCGCCGTCGCCATCGAGAACGCGCAGCTTTTCGAGAGCGCCCGCCAGCGCCTCGAAGAGATCACCGAGATGCGCGACCTGATGGATAACATCTTCGATTCGATCGCCAGCGGTGTGCTGACCCTGGACGCTGATGGCATTGTCACCACCTGTAACGAGGCTGCCTGCCGCATCCTGGGAAACGATACGCCGCTGGGCCGCCGCTACGACGCGGTGCTGCCACCGCTGGATGAGCCATTCGCCGCCACGCTGAATCAGGTGCGCGATGACGGCCAGCAGCGCGTGATGCGGCTGGAGCCTTACCTGCACGGATTGGGCCGCCGCGACTGGACGGTAATCGTCAGTGCGCTGCGCGACGCCGAGGGTAGCCATACGGGCGTGGCGCTGGTGCTGGATGACCTCACCGAACGACGCGCCCGTGAGTCGCAACTGGCCGAATTACGCCACTATCTGCCGTCGGCACTGGTGGAGCATTACCGCAGCGTCAGCGATGTGAGCATGGGCGGCCAGGAACGCGAGATTACGGTCATCACCGCCGATGTGCGCGGCTTTACGTCGTTCAGCGAGACGCTGGAACCCGAAGTGCTGATGGAGACAATCAACAAGTATCTGAGTGTGGCCAGCGACGCGATCAACCTGCACGAGGGCATTGTCGATAAATACCGGGGCGACGCGGTGGTGGGTCTGTTTAACACACAGCTAAATCCGCAGCCAGACCACGCGGCACGCGCGGTGCGGACGGCACGGCGCATTGTTGAGGGGCTGGCGGCGCTGCATGCGACGCTGCCAGTAGATCGCCAGTTGTTTTACGGTATCGGCATCCACACCGGGTCGGCTTTTCTGGGCAACGTGGGCACGTCGGAGCGGCGCGAGTTCGCCGCTGTGGGCGAGGCGATGTCGGTCAGCAAGTATCTGGAAAGCCAGGCCAGCCCTGGCGAGATACTCATCAGCGATGCCACCTACCAACAGGTCCGCGATGAGGTCCACTGCGTCCGCCATTCGCTCGGCGGCGGGCGACCACACGCACTCAAGCGAGCCTACCAGGTGGTTGGCGCGTTGAACGGCGATTAACGGTCCATCTGCTGGGCGGCGTCAACCTGCGACGGCTCTGCGCTGGCCAACGGCAGATCAAAACCGAAGGTACTACCCTCGCCATAGACACTGTGAAAGTGAACACGCCCCCGGTGGCGCTCGATGATGCTCTTGACCAGGCTGAGACCCAGGCCGGTGCCGTCGATACCCTGCGTTTTTTGACTGATAGCGCGGTAAAATGGCTGGAACAGGCGCTCCTGCATCTCCTGCGGGATGCCGTAGCCAGTGTCGGCCACATTGAACACGACCACGTCCCGCACCGTTCCGAGGCTGACTTTGATCTGACCACCGTCCGGCGTGTATTTGACAGCGTTACTCATCAGATTGGCCAGCGCCTCGCGCAGTTGGGCTTCGTCGCCCAGCACCAGCACCGGCTCGGCGGGCAGATCGGTGCGCAGCACCAGCAGCTTTTCGCGCAGCATTTCGTCATGTTCAACCAGCACCCGGCACACCAGGCTCTGAATATCGACATCTTCCTGCATGCCCTGCTGCTGGTAACGCTCCGACGACAGAATCTCGTTGACCAACCGCTCGATCTGATGGGTCAGGCGAATGAGCAGCGCCAGATGACGACGATGTTCGGGCGTCAGCTTGTCCTCTTCGGACGCCATCAGGTCCAGACAGATGACCATCGTCCCCAGTGGATTGCGCAGGTCATGCGAGGCCAGTCGCAGCATATCGGTCTTGAGTTTCTCCAGCTCACTGACCTGAACATACAACTCTTCGAGCTTTCTTAGCTGGTTCTGCGTCATGGTGTAAAGGCGGGCATTATCGACAGCGGCGGCGATATGCCCGGCCAGCAGCCTGACAAACTCGTAACCGCCCTCGATGAAGCGCTGCGGATCGTCAGCTTCCAGGGTAAGCAGGCCAACCAGCCGATCATGGACAACCAGCGGCACGACCATCTGGGCACGGGTGTCCATGCGATCGGCGATATAATCCGGGTCGGTGCGCACATTAACGACAAATTCTGGCCTCTGGTTCCTGATGACGCGCCCGGTAATGCCATCCGCAGGCGGCAAATGCTTGCCCACCAGCGGCAGCGGATAACCATCGCTGGTGTGGACGATCACCTGATGGTTGTCTTCGCTGAGGCTGATAAATCCGGCATCGGCGCCAGTCATGCGCAGGGCGGAGTCCAGCGCGTTCTCCAGCACCACCTGCACTTCCAGCGTGCTGCTGATAAGTTGATCAATCTGGCGCAGGGCGGTCAACTCTGCCATGCGTCGCGCCGCCTGGACCTGCGCCTGCTTTCGCTCGGTGATGTCGCGGATAACGATCACCTGACCGACCGTGTGACCGTCGGCGGCGCTGAGGTCCAGCACACTCAACTCGACAAACGTTTCTACCTTATCGCGCCCCAGCAGAGTCTCGTCGCGGCGCTGGTCGCTGCCGGGTGCGGTCAGTTCCTGGTAGAGCTGGCGTACTTCGGGATGATCGATAAGCACTGTAATCAAACGTTCGCCGGCCAGGGCTTCATTCGGCCAGCCCAGCAGCCGGGCGGCGGCGCTGTTGGCGTCGATGATCGTGCCGCTGAGGTCCACCACCAGCACGCCGTCTTCCATGTTTTCGATGATCGTCCGGTGGGCCACCGGCAGATTGTGCAGCGAATTCACACGCAGGAGCAGCCAACCGACGATGAGCGCCGAAATCGAGAAGATCAACGGCGTCAGGTCGATGTAAACCAGCGGTGGCAGCCCCAGCACATGCATCAGGCTGGCTGCTGAAGGTACCAGCACACTCACGATGAGCACCATCGCCTGGACGCGGTCGCCGCGCAGCGAACGCAGCGCCACCCGCACCAGCAGATAGGTGGCGGCGAAGATCATCGTGTAAGCGTAGGCGGCAAAAACCCAGAAAGCCGGGCCGTATGTTGGCTCCAACAGGGAGAGATCGTCTATCTCTGCCAGGGACAGCTCGGCCCAGACCAGACCGTGCCACTCATTGGTCAGCACCAGCGGCAGCATCACCGCCGATGGCAGCGCCAAAAGCAGCAGCGCGCGCCGGCTGATCCAGCCACGGCTGCCAGTCCGCTGGATGGCGAACACCAGCCACAGTGGCGGCACCGACGCAATGCCGAAGTACGACAGCTTGCTGATGATGACCATCGTGGCAGCATCGCGAGCGGCCCCTTCCAGCGCTTCGGTGCCCCCCCAAACGACCAGCGCCACCGCCAGCGCCATCAAAGCATACGCGCCGGTCATATGGCGTCGCTGCCACGCCAGGACAATCAACCCGGTGGTTACCACAGCCGTCAGTGACAGGGTAACGATATATGCCGTCTTCCCATCAAACATCAGTGTCTGCTCACTATCATTGGCTACTTCTCTGTTATATCACATGGGCCATTACCTGAACAAAACACCCGCTGAATTGGTATTGAAAACAGAAGGCGGCGGCGCTCAATCGTTAAGATGACAGGCACGCGGGTCTCCGGTTTGCGAGTATAATGGAACCATGTGGCAAGTCCACTTTACTGACCTGTGGCGCAGACGGTCGTCGCCCGGCAACCGTCATCAAAATTAGATCACCGCCAGCGCCGCAACATGCTATAGATTTTTTGTGAAAGGATACTTCTCATGGCTGTTGCTGTACCAACCCGGATGAGCTTCAGCGAAAGCGTCAACCATATGGTCGATCGCGCGCTGGCCTACCTGAAAATCCCCAACGGTCTGGCCGACCAGATTAAGGCCTGCAACTCAGTTTTGGAAGTCCAGTTCCCAGCCCGGCTGGACAACGGCGATTACCGCACGTTCAAAGGCTGGCGTGCCGTCCACAGTGACCATCGCAACCCGGTCAAGGGCGGCATTCGCTTTGCCTCGCATGTGAACCAGGACGAAGTCGTCGCACTGGCCGCCCTGATGACCTACAAGTGCGCCATCGTCAACGTGCCTTATGGCGGTGCCAAAGGCGGCCTGCTGATCGACCCGCTCCAGTACAGCGAATCCGAGCTGGAGCGCATCACGCGGCGCTTCGCCCGCGAGCTGATCGTCAAGGGTTATATTTCGCCAGGCGGCAACGTCCCGGCACCAGACATGGGCACCGGCGAACGCGAGATGGCCTGGATCGTGGATGTGTATAACTCCATCAACCCGGACGACATCAACGGGCTGGCCTGCACCACCGGCAAGCCGGTTACGTCGGGCGGTATCCAGGGCCGTACCGAGGCCACCGGGCGCGGCGTGCAGTATGCCATCCGCGAGTTCTTCCGCCATCCGAGAGATATGGCGGTGGCCGGGCTGGAAGGCGCGCTGGAAGACAAGCGCATCATCGTCCAGGGTCTGGGCAACGTGGGCTACCATGCGGCCAAGTTCCTGCAAGAGGAAGACGGCGCGAAAATCGTCTGCATTATCGAACGCGACGGGGCGATCATCAACGACGCCGGTCTGTCCGTCGAGGAAGTACGCCAGTACATGAACCAGACCGGCGGCGTGCAGGGCTATCCTGATGCGCGTTACGAGTCCGACGGACGCCGCTGCCTTGAGATGGAATGTGACATCCTCATCCCGGCGGCGCTCGAAGCGCAGATCACATCCGAAAACGCCGACTACATCCGCGCCAAGCTGATCGTCGAGGCGGCCAATGGCCCCGTCACCTTCGATGCGGACAATATTCTGCGCGAGCGGGGCGTGGTCGTCATCCCCGATGCTTATGCCAACGCGGGCGGCGTGACCGTCTCGTATTTCGAGTGGATCAAAAACATCCAGCATATCCGCTTTGGTCGTATGGCGCGCCGCCTGGACGAATGGCGCGGCCAGCGCATGGTCGAGGCTATGGAACTGATGACCGGCAAGACCGTGCCGCAGCATCTGCGTAAGGATTTGCTGCTGCAAACCGAGGAGATTACCGTCGTGCGCTCCGGCCTGGACGACACCATGCGCCTGGCCTACCAGGAGATCAGCGAGGTGTTCCACGAGCACCCGCAGATTACCGACCTGCGCACCGCCTCATATTACGTAGCCGTCAAGAAAATCGCCAACACCTATCTGCAGATGGGTGTCTGGCCGTAGACCACACATCGGCCTGTCCGTATCCGTAACCCGCCGGGGGAGTCGTTCCCTGGCGGGTTTTGCTTTATGGCAGTGTCAGCGTGTCGATGACGATGAAGCGGCAGTCGGCATCGGCGCTGCAATCATCGACCGGCGCATTGACGATCTGCGAGAAGTCGATGTCGGCGAAGCTGTAGACCTGCACCCCCACCGCGTACTCACCCGGCGGCAGACCGGCGGTGTCCACGCGCAGGCTGTCGAAGTACAGGCCGCCAGCTTCCCAGTCGGACGTGGGCGAGAGTCCATCCAGGGGGCGGCTGTCGTGATTGGCGAAGGCCGGTCCCAGCAAAAAAGCCGATACCGTGTATTCCTGGGCTGGCATCTCCGCTGGCGACCACAGCAGATTGACGGTCACACCGTCGTCGTGCTGGATTGCTTCGGCGCGCAGCAGGCGCAGCGTCTCGTCGAAGGTGGCGCGCGGCGGTCCGTCGGGAATACGATCCAGACGCCATACCAGAATGGGCCGGTCGTTGTACATGCCATAATCGAGTTCGGGCGCACTCTGGACCCAGCCGCGCGCTTCCAGTTCCGGGCGGATGTCGGCCAGGGCGGGCCAGCCCAGTTTGGACACCCACAGACCGGTTTTGCCGTCCAGCGCGGCATCGAGATAGGCCGCGTAGGAAGCCGGGCGCAGCAGACGCTCGGCCTCGGTGTGGGCGTAATCGACGCCGGTCCCGGTGTGTTCGATGTAATAAGCCAGGGCGAATTCGTCGGTGTCGTTTTCCAGCAGAATCACATCGTTCTCGCCGCTGCGCTGGGTCATATAGGCGGCAATCTGCGGCCAGGGCGGGCGTTCGATGGGCTGGGCGCTGCTGCTGGTCAGGCTGTAAATGACGATAAACGCCAGTACGACGCGCCGCTCGCGGGCGCGGAACTGTGCCAGACCATGCGCGGCCAGCAGAATCACAGCAGGGACGATCACCGCCAGCGAACGAAAGGACAGCGTCGGGTAGACGGTATTCACCAGCACCGACAGCACGGGCGGCAGCACGGCCACCAGCAGCGGAATCAGGCTGGCCGGACTCGGTTTGTAACGCGGCGGCATGGCGGCATAAGCGCCGAACGCGCCCACCAGCGCCAGAATCAGCCACAGCCATTCGGGAATGCCGGCCAACTGATAGACCAGCACCGCGTAAACCTGGCGGCTGTTCTCCAGAGCATGTGGCAGGCCGCCGGGGCGTTCCAGTGTGATCTGGTGGTAGAGAACCGGCAGCCAGGGCGCGAACAACAGCCCTGCCCCGCCGAACGCCAGCACAAACGGGCGCAGGCGGCGGGTGCGCGTCATCAGGGCGTGGACGGCCAGCGCAAGCAGCACGAAGCCGCCCCAGTAATGGGTATAAAGCAGCGCCGCCGCGCCCAGCACAAAGGCGATCCCCCGCCAGCGGTCCGGGCGCTGCCAGAAGCGCCAGTACAGGCCCGGAACCAGCAGCGCCAGCGCCATCTGCTGCGGGTAATGGCGGACTTCCTGCGTCAGCACGGCGATTAGATCGTGCAGGGCATAGAACAGCGCCGCCAGCAGACCGGCGCGCCCGCCGAACAGCTCACCACCGATGCGATAAGCCAGCGCCACCCCTACCAGCGACCACAACACCGAGAAATAACGCAGTTCCAGGATAGTGTCGCCGGTGAACAGCCGCCACAGGTTGAGATTGGTGAAAAACAGGGGCGGATGCACATCTACCGCCACCCACTCACTGACTACGCGAAGCGGGTCTGGCTCGGCGCTGGCGGCGATGGTCCAGCCCTCGTCGGCCCACAGTGACGTGTCGGTGAGTCCGGTGATGAACAGAGCCGCGCCCAGCAGCAGCGGCAGCAGCGCCAGCCACCAGAGAGGCCAGCGGTTACGGGTGGATAAGTCGGGCATCAGGTGGAGTCCGGCGCATCGAGACATTCCAGCGACAGCAGCATACCGGTCGCCGGAGCGCGATACAGCGTATACGGCAGGCGGTGGGCGGTCGCTTCAAACAGCTCTTTAGAGACGAACACCTCGACATCGCCTACGCGCAGCATGGTGTTGACCACGCGCCGGCTCACTGGCTTAAGAACCCGTTCCAGGGTGCCGCTGGTGGCGATCACCACGCCGCCGCGAATGTCGCTGTTGAGCCGCAGCCAGTGACGGACAAACATCCCCACCAGCACAGCGTTACACAGCGTAATGCCGATGCCCACCAGCGACAGGATGGCGTTGTCCTGGCGGCTGCCGAAGAACAGGAATCCGCTCGCTACGAACACGCCCACCAGCACCAGCGCCGCGCCGATCAGCGCGGCGCGGATACGGCGCTGGCGCAGCATATAATCCTGGCGCTCACTTAAATGCCCGCTGCGATTGGCCGCCAGGTCCTGCTCCGTGAACCCGGCGGCCTGCATCAGCGCGGTGTCAGTTGGTGGGGTCGTCATCGTCAGGCATGTCCTGCTGGTCGTCGATGCTGCCAGCGTCGTCCATCTGCCGGCTGTGGGCCGGCTCGTCATCAAGCTGGCCGCTCAACAGCATCTGCTCGCGTTCGGTGAGCTGGTCACGGCGAACAGAAGGCAGCGGTTCCAGCGTCATACGGTCCGGGATTGACTCCAGGTAAAGCGACTGGCTGGGGAAGGCAACACTGATACCCAGTTCGTGGATAATATCCATCACCATCAGATGCAGCCGCTCCTGCTCCGCGTGGAACTCGCCCCAGTCGCTGAGATGCACATACGAGCGAATCAGAATGTTCAGCGCGCTGTCGCCAAAGCCGGTAAAATACACCACCACCGAGTCAGGATCGACCAGCGGCTGCGACTTGAGCATCTCGCGGGTGCGGTGCAGCAGCAGGCGCAGGTCCTCGCTGCTGCTGTTGTAACTGACACCCAGCACATAATCCATACGACGTTTGCTCAGACGCGACCAGTTGAGCAGCGCGGCATCCGCCATTTTGCGGTTCGGCACATAGATCACGGCCTGATCCAGGCGACGAACACGTGTGGTGCGGAGCCCCACATGCTCGACAACACCCTCAGCGTCTGGGGTGACGACATATTCGCCCACGTTAAAGGGTCGATCACTGACAATCGCCACAAAGCCAAACAGGTTCGAAACCGTGTCCTGCGCCGCCAGCGACAGCGCCAGACCACCCAGGCCCAGACCAGCAATCAGGCCGCTGACGTCGTAATCCCATTCCTGCAACAGAATCACCAGCCCTAAGGCGATGATAAACAGCTTGATGGCGGTGCGCAAAAACGGAACCAGCCGGTCTTCGATGGTCATGCCGGTGATGGAAAACAACTGCGTGGCAGTGGGCATGAAGATATCCGGCAGCCGGTAAATCGTCATCAGAATACTGAAAATGATAAATGAACGCCCCAGATTGGTCACAAAAATATTGACACGCCCGCCCACTTCCAGGATTTCGGCACTGATGAACAGCGCCAGCGCGATGATAATATAGCGCACCGGCACGGAAAGCAGGTCGAGGATGCGCTCATCGCGCAGCACAGGGATGTGCGGCGCCATTTTCTGCACGGGCTTAGCGGCGATCTTCAGCACCACCTTACGCAGCAGAAAGATCATAATCAGGACCAGGACAAGCAGCAGAATCCGTCCGATGAACTCCTGAATATCAAGCGGTAGCTGGTTAAAAAGTGGGATGTCTTTTACGCTCATAGCCTTCACATCATGGGTACATGGTTACGGGCAGAAAGCCATTCAGAGTTTAAGCCAAAAGCCGAGTATGGGCAATGCTTCACCTGCAAACTACAGGGTTGGCCAGACATTAGCAGCAGTATAAGAACTTTGCTAGAAATCGCTGGTGCAGTGTTGACGCTGGCCAGCCATAATGCTATTCTATGGCGTGACGTTAGCACTCACCTGGTTAGAGTGCTAAATTAGCTGAAGCATGACGCTCGCACTTGTGTAACATCTGCGATACTTAAGGAGGAAAGTGTCATATGTCCATCAATATCCGCCCATTAGGTGACCGCCTGCTGGTTGAACCCGTCGAAAAAGAAGAAACCATCGCCGGTGGTCTGGTTCTGCCGGAGACCGCTAAAGAGAAACCGCAGCAGGGTAACGTTCTGGCCGCTGGCGAAGGCCGTCGTGACGACAGCGGCGCTCGCGTGCCGATGGATGTCAAGGTTGGTGACAAGGTTCTGTTCGCCAAGTACGCCGGCACCGAGATCAAGCTGGACGGCAAGAAAATGCTCATCATGAAGGAAAGCGACATCCTGGGAATTATTCAGGAATAACCCACCTGACTCATTCGCAGGATTTTTGATTCAACACCGCCTACGTAAAGGTTAACCGGAGGTCAACTATGGCAAAGCAACTGGTATTCAGAGAAGAAGCCCGCCGCCGTTTGCAGGTTGGCGTGGATGTCGTGGCAAACGCTGTCAGCACCACCCTGGGTCCGAAGGGCCGCAACGTCGCCCTGGACAAAAAATTCGGCGCCCCCACCATCACCCATGACGGTGTGACGGTCGCTAAGGAAATCGAGCTGGAAGACCCGTTCGAGAACATGGGCGCGCAGCTTCTGAAGGAAGCCGCCACCAAGACGAACGACATCGCCGGTGACGGCACCACCACCGCCACTGTGCTGGCCCAGTCCATCGTCAACGAAGGTCTGAAGAACGTCGCCGCCGGCGCCAACCCGATGCTGCTCAAGCGCGGTATTCTGGCCGCCGCCGAGCAGGTGTCGAACAACATCCTGGAACAGGCGACCCCGGTGGAGACGCGCGAGGAAATCGCCAACGTCGCCAGCGTGTCGGCCCAGGACGAGGAAATCGGCAATCTGATCGCCGAAGTGATGGACAAGGTCGGCAAGGACGGCGTGGTGACCGTTGAGGAAAGCCGCGGCCTGGAATTCGAGACCGAGTACGTCGAGGGTATGCAGTTCGACCGTGGCTACATCAGCCCGTACTTCATCAGCAACAGCGAAACGATGGAAGCCTCCATCGAAGAACCCTACATCCTGATCTACGACAAGAAGATCAGCGCCGCTCAGGACATCGTGCCGGTGCTGGAGAAGCTGGTCCAGATCGGCAAGCGCGAGCTGGTCATCATCGCCGAAGATGTGGACGGCGAAGCCCTGGCGACGCTGGTACTCAACAAGCTGCGCGGTATGCTCAACGTGCTGGCCGTCAAGGCCCCCGGCTTCGGCGACCGCCGCAAGGCGATGCTGCGCGACATCGCTATCCTGAGCGGTGGTACCGTCATCAGCGAAGAGACCGGTCGTAAGCTGGAAACCGCCACCCTGCAGGACCTGGGGCGCGCCAAGAAGGTCGTGAGCACCAAGGAAGACACCGTCATCGTGGACGGCGCTGGCGACGAGAACGACATCAAGGGTCGTATCAACGAAATCCGCAACGAGATCGAGATCAGCACCAGCGACTATGACCGCGAAAAGCTCCAGGAGCGTCTGGCGAAGCTGGCTGGTGGTGTGGCGGTCATCCGCGTGGGTGCGGCCACCGAGACCGAGCTGAAAGAGAAGAAACATCGCGTGGAAGACGCGCTGAGCGCGGCGCGCGCGGCAGTCGAGGAAGGCATCGTGCCGGGCGGCGGTGTGGCTCTCATTAACGCCATCGCGTCGCTGGACAAGTTCAAGCTGAAATATGACGATGAGAACACGGGCGTCGCCATCATGCGCCGTGCGCTGGAATCGCCCATGCGCAAGATCGCGGCCAACGCCGGTGAAGATGGCGCGGTCATCATCGAGAACGTGCGCCGCTACCAGAAGAGCAAGCGCAGCCATCGCCTGGGTTATAACGTCGTCACCAACGAATATGTTGACATGATCGACGCTGGCATCCCGGACCCGGCCAAGGTGACGCGCGGCGCAGTCGAGAACGCGGCGTCCATCGCCTCGATGATTCTCACCACCGAGGCCCTCATCACCGACCTGCCGGAAGAAAACAGCGGCACCCCGCCCATGCCCAACGGCGGCGGCATGGACTTCTAGTCCGCCAAAACAGGCTGAATCAAAAGGCGATCCCACGTGGGATCGCCTTTTTTGTTGGGTGATCTATGATTGGCTAATCAGGCGGCGCGGCGCAGATACGCGAGGTTCTCCACCAGCCAGTCGAGCAGTTCCGGCGTCTTGATGTTGAGGGCGCGCAGGGCGTCCGGGTCCAGCGGTATCTCGTCGACGAGATACTGGCCGCGCGTGGCGTCGGCGAACTCCGGGCCGCTGCGCAGGCTGAGGTCGTAACCGATGAGCCGGCACACGTAGAAATGCTCTTCCAGGTTTTTGTTGGCCTTCTGATGGCGCAGCA
>CAZXCK010000048.1:0-27497 GCA_964639225.1 uncultured Anaerolineaceae bacterium | reverse complement strand
CGGCACACGTAGAAATGCTCTTCCAGGTTTTTGTTGGCCTTCTGATGGCGCAGCACAAAAGCCGGATACAGCACCTCGACCGACGCGCCCAGTTCCTCGTGCAGTTCGCGGTGCAGCGTCCCGATGAGGGACATATCCTCTTCCTCGACGCCACCACCGGGAGCCACCCAGTACGGCGGCACATCGGGCTTGACCCGTTTGATAAACATCAGCGTGCCGCGCTCGGTTAGCAGGATGGCGCGCACGCGCTGGTTGGCGATTTGCTGGTTGGTGATAAATAACGTCATTTGTTCGTTCGCTCTTTAGCGTTAAGCAGCCAAAACGGGCGCATTCTAACAGTTTAGCGAGGCAGATGATAGGGTGAAAAGTATTATCGGGTTTTAACATCGGTTTAAGGGACGTCGAAGCGCTTCAGGCGTGAGACTTTGCTTAAACTGTTGGTGATCGTCCGCAAGTTGCCTTACAATGAATACGTGTGAAGCGATTGTATTGTTAGTTTGTGGTGGAGAGGTTTACCGTATGCGCAGTCGTAAGCCAACTTATGTCCTGCGTAAGCTGTGGGTGGGTGCGCGCCTGCGCTGCCCGGAATGTGAGCGAGGTCGCCTGTTCAACAGATCGTTCCGCATGGAATCCACCTGCGCTTACTGTCACAGCCGCTTCGACCGTGCTTCCGGCGATGCCGTAGGCGGCGTGTACATCAACGTGGCGCTGGCCGAACTCTCCGCGCTGGCGGGCATCTTCGTAGTTCACGACCTGACCGGCATCCCACTGATGCACCAGCTTCTGTTCTGGGTGCCGTACGTGCTGCTGTTTACGGTGGTCATGTACCGCCACACGCGCGGCCTGTGGCTGGGCGTCGTCTACCTGACTGGCGGCATCTATCCCGATGCCGACTACGAGCGCGAATACATCCGCACCGCCCAGCCGCTATTCAGCCTGCGCCACCCACACCAGGAAAACAACCACCGATGAACGTCCCCGCGCACAGGCTGAACAAATGCCTCATCGCCAACCGGGGCGAGATCGCCGTGCGCGTGATCCGTACCTGTCGGGAGTTGGGCATCCAGACGGTGGCCGTCTACTCCGAGGCGGACGCCGCCGCGCGCCATGTGCGCATGGCCGAGGAAGCCTGCGCCATCGGCCCGGCTGCCGCCGCCGACAGCTACCTGCGGATCGACACCCTCATCGACGTGGCGCGGCGCACCGGCTGCGACTGCGTGCATCCCGGTTATGGCTTTCTGTCGGAATCGCCGGATTTCGCCCATGCGGTGATCGACGCCGGGCTGGTTTGGGTCGGTCCACCGCCAGACGCCATCCGCGTGATGGGCGTCAAAACCGAGGCGCGCGCCCTGATGCAGCAGGCAGGCGTGCCGCTGGTCCCCGGCTACGAGCCGACTCCGGCAGACCAGCAGAACGACGACGCCTTTATCGCGGCGGCGGCCCACATCGGCTGGCCGTTGATGGTCAAGGCAGCGGGTGGCGGCGGCGGCAAGGGGATTCGCATCGTGCGCCAGCCCGAAGACCTGCCCCACGCGCTCGAATCAGCCCGGCGCGAAGCGCGCAACGCTTTCGGCGACCCGCGTGTATACCTGGAGAAGTTCATCGAACCGGCGCGCCATGTCGAAGTGCAGATCATCGCCGACACACACGAGAATGTGCTGCACCTCTACGAGCGCGAATGCAGCACCCAGCGCCGCCACCAGAAGATCATCGAGGAGTCGCCTTCGCCCCTGCTCGACGACGACACACGCGCCCGCATGTGCGCGGCGGCGGTGGAAGCGGCGCGAGCCGTGAATTACGTCAGCGCCGGTACGGTCGAGTTCATCGCCACTGGCGACGGTGAGTTCTACTTCCTGGAGATGAACACGCGCCTGCAGGTCGAGCACCCCGTCACCGAGATGCTGACCGGCCTCGACCTGGTGCGGTTGCAGTTCGCCATTGCCGCTGGCGAGCCGCTGCCACTCAGGCAGGCAGACATCACACGGCGCGGCCACGCCATCGAGTGCCGCGTCTACGCCGAAGACCCGCATCAGGACTTTATGCCGGCAACCGGCATCGTGCATACGTTTATCCCACCGGAAGGTCCCGGCGTGCGCGTGGACGCCGGCCTGAAATCCGGCGACGCCGTGACCATCCACTACGACCCGATGATCGCCAAAATCATCGTGCAGGCCGACACGCGCGCCACCGCCATCCTGCGCATGCGGGCGGCGCTGCAAAGCACCGTCATCCTGGGCACAACGACCAACCTGGAATTTCTGCTGGCGCTGATCGATGATCCGATCTTCGCCGCTGGCGAAGTCGATACCGGCTATGTGGATCGCCATCTGCACCGTCTGCTGCCGGAGCTGCCGCCGGTCCCCGACCCGGCGCTGATTGCGCTGGCGCTGGCCGATTTCCACGCGGCAGGCGCGCCAGCAGCCAACGGAGATAACCGCGCTGATCGTTACAGTCCCTGGGCGCGAGCCGATGGCTTCCGCCTGAGACGACGCCAGGAGCCGCAGCCATGAATTTCAGCTACCAGCACGGTGAGCAGGTCTACACGGTACAGCTCGAACAACTGAACGATGGGCGCTTCCAGGCAGTCGTCGATGGCCGCGCCTACACGGTCGAAGTGATCCCCGCCGCCGAGGGTGGCTGGCTGATCGACTGGGGCGACGGGCGCGCGCTGGGCTATGCCGCCGCCAGCGAGCGCACCCGGCACGTCCACATCGGTGGACACACCTTCGACCTGAGCCTGCCGGACACCCAGGCAGAGCGGCGACGGTCAACGGCCAGCGGCGGCGATCTGGCGGCGCAGATGCCCGGCCTGGTCATCGATGTGCTGGCCAGCGCTGGCGACACGGTCGAGCGCGGCCAGACGCTGGTTATCTTAGAGGCCATGAAGATGGAGATTCGCGTGAACGCGCCATCCGCTGGTATCGTCGAGCGTGTGCTGGTCGAGCGCGGCGCGGTCGTCGAGCGCGGGCAGCTTCTGGTGGAGATGGGTGCGACTGCCGAATAGCACCAGTGGCTTCACTCAGAGACCGTGTTCCTGCCGGTAGCGATCGCGCAGCGTGTCCAGGCTGGCGAGTTGGCCATCATCCGTTTCCAGATACCAGAAATCCCAGCCGTTGTGCGCGCTCTGGCCCAGCACATGGGCTGCCACCTGATGGATCGACCCGATATGGTCGTCAGTTTGCAGTTTGCCGTCGGCGCGAATCGTCGCCGAGTGGCGGCGGTCAACTGAATACAGTGCCTGCCCCACGCGCACGTAGCCCGCTTCCAGCAGACTGCTGAAGCGCACACGCGGCAACGCCCGCCTGGATTTCGTCTCCAGCAGCGAGCCGTCCACATGCTGCGGTTCGGGCACAGCGGCGATGCGCTGGCGGGCGATCTGCACGTACTGAGCTTCACGTTCGATGCCGATGTAATGTCGCCGGAGCGACTTAGCGACCGCGCCGGTCGTCCCGGTGCCGAAGAACGGGTCGAGGACGATATCGCCGGGGTTGCTGGACGCCAGCAGCACCCGGTAGAGCAGCGCCTCCGGCTTCTGGGTGGAATGGGCTTTGCGACCATCGACTCTGATGCGTTCCGCGCCAGTACACAGCGGAATGTACCACACGTTCTGCATCTGCTTGTCGTCGTTGAGCGCCTTCAGCGCATGGTAGTTGAAGGTATACTTCTTCTGCTTTTCCGACTTTTTAGCCCAGATAAGTGTCTCGGTGGCGTTGGTGAAGCGCGTTCCGCGAAAATTGGGCATGGGGTTGCTCTTCTGCCAGATGATGTCATTGAGAATCCAGTAACCCAGGTCCAGCATGATGCTGCCCACACGGAAAATGTTGTGATACGAGCCGATGACCCAGATGGTCCCGTTGTCTTTGAGAACCCGGCGACACTCGTTCAGCCAGGCGCGGGTAAAGGCATCATAGGCCGCGAAACTGTCGAAGTAGTCCCAGGCGTCATTAACGGCATCGACGCGCGTCTGGTTGGGGCGCAGCAGATCGCCCTGAAGCTGGAGGTTGTACGGCGGGTCGGCGAAGACCAGGTCAACCGATGCGTCGGGCAAAGTCCGCAGCACTTGCAGACAGTCTCCCTGAATAATGTCATTAAGGCGCAGCGTCATTGAATCCGAACCTGACAGTGTTATCGTTAACAAACAAGGATTCTACCACACACGTGCGCCGGCATGCCTCATACCTTAGCAGACCAACGAATCCACCCGGTTCGGCATGAGACTATTTTCTCATGCGATTGTGCCGCCCAAATCTCTTAAATTGCTTGACAACGTGTTACTAATTTTCATATAATCCGGTAGTAAGGACAAAGTCTACACGAAATTTCGAGTATCACGTAGCGATTACAAGGCCCACCATAATGAAGCAGTCCCCGACAGGCTATGTCACAAACCGGGTTCTGAAAATCAACGTTGGTTTTCTGCTGAACACTGGGCCTGGCCACATTCACAACTCACAGATTGATGTCCCCCGCGTGCGGGTCTCTGACGATCTCACATTGCAGTATGTGCGCGGCCCCCTGCGCCTGAGCCGGACCAAAGAGGGCATCCTGGTCCAGGCCAAACTGCGGGCCGGAATCGACGATGAGTGTTACCGCTGTCTGACCCCGGTCGAACGCGAAGTCGTCATTGAGATGGAGGAACTGTACGCTTATCACTCGTTTAATGCCGAGTTCCGCATTGACGATGATGCCATCCTGGACCTGGGGCCGCTGCTGCGCGCCGAGGTCGTGATCGCCACAGCGCAGCGGGTGTTATGCACAGCGGACTGCAAGGGACTGTGCCCTAACTGTGGCGCAAACCTCAACCAGGATACCTGCCAGTGCGAACTGGACGACATCGACCCACGCCTGGCCGCTTTGAAAAATCTGCTCGACACCAACTAAGTCACACATAACCGGATTGACGGGGTTCAGCCCCCGACAATCCAGAACGTAACACAAATTAATAAAATACAATTAATCCTTTCATCAAATAAACGGGGGGGGGAATCAAGTCTTGTCTGATTATGCGAGCGATTATAACGCTGATCCGGACCTGATGGCTGGCATTCTACAGCCAGGCCAGGATAGTGACGACAGTCACCTGGACCCATATCTGGAGGAAGACGACGATTACGCCGGTTTCGAAGACGAGGACGACGACGAGCATGACGATTATGATCTACCCTCGAATGACACCGTAGGCCTGTATCTGAAAGAGATGGCGCGCGTACCGCTGCTTAGTGTCGAAGAAGAAACCAGTCTGGCGCGGCGCATCGAAGCCGGGACACAGGCCCGCCGCAAGCTGCTTAAGCAGCCGGACTCCCCACGCGCGGACCAGCTACAGGCCACGCTCCAGGACGGCCTCAACGCCCGCGACCACCTTATCCGAGCCAACACCCGCCTGGTGGTTTCAATCGCCAAGCGCTATATGACACGCGGCGTGCCCTTCCTCGACCTGATCCAGGAAGGCAACCTGGGTTTGATGAAAGCCGTCGAAAAGTTCGACTACCGGCGCGGTTTCCGCTTCAGCACCTATGCGACATGGTGGATTCGACAGACGATCACCCGCGCCATCGCCGACCAGGGCCGCACCATCCGCGTCCCCGTCCACATGAGCGACCGCATCCGCCATCTGTACAGCGTGGTGCGCGAGCTGGAACAGGAACACGGGCGCACACCATCGCTCGAAGAGATCGCCGAGCAGATGGAACTGGAACCGCGCAAGGTCCAGTGGATGCTGCGCGTCTCGTGGCAGCCGCTGAGTCTGGAGCATCCAGTCGGCGAAGACGAGGACAGCGAACTGGGTAACTTCATCGAGAACGACACCACGCCCACACCGTCGCAGAGCGCCTACGACAACCTGCTCCAGGAGAAGATCGAGGAGATGCTGGGCACGCTGACACCGCGCGAGGCGCGTATCCTGCGGCTGCGCTTCGGCCTGCAGAACGGGCGCAGCTACACGCTGGAAGAGGTCGGCCAGAAGTTCGGCCTCACCCGCGAGCGCATCCGGCAGATCGAAGGGCGCGCGCTGCGAAGGCTGCGTCATCCGCGCCGCAGCCGCCAACTGCGCGATTATCTGTAGCCCCAAATGAAAACCAGGGACGGTGCGCGTCCCTGGTTTTTTGATTGCCTGTTCACTTCGCCAGCGGGCTACTCCTCCGGCAAAACGATAAGCGGCGGGCACTCACGCCCGACAACATCCACTGTATCGGAGCGCACCCAACCCTCGACGCGATTGCCGGCGACATCCGTGCGTATGCGGTACCAGGCGATCCCCTGGCTGCCAGCACGCTGCTCAAAGACCTGCATAAACTGCGAGGCCGACAGAATGGTAATGATGCGCGAGTTAAGCGCCGGTTCGGCGCGCACGTTGATTCCGTCTGGCCCTGGCACGATCACATCACACAACGATTCCGGCGTCGGCGTGATGGTCGGTGTGTCGGTCGGCGTCGGCGTCGATGTATCGGTCGGCGTCGCCGTAGGCGTCGACGTATGGGTGGGCGTCGCCGTATGAGTCGGGGTCTCCGAGGGTGTCACCGTCAGCGATGGCGTCACGGTGAACGTCGGCGTTTCGGTCGCGGTCGCCGTGACGGTCGCGGTCGCCGTATCGGTGGGCAGCGGCGTCTCTGTCGGCAGTGGCGTATCGCTAGGAACAGGTGTGATGGTCGGTGTATCGGTCGGGGGCGGATTGATGATCGGCTGCCACTGGTCGCGAGTGAGGAAGCCCGCCACGCCCAACACGATGATAATCATGCCGATGATGCTGCCCACCATCAGCACCCGGCGCTGGCGATCGCGACGAACTTCATTTTCCAGGCGCTGAACTTCGGCGCGGCGGCCCAGCAGCCGGAACGGTTCCTCGCGCATGGCCTCGATCCAGGTGGCGGCCTCGGCGGTGTCGCCCTCGTCCATAGCGATTTCGGCGCGTTCCAGATGGCGCGAAAACAGCTCGTTAACGCTGCTGCGATAGCGCTCGTCCTGAGCATAGTCACGGAGTTCGGCCAGCATGGTGCGCGCCTGCGACAGCTCGGAGTCGAAATTCTGGGCGATGAGCGCCGCCGCCCGCTCGATCATCTGGCGGGCGCGCTGGGCGGCGCTGGCCTGGCTGCGCGCTTCCATCATCAGCTTGGACAGGTGATCGTCGCCGGGGTCCAGTTCGACGGCCAGCTCCAGCAGGCGTGTGGCCTCGTTACTGAGCATCAGCCGCTCGTCGATGGAGATGGCGTTCATGGCGCGCGTCAGCGCCGACTGCGCCTGATCGTGCAACTGGCCCTTGATAGAAGCCAGCCGGTTGTTGGCGTCGGTCTGAATCTGGCCCAGGCGCTGGCTGCCCGGCAGAAGCTGCCGAACACGCGCCAGCGACGCCAGCACGTTCTGCAACTGGACCGCCTGCTCCGACAGCGACCCGCTGAGCATACTCAGCTTGACCGCCGCCTGATCGGCTTCCTGCTGGACGCGGCGCACCATTTCCAGGCGTTCTTCGGCCTGCGGATCGTTGGGGACCACGCGCAGGGCGCCTTCATAGCGGCGGATGGCATCGGACCAGTTATCGGTCGCCATCAACCGGTCGCCCTCGTTAAGCAGCTCGCGGGCCAGCGCCAGGTCCTGAATGTCGAGCATGGCCTGCTCGGCGTCTTTCCAGCTCAGGATGCCGCTGCGCTCGGCCAGGTCGCGCGCTTCACGATACAGGCGTTCGGCCTCTTCGTAGTTACCGGCGCGCACCAGCGAATTGGCCCGGTTAAACGCCACACGCGCGTCAAAAGGAATACGGTGATCGGGCACCACACCGCGAATCAGGTTGTCCTCAGCTTTTTCGCGGTATTCTTTGGCGGCGCTGTTATCGGCCTGCTGCGACAGAATACGGTTAGCGATCTCGACCGTCTGCTGATACTCACCGGCATAATAGGCTTCGGTCAGGTTGGAGAGCAGCGCATCAACTTCAGAGTGCCCCCCCGTCTCGCCACCCCGATTTCCACCCTGGGCGCGCGTCTGCTGTGGCGCGCGCGTCGAACCCGTATAGCGCGGTGGCGCTGGCTCGGCATTACGGGCAGCAGATGACACTTCCGAAATGGTGGCTGGTGCGGACTCGTCGCCATCAGGCTCGCTATCAGCCGGCTGATCGGCGGGCTGGACCAGTGACTCATCAGCAGGCGATGGCGCGGCGGCTTCTGGCTGGGCAGCGACTGGCGCGGCATCCTGCTCGATTTTGTAACGGTTAAACAGGTCACTGACGCGCATGGCGGCCTGCGACGACCGGCTGCCGGCCTGCTGCAGCAGCGCGATGGTGTCCTCGTCGTTAGGGTTAAGTGCCAGCGCCTCAGACAGAATATCGATCGCTTCGTCGATGTCGTCTTCATCGCCGGCGATCTCGATGCGAATGCGTGCCCGGCGCAGCAGACCGCGCACGCTGGCCGTCGTCGGTGAGGTGGGGTTGTGCAGGCGCGCCACATCGCCAAACAACGCCTGGGCGGCAGCTTCGTGTGGTGTGTTCTTGGCGTCAGAGAGCAGTTCGCGCGCCTGCCGTTCCAGCGCGGCGACATCGCGAGTCACATCGCCACCGCCGGCACGCCCGCGCAGCGCTTCCAGTTTTTCACGCAGGTCATTGATTTGCTGCTGTAAATCAGCCATCGTCGATACCGGGCCTCACAATGCGCATTTCCGACCCATATGTTACAATCATACGCATGGACATAAAAGGTCGCATTGTGTGATGATTGAACCCTCTCATCGAGTGATGTTGCAGTTCGACATCCGTCCAGACCGGTATGAGCAATACTACCGTTATATGCTGAGGGAATTTGTGCCCACCATGCAGGAACTGGGCCTGCATATGATCTTCGCCTGGCAGGTGCTGGGCAGCGACTATCCGGAGCGGCAGGTTGATCTGGTGGCGGAAAACGCGCTGCTGCTGCGCGCTATCCTCACCGATGACCGCTTTGAACAGGCGGAAGATCAACTCAAAGCCTACACCCTTCACTACCGGCGCAAAATCGTCCGGTTTGAGAATCGCTACCAGCTTTAACGTCTTATCAACTGCTCGCACCGCCATTAAGCCTGTCTTTATGTGTGCGGTTTATGATATGCCATCTGTGTATATCAAAGGCGAGACCAGGGAGCACATACAACATGAGTGATATGAATGGCCAGGTGGTCATGGTGACCGGCGCGACCAACGGCATCGGCGAGGTGACAGCCCGCGAACTGGCGCGTATGGGCGCGACGGTAATCCTCGTCGGGCGCAACCAGAGCAAAGCCGAGCGCGTCGTCGATACCATCACAGCCGACACCGGCAACCCTCAGGTCGAGTACATGATCGCCGACCTGGCGCTGATGAGTGAGGTTCGCCGGCTGGCGGAAGCCTTCAAGGCGCGTTATGACCGGCTGCATGTGCTGGTCAACAACGCTGGCATGATGTTCACCGAGCGTGAGATCACCAGCGAAGGCTACGAGCGCACCTTCGCCCTGAACCACCTCAGTTACTTTTTGCTGACGCACCTGCTGCTGGACACCCTGAAAGCAACAGGCACCGGGCAGGATCGGGCGCGCATCGTGAATGTGTCGTCAGATGCGCATAAAGCGGCCCGCATCAACTTCGACAACCTGGACGGCTCTCGCGGCTACAACGCCTTCAACGTTTACGCCATGACCAAACTGGCGAATGTCATGTTCACCTACGAACTGGCGCGCCGTCTGGATCGGGTTGGCGCGCCGGTGACGACCAACGCCCTGCATCCGGGTCTGGTCAACACTGGCTTCGGCAAAAACAACGATGGTTTCTTCGGCGCGCTGTCGAAGGGATTCCTCACGCTGCTGCGTCCGTTCCAGCTCAGCGCGGAACAGGGCGCGCGCACATCGATCTATCTGGCGTCGTCGCCGGAAGTAGCCGGCATCAGCGGCAGTTATTTCGTGAAAAACCAGCCCAAGCCCAGCAGCAAAGCCTCGATGAAACAGGCCGATTGGCTGCGACTGTGGGAAATCAGCGAGCAGATGACGGGTATCCAACAAACCGAAACGGCGTAACAACATGCGCGATGTGGTTGTCATTGGCGGGGGTATCAGTGGGCTGGCCGCTGTCCGCGAGTTAGAGGCGGCAGGGCTGGACTGCACATTGATCGAAGTCAAACGCCGCCTGGGTGGCAGCCTGAACAGTGTGCGCATGGGCGATTTCATCTTCGACTGCGGGCCGATGCGCCTTCCTGTTCACGATATCGCCTACTTCGCCGCCTACGTGCGCGAACTGGAGCCAATCAGCGAAGAGGCTATTCATATCGACGGCCCCGGCGCTGTGATTTTCGAGCAGGGGACTCACGCGCTGGTGGAAGCCATGCGGACCAGCATCCGGTCCACCGTAATGCTGCGCATGGCCGTCAGTTCGCTGGGTTTCCTGGATGCCGATGGCCACAGCTTCGGCGTGTGCCTGGAAAACGGCATCCTGATGGCGGCACGGGCTATTGTCATCGCGGCGCCAGCCCGCTACGCCGAACGCATGCTGTACACGCTGGTACCAGAGATCGCCATGCGACTGCTCGATTATCGCTACGATACTATCGCCTATGTTTCGTTGGGTTATGAGAACCTGTCCGCCGCCGACTTCAACGACCATATACCAGAAGGCTATCCGCTGACCAGCGTGGCCGTGACCAGTTTGCCCGGTCGGGTGCCGCCGGGTGGTCTGCTGGCGCAGGTCGGGCTGCGCTTCGACCCGGTCTACGGGCTGCCAGCCGACCCGGTGGGTGAGATCACCGCGCTGATGGGCTGGCCCGCCAACCCCGCCGCCGATCACATCCACCACTGGCCAGAAAGCGACCCGGTCATGTGGCGCGACGCCGGTCATCTGAATACCATACGCGCCATCGAGCCGCATCTGCCGCAGGGGGTGGCCCTGGCCGGCAGCGATTACATCAGCAGCAGCGCCCCACCCTGCCTCGACGAACGTATCCTCTCCGGCATTTACGCCGCCGAGCGCGTCAGGCGCTGGCTGCGCTACCTGTAACGCGCTAGGTGCCCGGCACGCCAATCGGCGCGACCGGCTGCGAGTCGTTACCGCCCTCGCTACCAGGCGCACCCGGCGTCAGCAGCGGGCCGCGCTCACAGATTTCCTGAGCGTTATCTCGTTTCGCCGCCACCGACGCATTACTGAACAGATTCAGCGCCATGTTGTACTGTGTCACTGCCTGGCAGTACTGGCCGCCAAATCCCCAGGCGTCACCGTAAGCCACGTACTCGTTGAACAGCATCTGACGGAAATCGACACCTTTATAGGTCGCCTGATAGTTGTTGATAAGGTCCGTCAGCATACGGATGGCGCGTGCGTGGTTGCCAGTGCCGATAGTGCGCTGTACATCCAGATACTGCTCGGCCATAAAACGCTCATAGCTCAGATCGCCGACATCGCCGTAGTTCTCTGCGAGGTCGGTGACGCGGATAGCCTCGGCCAGGTCATCCAGGTCAGCAGTGCGGAAAAGCGTCAGTGCCCATGATATCAGCGCTTCGTGCGTGAGATCGCGCACCAGCGTGCGCTGATAGTTCGGGTCGATGCGAATAATCACGTCGAGCGTTTCGTAGGCTTCGCCATATTCGCGCAGCGCCATCGACTGCCGGGCTTCGTCCAGCAGGGTGTCCAGGTCAAAAGCCAGCCCATCCGAGGTCGCATCATCGTCATCGACGACGGCAGGCGGTGTATCCTCGACAGGCGGCACGTCCTCGACCATTGGCGGAACTTCGGTAGCGGTGGTCGTGGCGGTGGGCTGGTTGTTGCTGAGGTGTACCGCCGTCGCTGTCTGCCGCAGGCCGGGGACCGTATTCAGGTTGGGTGCCAGTGTCTCCAGGAAGTTGAGACGCAGGCCAATGAGATATTCGTTGCCTTCGGCGACGTCTTCGGGAATGCGGGTGAGCTGTTCCTCGATCTGCCGGGCCTGGGTGGCGCTGGCGTGACGGTCGCCCAGGCGCTGGCCTTCGGTCCAGCCCGCCGTCCCCGCCAGGACGACAATCGCCAGTGAGAAGAGCACGCCCATCACGCCCAGCGCGCCCCACACCAGGCATCCGGGACCGCCAGAAGCGCCGCCTTCGTCGTCGGGCGGCGCGGGCTGCTGCCAGTGTTCAGGCCGAACGGGGGCGGTGGGCTGGGTATCATCAATTGAGAACATATTTACCGGGTATCTCCGCTTACCGGCGCTGTCGCGCTTCCCGTGCAGCGCCAGCGCACAAGCTGCCAGAATGGCGTCATTATAATCAAGGGGCTGGGTGCCGTATAGCGACGATTTGCCTACGTGACTAACCGCCGGGCACCATCCATAAAAACAGGCCGCCCCATTAAGTGAGGCGACCTGCGTGTATTGCGCTGAAGGATCAGCGGATGGGTTTAGAAACCACCGCCCATACCCGACGACATCGCTTCGAGTTCTTCCGGCGTCAGGATAACCGCGCCTTCGGGGGCCGTCACAACCAGGTCTTCATTGACGTCGGTCAGTTCAACGTCGAAGATCAGGTCAACGGTGATCGGCGGGAACTCCGGCGCGCCTTCCTGCGGTTCGCCCATACCGAACAGCATACCCAGGTCAAGCACCAGGTCCAGTTCGAAGGTCAGCTTGCGGATGTAGTTGTCGTCCGCGCCCACATACTGGGTCACAGCGATTTCGCCCTCGATGCCTTCCAGCAGCATGGGGACAAGGCCCAGCAGCATGCCAACCATCGGGTCCGCCATCATCTCGTCATCCGTCTCGGCGAACATATCGGCCAGACCCAGCACCTCGCCGACCAGTTCCTGCACCTCAGGCGACCGGACCATGCCGGTCAGGTCCACTGTCAGGGCGAAAGGATACATCGTCTGGTCAAGCACAACAGCGTCCGGCAGGCGCTGGTAGTCGGTGTAACGCAGAACAAACTCATCGGCACCACCCATAATGGCGCCGTCAACACCGAACAGGTCACCGATCGTCTCCGGCGGCGCCATCATGTCATCGCCACCCAGCAGATCATCGGTCTCAAGCGGCAGCAGACCACCGGAGAGGTCGCCCAGGTCGAGCATAGCCAGGGTCTCTTCGTTGAGCGGAATGCCGATGATGCGGCCATCGCCCGGCATTTCCTCGCCCAGCGTGTAGAGTACATCGTCCACAATCACAAACGGCAGCGATCCAGCGATGGTCTCCACGCCGTCACTGAAAGCAACATCCATATCCAGACCCAGGGCGAACGGAATTTCACCCGCCGCACCCACCACAAACGGGCCGCTGCCGGAGATCTCCGCAGAGATCGAGTCTTCCGTGCCACCCGTCAGCAGGCTAATGCCACTTACGTTCAGGTCAATGTAGAAAGTCTGGGTAAACGAGCTAATGGTATTGGTGTTCGCGGAAGCAGCAGTCAGAACCGCGCAATCTTCGGCGCTCAGGTTCAGGCACAGGGGATCGCCTTCCTGAGCAGCCACAGCCGGGACCAGTAGAACCAGGGCAACAACCAGTACAAATGACAGCAGTTTCTTCATAGCGATGCATTTCTCCTTCAGTAGGTTCGTGCATGAAAGTAGCCGGGATCATTTCCCGTCATCATATTTACGCGGCTCGGCGCGCAGAGTTGCAAGGATATTATGCTAAAACAGCGAAATCAACGGTCAAAACTGACATTATTATTACAATGGTGCTAAGAAACGATGGCCAACCCACCGTCGCTTTTGCCGGTGTAATGCGCTACGCTTAAAGTCGTTTTAACGGCATCACGCAGCCAATAGGGTAGCCTGACCATGACTCACCCGCTGCAAACGCTCATCCCGGCGCTGGCCAATCACTGTGTTCTGGTCGTCGGTGACGTCATCCTGGACGAATACCTCATGGGTCGCGCCACGCGCATCAGCCGCGAGGCACCCGTCCCCGTACTGGAATACGAAGCGCGCCGCCTGATCGCCGGGGGCGCGGCCAACCCGGCGGCCAACATCACCCGGCTGGGCAGCCGCGCCGTGCAGATCGGCCTGGTGGGCACAGACGAATTCGCCGACCGGCTGCGTGAAGTCCTGGCGCAGCAGCACATCGATACCCGCGCGCTGCTGACCGACTCCCAGCGCCCGACAACCGTCAAAACGCGCATCATGGCGCAGACGGGCCTGCGTTTTCCGCAGCAGATCGCCCGGCTGGACCGCATCCCGCAGCAGCCGGTCTGTGACGCCAGTCATGCGCAGATCGTCGAGGCGCTGCGCACTCACCTGCCCACTGCCGACGCTGTGCTCTTCTCTGACTATCGCGGCGGACTCATCACCGCCGGGCTGGTGGATGCCGTGCGCCAGATGAACGGCGCGGCGTTGCTCACCGCTGACGCTCAGGGCAGCCTGGACAAATATCACGGTTTCGCCCTGATCAAGTGCAACGCCGACGACGCTCAGGAATACCTGGGACGGTCGCTGGCCACAACCGAAGAATACGGCGAGGCGGCGCGCTCGCTGCGCCAGTCGCTGAACCTCAGCGGGGCAATGGTCATTACACGCGGCGGCGATGGCGCTACACTGGCGACGGCCAGCGGCGAGGTGACTCACTGCCCGGCCCCCGCTGTGCTGGATGTATTCGACACCGTCGGCGCGGGCGATACGTCCATCGCCGTGATGACGCTGGCCCTGGCCGCCGCCGCCGATTACGCTCAGGCGGTGACGCTCGCCAACTACGCCAGCGGCATCGTCGTGCAGCGTGTGGGCAATTATGCCCCTACCCCCGCCGAACTGGCGCAGGCTGTCGAACGCTGGGGATAATCCACAGGGAGCGCACACCATGAACCAGCCCCCCGACCGCGACGCTTATTTCGAGCTGGTGTGGGAGATCGCCCGCCAGATTCCCGAAGGTCAGGTGAGCACCTACGGCCAGATCGCCGCCATGATTCCGGCTCCGGCTGGCATCGACCCGCCGGATTATGACCGGATCGGGCCGCGCTGGGTGGGCAAAGCCATGAACGCCACACCGCCCGGCCAGAGCATCCCCTGGCAGCGAGTCATCAACAGCCAGGGGAAGATCAGCCTGCCAGCGGGCAGCGCCGCCGCGCTGGAACAGGAACGCCGCCTGAAAGCCGAAGGCGTCCGGTTCGACGACAAGGGCCGCGTGAATTTCGAGGAAGTGGGCTGGAACGGACCGCCCGACGAATGGATACAGGGGCGCGGGTTGTTCAAGCCACCGCCGCTGCGCCGCGACGGCGGCCAGATGCGCCTGTTTTAGATACAAAACCGGGCCTGTCATGACGCGACAGGCCCGGTTTGATAATCTGTTACCGGTGGCTAAAGCTGAACGTAGCTGTTCTCTGCCAGGATGAAACGATGCACCGACGGCAGTTGCAGCGTTTTCGACACAACGCATGAATTATCGGCTACCAGACTGGAGTCGATGCGTCCGTCCAGGTCGCGCACGGTGCAGTTCTGCATGACGATACTGGCTTCGATCTCGGCGTTCTCAATGGTGACGTTGTTGCCAATCGACGTGTACGGGCCGATATAGCTGTTGCGAATGGTCACGTGGTCGCCGATGATGACCGGACCGCGCACCACGCTGTCGATAATCTGGGTACCCTCGCCCAGCAGCACCCGGTTCGACACTTCGGACGCCCCCTGCACCTGATTGTTCTCCGGCGCGGGTGTGTAGGGCATCTCCCCCAGGACAAGCTGGTTCGCCTGGATGATGGCATCTGGCTTGCCGGCGTCGATCCACCAGCCCTGGAGAATATACGGGCTGACCTTACCGCCATCGCTGATAATCGTCTGGATAGCGTCGGTGATTTCCAGCTCGTTGCGCCAGGACGGCTCGATGCGCGAAATGGCGTCGAAGATAGATGCCCGCAGCAGGTACACGCCACATATCGCCAGATTTGAGGGCGGGTCTTTGGGTTTTTCGACCATGCGCACCACACGATCATCTTTAAGTTCGACGATGCCGAAGCGTGACGGGTCCGACACTTCGCCCAGGGCAACAGCCACCTCGGAGTCCGAGGTTTCGAAGCCGCGCAGCAGGCTTTCCATTTTGTCCTGGAAGATGTTATCGCCCAGGAACACGCAGAAGGGATCATCCCCGACAAACGACTGGCACAACCCAATGGCATGGGCCAGTCCGAGCTGCTCTTCCTGGACAATATACGTCAGGCTGACGCCCATCTGACTGCCGTCACCGAGCGCCTTTTTGATCGGCGATTGCAGGTCATGGACGACGATGCCGATCTCGACCAGTCCGGCCCCTTTAAGCACGTCGATGGCGTAGGCGATCAATGACTTATTGGCCACTGGCACCAGAGGCTTGGGCATAGTCAATGTCACCGGGCGCAGACGGGTTCCCTGCCCGGCTGCCAGGATCACTGCTTTCATAGTCTCGCTTCTCCAGGTCTCAGGTCTGTGATGGCTTGCACGATAAACAACGCATACAGATAGTACAGAATTACCTGGCCTTAAGCAAGCGCGCTGGCACGGGTCACAGCGTCATCGTCAGATGGTCTACATCTTCGTGCCGTAATCCTTGCCCATATCGAAGTCAGCCGGCATATCGAACATCGGGCGGCGGCGCGTGCTGATGGGCGCGCGATGGGCCTGCTCCCAGACCATATCGGCGATCTGCCAAACGGCGTCCGGGCGACCAAGCGCCCTTGTCCGCGCCGAGCGGCGTTCCAGCCCAGCCGGGCCTTCCGCCAGCCAGGCGCTCACCGAAGCGGCGACAGCATCCGGGCCGGGCGCGTAGACGCCAGCGCCGTTACGCACCACATATTCGACGTTGCCCGTCTCCTGGCCGGGGATGGCATCGCTGAGGATCATCGGCAAACCGGCGATACCCGCCTCGCAGATGGTCGAGGGGCCGGCCTTGGTCACCAGAATGTCGGCGGCGCTCATCTTGCGCGCCATGTCGTTGACGAAGCCATAAATGTGGGTGGGGTGATTCCAGTGCGCCGCCTCAAGCCGCGCCTTGAGGGCGCTGTTCTTACCGGCGACGATCACCAGTTGGAAGCGCCCCTGCCGTGCGTTGACCGCGCGGGCGATGTCATAAAGTGGTCCCATGCCCTCGCCACCGCCAACGAGCAGCACGGCTGGCAGGTCGGGGTCCCAGCCCAGCTCGCGGCGCGCTTCGGCTTTGGGCAGCAGCCCGCTGCTGAACGACGGATTGACCGGCAAACCGGAGATGCTCATCTGGTCCGGGCGCAGGCCGCATTCCAGGCCGCGTGTATAGGCTTCCTGGGTGGGTACAAAGCAGTGTTCGGCGCGGGTGTCGTACCAGAACATATGCGTCGAGACCAGATCGGTGACGACGGTGATAAACGGGGGACGCCGGTCGAGCGTCAGCAGCGCCGACAGCGACGGGCGCGCTACCACCGAATGCACGCACACCACCACATCCGCCGGGTTGCTGCGCACCATCCGCCGCAGCGACGGCCCGCTGGTGAGATACATTCCCTTAGACAGCACACGAGCGCGCCGCCTTGTATTCGACAGATTGTAGCCCAGCCCCCAAGACGATTTACTGTACTGAATCCAGTGGGGGTAAATCTCCGGCATATAGTTCAGGGGGAACAGCGAATGCTTGAACACATCCACCATCTGCACATTGATGTTCTGCGAGCCATGACGGACAAACAGCGCATCGCGTATCGCTTCAGCAGCCGCTCGATGACCACCACCGGTGTTGGACATGAAAAACAATACATTCTTAGCCACAATCAGGACTCCCCATGATGATTACTGGTAACTGGACCGGTGAGCTTGCGCTTCATACTCCTGTAAAACACAGATCGCGCCAACATGATGCGGCGGCCACAACCCAAACAGCGCAAACCAATGTCGGCCCCAACCCGATAAACTTCCCATTCATCACTCCCACAAGGGTGTGACTTACGCATCTGCACGCGATCTCCTGGCGCAATTTCGACCATGAGCAATTAATCCGTGACTTCCCCGCCGCTGATGATAACATAAAATTGACAGTGTTTCAGACATGGAAACGTTAAACTTCGTTAAGTGCCTATACTGGTTACTCCTCACGCGGTGTATACTACACCTTTATTGCACAGAACGTATACGTATCCTGGAGTGTTTCGTTGCTTCTATTTGGTGCAAGTTTATCCCCAGAAATCCTGGTCGGCATCCTGATCGCCGTGCTGATGGGCATGACGTTTCATGAATTCGCCCACAATTACGTGGCTCACCTGATGGGCGATCCGGTCCCGGCCAGGGAAGGCCGCCTCACCCTGGACCCCACCAAGCACATCTACTGGCCCGGCTTCCTGATGTTCGTGCTCATCGGCTTCGGCATCCTGGGCAGCGCGCCCATCTCGGCCAACCGCATGAACAACCCGCGCTGGGGATTCCTGGCAGCGGTGGCCGCCGGACCGTTTTCCAATCTGCTGCTGGCGGCAGTGTTCGCCATTCCGCTGCGGCTGTTCCCGGCCATGCCAGATTTCCTGGTCGTCCTGTTCTACATGATCGTCTTCTGGAATGTGCTGCTGTTCGTATTCAACCTGCTGCCGCTGTTCCCAATCGACGGCTGGCATATCGTGCTGGCGCTGCTGCCGCCCGACCTGGCCTACACCTGGCAGCGCAACGCCCAGACGACACAGTACGTGTTCCTGGGGCTGCTGCTGCTGTCGTTTCTGCCGCTGCCGGGCGTGCCCAGCCTGTTCGGTCTGCTGATCTTCGAACCGGCCATGTTCATCGTCAACTTGCTGATCGGCTGACCGTTGACGCCATGACCGCCCGCTACCGCATTCAGCAGGGGATACGCGCCCTGCTGGCCTTCAGCCAGCAGCCAGATTACGAGCTGGTGGCGCGCTACCTGGACGAGCAGCAGATGGCCCTGTTCCGCCGTCTGTCTCGCGGCGAGCAGTTGCACAGCCTCAACGTGCTGCGCGACGTACTTGCCCAGGAGACACACACGCCGCCAGAACTGGCGCAGGCGGCCCTGCTGCACGATGTCGGCAAAATTCGCTGGCCGGCGAGCATCCTGCAAAAGACGCTGGCCGTGCTGGGCCGGGCGCTGATTCCGGCACAATACGCGCGCTGGAGCCAGGGCGACCCGCGCAATTACTGGCGGCGCGGTCTGGTCGTTCATGAGCAGCACCCAGCCTGGAGCGCAGAGCTGTGCGCCGAGGCGGGCATGACGGAACCGGCACTGTGGCTGGTGGCGCATCACGCGGACCCGCCCCAACGCTGGCACGATCACCCAAACGCGCATCTGCTGCGGCGCTTGCAGCGCGCCGACAATGCCAACTAACGCGCAAACCTGTTAAAATCCGCCCTGGCAGCGGCTGTGTCGCGTGCCGGGCCATCCGTAAGGGCTGTACTCAAGGATAGAATCATGGCTGAAATCTCCATTTCGATACTCGGTTTACGGCGCTTGGGCGCGTCACTGGGCCTGACCCTGCAGCGTTACAACGAAAGCGGCGGCGAACATCGCTTCAGCATCACCGGCTACGAAAACAGCCAGAGCAGCGCCAAAGCGGCGCAGAAGCTCAAGGCGGTGCACACCATCAAATCATCGCTGCGCGACGCGGTTAAGGGCCAGGATATTGTCGTCATCGCCCTGCCCTACAGCAAAATCGAAGTCGTCTATCATCAGATCGCCGACGCGCTGCGTCCGGGCGCGGTGGTGTTCGACTTCTCGCCGCTCAAAGGCGCGTCACTGAAGCACGCGGCGGCTCGTCTGCCAGACGAGACACATATGGTGTGCATGACGCCGGTGGTGAATCCGAAGTATCTGTTCAACTGGCTGGACGAGACCGAACAGGCGAGTGCCGACCTGTTCGACGAGGGCGTGATGACCATCATGCCGGGGGCGTCCGCCGTGCGCGACGTGGTAACTCTGGCGACCGATTTCACCCGTCTGCTGGGGTCGGTGCCGCATTTCGCCGATCCGCTGGAACACGACACGCTGGCTGGCGCTACCGAAGCCCTGCCGGCGCTGCTGGGCGTCATCTACTTCTACAACATGAGCCGCGCCGATGGCTGGCCGGATATGCAGCGGCTGACCAATCCGACATTCGGCATGGTGAGCCGGGCGCTCTTCGACATGACCGCCGAGGACATGAGCAGCCTGTGGCAGGACAGCCGCGACGATCTGCTGCGCTTCCTGGACGACTACATGCAGGATTTGCAGCGCTTTCGCGCGCTCATCGCCGACCGCGAAGAGGACGCGCTGCTGGCAGCCATGGAACAGACATCAAAGGATTTCGAAACGTGGATCAACCGGCGTCACAAGAATCGCTGGGAGATCGACGAGCGCATGAGCAGCACCGACGGCCCTACCCTGAGCGGCGCGATGGGCAACATGTTTGGGCATTTCATCACCGGGCGCTTTGGCCGCAAATCTGACGACGACAAAAACCAGCGCTGACCACAGGCCAGCCCCCATTGACGCGAACTCCAGCGCCAATATCGACGAATCCGGTCGATGCTGGCGCTATTTTTTTACACTTCGGTTACATCCTGTTCAAACTTTTCTTGTGTTCGCTGTATACAATACCGGTTGAACGATTGGATAAACTGGCCACAAAGGCCATAACAGGTATTAAGGAGCGCAAGCGATGTTTAGAAAACGAACCGGATTCACCCTGTTCCTTGTCGTCATCCTGCTGTTGAGTGTGGGTGCTGTGCTGGCCCAGGAGACCACACCAGAACCAGCACCCCCCGACGAAGAAATCGCGCCGGAAGTGACGCCAGAGCCGGAGCCAGCCGGTCCCGGCTATCTGGGCATCGGCTTTGAACCGGCGGTAATCATCACCGAAGTCATGGAAGGCACACCCGCCGAGGAAGCTGGCCTGCAGGTGGGCGATCGCATCGTGGCCGTCAACGATGAGCCGGTCAACGCCGGCACGCTGGCGGCGGTCGTTGGATCGTACAGCGCCGGCGAGATCGTCACTCTGAGCGTGGAGCGCGACGGCGACATGCTGGAAATCGAGCTGACGCTGGCCGGACGTCCAGCGGGCTTCATCGCCCCACGCGGGCGCTTCCAGCAGCGTCACATGCCCATCCCGGAGCGCGAAATGGAGCAGTTCCGGCTGCTGATGCAGCCTTACCTGGGCGTGTACCTCGAACTCGTCGATGACGCCGTAACCATCACCCGCGTCGAGGAAGGCAGCCCCGCTGAGGACGCCGGTCTGCTGGCGGATGACGTCATCGTGAGTGTCAATGACGAGGCGGTTAGCACCGTCGAAGACGTAGCGGCAGTCGTGCGTGGCAGCGCGCCGGGCGATATCCTCGTGCTGGGCATCGAACGGGACGGCGAGGCGCTCGAAATCGAGGTGGAGTTGGCCGGTCCAACCCTGTTTGACCGTCAGGGCCGCCCCTTCGGCCAGATGATGCCGCGTGGCGAGTCCCCGCGCAACTTCCGCTTTGAGATGATGCCGTTCAACCGGGCCTACCTGGGCGTGCAGTTCGAGATCGTCGATGAGGACGTAGCCGCCGAGAATAACCTGAACGTCACCGAGGGCGCGCTGATCGTTGAAGTAGCTGCGGATTCACCGGCAGCCGAAGCCGATCTGCTGCCGGGCGATGTGATCGTCAGCGTGGATGGTGAAGCCATTGACGCCGATAACACCCTGGCCGACCGCATAGCGGCCTACGAACCTGGCGACACCGTGACGCTGCTGGTTATCCGCGATGGCAGCGGCACCGAGGTCGAGATTACACTCGCCGAGCGCCAGCCGCTGCGCGGCATGATGGCCCCGCCGGTCATCATCACACCGGAGCCGGAACCAGAGCCAGAGACTCCCGAAGCCGAAGCCAGCGTCTGACGCAGCCGCAAACCAGCCTCAGCACAACGCCCCGCCCGAACCGGCGGGGCGTTTGATTCCCCTCAACGCTTGCCGGACTTTTTATGCTATACTGACAACCATATTCGACTCATTCACGCACAGAACAAGCTAACTATGGAATTACCTTTTCACCTCAGAACACTGGAACCGCTGCCGGGCGCGCTCGACATTCTGCGTTACTTCGGCAAAGCCAGCACCCCCACCGCCGACGCCGACACCATCATCGAAGCACTGGACCTCAGCGAGCGCAGTTTCAGCAAGGCTGTGCGCCGCCTGGTGACCAAAGGCTATATGCAGATGGACGGCGATCTGGTTTACCGGCTGTCGGAACAGGGCCAGGCGGCTGTCGAAGAACTGAGCGCCTACGATGCCGCCGTCGCCCAGACGGGCACCGAGCCACTCAGCCCGCCAGGCTCCACGCCTGCGACCGGTGCCGGTTCGCCGCTCAGTCGTCGCATGCTGGTGGGCGTGCCACAGCCGCTGACCGCCGGCCAGCCAGCCGAGCTGCGCATCGGCTTTGCCAGCATCGAAGCCGCACCGGATGACATGACCGATGTGGTTGTGCGCGTGACCATCGTCAACGGCGAGCCGTCCACGCCGCAGGACCTGGTGTTCGCGCTGGACAGCGGCTCGTCGTGGCAGCCAGCCCAGATAATCCCCGCCCAGCAGAACCCGGTACGCATCCGCCTGGAAGCCTACCAACTCAACGGCGAGATGGGCGAGATCGTGGCGGCGGGCGGTATGTATATCGACGTGCCAGTGGTCGCCGCCCCGGCGAACATCACCCTGGCCGCTTACGGCGTCGATATCACCCTCAACCCGTAGCCCGGTATGACGCCGACTTACACGCTGACCTATCCCCGGCGGGTGGTGGTGCGCGGCGTGCTGCGCACAGCGGCCCGCGCCGCTATGAAGCTGCTGACGCGCACACAGGTCAACGGCAGGGAGAACCTGCCGGCCAGTGGCCCGTTGATTCTGGTGGGCAATCACGTCGATGTCGTCGAAGTGGTGCTGATGATCCTGCACGTCCCCTGGCTGATCGAGATGATGGGCGTGGGCGATGTGCCGCTGGACCCTACCTTCGCCCCATTGATGAACACCTACGGCTTTATCCCCATCAAACGCGGCAGCATGGACCGCACCGGCATGACGATGGCGCTGGACGTACTCAGTCAGGATGGCGTAGTCGGCATCTTCCCGGAGGGTGGCATCTGGGAAGCCAGCGCCCGCGAGGCCCGCAGCGGCGTCGCCTGGCTGAGCGCCAAAGCTGGCGCGCCCATCGTGCCGATGGGCTTCGGCGGCGTGGCTGGCGCAATGGAAGCCATGCTCCAGCTCAAACGCCCGCGCCTGACAATGAATATCGGCCAGCCAATTCCCCCGGTCAGCGACCGCGTGCCGGGCCTGTCGCGCAAGCAGGCGCTCGCCGAAGCAGCCAATCACGTCATGGCACACATCGAGGCGCTCATCCCGCCAGAGGACCGCGTGAAAACGCCCCGCGTTGTCGAAGAACAGTTCGAATTATGCATCAAAGCGACCACCAGCGGTGGCGAATCCGTGCCGGTACCGGTGGAACTGCATCTGACCGATGGCGCGGCGCTGGCCAGGCTGCTCCATCGCCCGGTTCTGCTGCGCACGCTGGCCCGCAACGTGCGATTACCGGTGCAGCCGCTGCGGCAGCTCCAGCGCCAGCCAGCGCCAACAGCACTCGTCCAAGCGAGCGAAGCCGCGCTGCGTTACCTGGAAAACGACAATCGCTACTTTCTGAGTTATCGCTTCGGCGGCGAACAGGCCGACGCCATGCAGCGCGGACTGGCACAATTACAGCGGTTGGCACAGTGGGCGGCAGATAACGACTACCAGCTCCAGGTACAGGCTGTGCGCCGCTATCGACTGGCGGACCAGCCCGATTTCATCGTCGAATACGCGGAATAATCAAGTCAGCGGGGGCCGTTGGGCGGAGACCAGCCAAACGGCGTATCCTCGTCCACCAGGTCCAGGGGGCGCGCCCGGCGCGCTGGATGCGTATCATCGTCGTCCAGCGGCGGTGGAGCCAGCACCAGAGCCGCTTCATTGCGCTGGTTGCGCCGCCGCAGGTCGGCAGCGTAGTAAATCGACTTGCTGTGCTGCGTCTCTAGGGCGATGCGGGCTACGCCGCGCGCGATGACATCCACCGGCAGCGGCGCGATACGCCCCAGATGCGTCCACGATAGCGGCGGTATACGCCCCACCAGCGACATCAACGCATAGACCAGCGGACGCCGCTGCCCCGGCAGGTAGCCCAGCGGCGCACGGACGACCACACCCCGGACGCCCACCCGCCGCAGATAATCCTCAGCTTCGCGTTTGGCCTTCAGGTAACGCCCGTTGACCCAGGGCGCACGCGGGCTGCTGAGCAGAACCATGTCAGGCACGCCATCACTGACACACATATTGACCACATTCCGGGCGCTGACGAAGTTCAGCCGGTGGTGCGTGAGTCCCTGCGCCGGGTCCGCGACCATGCTGCCGACGGTGTGAATCACCGTGCTGTGACCGCGCGCCCGACCGCGCAGGCTGGCCGAATCCCAGACATCAGCCGTGTACCAGCGGACGCGCGCCGCCAGCGGCCCCAGCCGGTCCTCAGAGCCGGGGCGCACCAGTACGGTGACCTCAGCACCCTCAGCCAGCAGCGCCGCCACAATGTTCTGCCCCAGGAAGGTCGCCCCGCCCGTGACCAGAATGCGCCGGTTATTCGCGCCCATGCCGGTTTCCGTCCTCAGTGTGCGTGATGGTTCGAGCAAGCCTGCCGATTGTAGCGACCGCCGCCAGCACAATCAACACCAGACCGCAACCATATTATTACGATATGAGCTACAATATGTCTCCGGGACTTGATTATTTTGCGTTTTTTTTATACATTTTACATACGTTAGCATTTTCACCATTGCTTAACAGTTCACGGTTATACGTGTGTTTGTGACATAAATGCCCGCCCCATCGACGACTGACCGGGCGGATACGGTGGTTGTGCCTTGAAAATCGGCTTTGACTGTATTGTAGCGCAGACAACAGATGATTACTTTTCAATGAGACGTGCCGGCTGGTTGCGACGGTGGCACGTTTGCCGTACCGAGGCGCGATAGACAAACCGGCGAAATCCAACCGTCAGCGTGAAAGCTGGCGCTGCCAGTTGCTGGCACAGCCAGCGTTCTGGTGTCGGGACAACCGAATAGTGTTTGTGTCCAATATGTCAGCGTATAGCCGTGATCATCACTGTGATCGCGGCTTTTTTTATTGTACGGATGCTGGGATGCGTACCATCACTGCCCTGGAAGTACAGCAGCGCAACAAAGAGCGAGTCAACGTCTACCTGGACGGCGAGTACGCCTTCAGCCTGACGCTGATCGAAGCGGCGCGGCTGCGCAAAGGGCAGGAACTGGACCCCAGCGCCATCGAGGCGCTGCGCAGCGCGGACGATGTCCAGCGGGCATACGACCACGCCGCCCGGTTTTTGTCTTACCGGCCTCGCAGCGAAGCCGAAGTCCGGCAGAACCTGGCGCAGAACCAGTATTCTGCTGCCGCAGTCGAGGCCGCCATCGAGCGGCTGGCAGGCATGGGTTACCTGGACGACGCCGCTTTTACCCGCTACTGGGTGGAAAACCGCGACACCTTCAAACCACGCGGCCCGCTGGCGCTGCGCTACGAACTGCGCCAGAAAGGGGTCGCCGAAGCAATCATCGAGGAGGCGCTGGCGGACTTCGACACCGAAGACGCCGCCTATCGCGCCGCTGCGGAACGGGCCAGACGCCTGCGCGGCAGCCGCCGCCAGGTGTTCAGCCAGAAGCTTGGCAGCTTTTTACAGCGTCGTGGCTTTGATTACCAGACGAGCCGGAGCGTTGTCGAGCAGCTCTGCGAAGAACTCAATGCCGAAGACCCGGAATTCTTTCCAGCAGACCCCGACGAGGATATGCCATGAATACCGGGTCAGGAACAGACATGAAACCAACAAACCTGACACCTGATCTTATCAACCGAGAAAGGAGGTCAGCGGTTGTGCTGATATCCCAATCATCAGCCACCGCTACCGCATATGGAAATCAATGCCATCACTGTCCTCGCATTGCTGATCGCTCTGATCGCCGGCATTGCGATTGGCGTATTTGTACTCAACGCCTACCAGAACCGAACCGGTCGCAATCGTCGATTAATGGCCGAAGAAGAGGCGCGCTCTGTCGTTAGCCAGGCTAACGAGACCGCCGCCGAAATCGTCCGCCAGGGCGAGGAACGTATCCGCGTGCTGCAAACCGAAACGGAAGACACGCTGCTGCGCCGTCGCCGCGACCTGGACAAAGAAGAGGAGCGCCTGCAGCGCCGCCGCGAAGATGTAGACAATCGCTACGAGCGCATCGAACGCCGCGAGCAGAACCTGAACAAGCGCCAGAGCGCGCTGGACAAAAAAGAGAACGACATCGGCAAACTGGAAGCCCTGCGTATGCAGGAGCTGGAGCGCATCGGCCAGATGACGGTCGATGAAGCCCGCGAAGTGCTGCTGGCCGCCGCCGAAAAAGAAGCCCGCAACGATATGGCGCGCATCATCCGCCAGGTGGAAGCCGAAGCCTACGAAGAGGCCGACAACCGCGCACGCGGCATTATTGCGCTGGCGGTGCAGCGTCTGGCCAGCGAGCACGTCAGCGAGATTTCGGTGAGCGTGGTGCCGCTGCCCAACGACGACATGAAAGGCCGCATCATCGGGCGCAACGGACGCAACATCCGCGCCTTTGAGCTGGCGACCGGCGTCGATGTCATCGTCGATGACACGCCGGAAGCCATCACCATCAGCAGCTTCGACCCGGTGCGGCGCGAAGTCGCCAAACAGGCCATGAGCAAGCTGGTGGTGGATGGTCGCATTCACCCGGCGCGCATTGAAAAACTGGTCGAGGACGCCCGTGCCGAGGTGGAGAACACCATCCGCGAGGAAGGCGAACGCGCTGCCTACGAAGCCAGCGTGCATGGCCTGCACCCGGAACTCATCAAGCTGCTGGGCCGGCTGAAGTTCCGCACCAGCTACGGCCAGAACCAGCATGGCCACGCAGTCGAGACAGCGCACATCGCCGGCATGATCGCCGCCGAACTGGGCGCCGACGTCGAACTGGCGAAAGCTGGCGGCCTGCTGCACGACATCGGCAAGGCGATTGACCATGAGGTTGAGGGTACGCACGCCCTGATCGGCGCCGAATACCTGAAACGCTACGGCGTCAAAGATAAACGCATTATCAACTGCGTGGCGGCCCACCATCACGAGGTCGAAAAAGAATGTGTCGAGGCCTACATCGTCGAGGCGGCAGACGCCATCTCCGGCGCGCGGCCCGGCGCCCGCCGCGAAAGCCTGGAATCCTACATCAAGCGCGTCAAAACCCTGGAAGAGATCGCTACCAGCTTTGACGGCGTGGAGCAGAGCTACGCGCTCCAGGCAGGGCGTGAGGTGCGCATCATCGTCAGGCCGGAGACGATTGATGATCTCTCGTCGCTGCGGCTGGCCCGCGACATCGCCCGCCAGATCGAGGAGACAATGCAGTATCCGGGCCAGATCAAGGTCCACGTTATCCGCGAGACACGCGCCGTCGAGTACGCGAAGTAGCACACGCTGTATCCACAAAAACAAGCGGCTGGCCTCGAAGATTGAGGCCAGCCGCTTTTGCTTAACTCAGTAGGTCGAAGAGACGCTGACTATTCCTCAGTCTCTTCAGCCGGGGTGCCGATGAACTCAACGATCTCGCCGGTCAGGCCGTCAACGC
>CAZXCK010000047.1:0-28264 GCA_964639225.1 uncultured Anaerolineaceae bacterium | reverse complement strand
TGCCCATCACTTCCAGCGAGATCGAGTCCACCGGGTCCGCGCCGATAATGGCCCGCGCGACTTCGGTCCGTCCGGCTCCCATCAGCCCGGCGAATCCCAGGATTTCGCCCCGCCGCAGCTCGAAATTGACGTCGTAAAGCTCATCATCGCGGTTCAGGTTGCGTACGGCCAGCACGACTTCCTCGCTGCGATCTTCCGGGATTTCGGGCGACGATTCGTAGATGGTGCGTCCCACCATCAGGCTGATGATTTTGTCGATTCTGACCTCGGCTGTGGGTAATGTGTCGATGTATAGTCCGTCACGCATGACTGTGATGCGGTCGGATATCCGAAACAGTTCTTCCATGCGATGGCTGATGTAGACGATACCCACGCCGCGCTCGCGCAGATGCTCAATCATGTGGAACAGTTCTTCGATCTCTGTGTCCGTCAGCGAGGCCGTCGGCTCGTCCATGATGAGGACTTCGGAGTTGTACGACAGCGCTTTGGTGATTTCCACCATCTGCTGGCGGGCGACCGTCATATCAAAAACGCGGGTGCGTGGGTTGATCCTGAGGTTGAGCGTGTCCAGCAGTTCCTGCGCCTGCTGGTTGATCTGGCGATCGTCCAGGACGAAATTGAAGGTGCTGAGAGGCTCTCTGCCGATGAAGATGTTCTGCGCGACGGTCAGATGTGGCATCAGGTTGAGTTCCTGATGGATCATAGCGATGCCATAATCCTGGGCGACTCGCGGCGAACGCACGTTGATTTCTTCGCCCTTATAGATGATGTGGCCGCTGTCCTTGGTGTAGACGCCGCACAGGATTTTCATCAGCGTGGATTTTCCCGCGCCGTTCTCGCCTACCAGTGCGTGGACCTCACCGGCCTTCAGGTTAAAATGGCAGTCGGAGAGGGCCTGAACGCCGGGGAACGCCTTGTTGATGCCGTGCATCTCGACCAAATAATCACTCATAAATAACTCCGCGATCTATTTCGCTGGCGGCCCAGCCCCAGGCCGCCGGTGATCGTATTTTTCTGCGTTTGATTTGTCGCAGTGCTAAGTCATAATTTATGTGGTACGGGTACCATTGGGTAAACAGTAGCACGCGAACCGGGCACTGTCAAGAAATCTGTCATGATTTGACAAGCCCCTTAAACCGATTTATAGTTTTGATATGTTACCGGTACCATGCCGGATTTTGCTGTAATTGGTACCGATCTGAGCGAGGGAGGTCTGTCCCTGTATACTCTGCGCCAATGTGCTGAACTGTATCTGGCGCAGGCTAAATGCTATCACTTTTGTTTATTGATTAGAGTCGCTGACGAAGGCAAAAAGAATTATGGCATCTTATCCGATCCCGCAAGTCACCGTACCCCCGTCTATTGCTGACAACGAAGCAGTCCTCATCGCCAACGGCGACCTGCGCCTGTCGGCCAATCAGGTCTGCTGGCCGGCCCAGGCCGCTATGGAGAAGGCCGTCGTCGAGGCATTCGCCCGCGAAGGCATCACGGTTAAGCGCGGCCACGAATACGACCCGGAGCTGAAGCACGGCTTCATCTGGAACCAGCGCATGGGCATGGATGTTTTTAAGAATATCCCCAAAGATGCGCGTCTTATCGTCGCCGAGTCGGTCTGGCAGTACAGCCATCATGTGCTGGCTGGTCTGCGCGATCACCAGGGACCGATCCTGACCGTCGCCAACTGGAGCGGCGAGTGGCCCGGTCTGGTGGGTATGCTCAACCTCAACGGCTCGCTGACCAAGATGGATGTCGAGTACAGTACCATCTGGAGCGTCGATTTCACCGATGACTTTTTCCTGCGCGGCATTCGCCAGTGGATCAAAGAGGGTAAGATTACCCACGACACCAGCCATGTCCGTCCCTTCGACCCGGCCCAGGCCGGTGCCGCCGAGCGTGCGCTGGGCGAGGGACTGGCGCAGCATCTGAAAGCCACCAAGTCCGTTATGGGCATTTTCGATGAGGGCTGCATGGGCATGTACAACGCCATCATCGACGACGAAATGCTCAATCCTACCGGCGTTTATAAAGAACGTCTCAGCCAGTCGGCGCTGGTGGCGGCCATGCGCACTGTCGGCGACGCCGAAGCGCAGCAGGTCCGCGACTGGCTCGACGCGCGCGGTGTCACCTTCGTCACTGGCAGCGACGAAGCGACCGAACTCACTGATGCCCAGATTCTGGAGCAGTGCAAAATGTACATCGCGGCGGTGCGCATCGCACATGAGTTCAGTTGCGACAGCATTGGTATCCAGTACCAGCAGGGCCTCAAGGATATGGCCCCGGCATCCGACCTGGTCGAGGGACTGCTCAACAACGTGGAACGCCCGCCGGTCTACCATGCCGATACCGGCGAGGAACTGTACGCGGGCGAGGCGCTGCCGCACTTCAACGAGGTGGATGAGTGCGCCGGTCTGGACGCGCTGGTGACCAACCGTATCTGGAACGCGATGGGCTTCGACCCGGCGACGACGCTCCACGACCTGCGTTACGGCGAACACTACACCGGCGATGGTGTCGATGACTACGTGTGGGTGTTCCTGATCTCCGGCGCGGCTCCGGCCTCGCACTTTATCGATGGCTATGCAGGCGCATCCAGCGAGCGCCAGCCGCCGATGTACTTCCGGTTGGGCGGTGGCACGCTCAAGGGCGTCAGCAAGCCCGGCGAGATCGTGTGGAGCCGTGTGTATGTCATGGACGGCGCGCTGCATGTCGATCTGGGGCGGGGGAGTGTCGTCTCGCTGCCGCGTGAGGAAACCGAGCGCCGCTGGCAGGCGACGACGCCGCAGTGGCCCATCATGCACGCGGTCACGCACGGCGTCAGCCGCGACCAGATGATGGCGCGCCACAAAGCCAACCATCTGAATGTGGCCTACGCGCCCACCGCCGCCGATGCCGACAAGGCGCTGGCCGCCAAAGCCGCCATGTTCCACGAACTGGGCCTGCGCGTGCATCTGTGCGGCGATGTGAAAGTCGGATGACGATGACCGACGTACCGGATGAACTTATCCAGCTTTCGCACGAGCTGGGCAGACCGGAGCGCCGCTACGTCATCATCGGCGAGGGCAACACGTCGCAGCGCGCCGACTCCGAGACGTTCTGGGTCAAGTCCAGCGGCTACTCGCTGCCGACCATCACCGCCGAAGGTTTTGCGCGTATCGCCTTCGCGCCGATCATGGCGCTGTTCGACAACCCGCCGCAGACGCTCACCGAAGAGCGTGAGGCGCTGCGGGCTGCCCGCGTCGATGGCGGCACGCGCTACCCATCGGTGGAGACCAGCTTTCACGCCATGCTGCTGTTCGACTGCGGCGTGAACTGCATCGCGCACACGCACCCGGTCGCTGTCAATCGACTGCTGTGCAGCAGCCACGCGCAGACCTTCGCCCGCCGCCGTACCTGCCCGGATGAAGTCGTGCTGTGCGGACCAGAGTCTGTGTTTGTGCCGTATGTCGATCCTGGCCTGCCGCTGGCCATGGCGATTCGCCAGCGCGTGCGCGCCTACATGGACCAGTACGGCGAAGCGCCCAAAGTCATCCTGCTGGCCAATCACGGCCTCATCACCCTGGCGCAAACGGCCACCGAGGCGCTCAACATCAGCGATATGTGCATTAAGGGTGCCGAAATTCTGTGGGGCGCGCTGGCCGTCGGCGATCCGGTTTTCCTCAGTGACGAGGATGTGATGCACCTCTACCGCCGCCCGGACGAGATTTACCGCCGCAAACTATTTGTCAGCGACTCTGACGAGGAAACCTCATGATTCGTACCGATTTGTTGCATCCGCAGATTCTCAAGGCGCTGGGGTCAGCCGGGCATGGCTCGAAGGTGCTGATCGCCGATGGTAATTTTCCGTTTTCCACCGGCGCCAACCCGGCAGCCGAACGGGTCTATCTCAATCTTACACCGGGCAAGCTCACCGTGACTGAAGTGCTCGATGTGCTGGTCAGGACGATACCGGTTGAAGCCGCTTATGGGATGGTCCCCGACAGTGGCCCGGAACCGGATATCTACGAAGAGTTCCGCCAGCTCCTGCCGGACGACGTTCCGGTGCAGACGCTGGGGCGTTTTCCGTTCTATGAAGCGGCCAAGTCGCCGGATACCACGCTGGTGATCGCCACCGGCGAACAGCGGATTTATGCCAACATCCTGCTGACCATCGGCGTGGTGCAGCCCAAAAGCTGAGAGTCGCCAGTGGTACCGTCAACACAAACGGCGTGCGGTTCCAGAATGCGGACTGCACGCCGTTATTGTTTTACAGTGTGGTAATCGTCAGACGCGCGGTGTGATCGCCTGCTCAAATGCCGCCGTCACCGCCGCGACAGCCTGCGTCACCGGCGCGGACAGCGGCGCGTCGAGTTCCGTCTGCTGCGGCTGGATGCCCAGCAGCGCGATCTTGCAGCCAAACTCCGCCAGCATGTATTTCGCCATCACCGAGACCGGCAGCGTATGCGTGGATGCGCTCAGGCCAGTGATGGCCTCGTCGCTCACCCAGGCGATCGCGCCCGCTTCGGCGTCCATGTCGGCGGCGTCGATGAACAGCACCCAGTCTGGGACGAACTGGCGCAGGCTGCCGGTAAAGGCTTCCGGCGATGGGCCGGTGTCCAGCAGCAGCAGATTATCTGTGGGTGGCAGTCGCTGCATCAGGGCGCGGATGACCGCCAGCCCGGCGGCATCGTCGCCGCGCAGTTCCTGACCTACGCCCAGAACGGCCACCCGGCCCGGCGGCTCACTTTTTGTCGTCTGAAGCACTGTCGCCAGCGAGGTTTGCCATAAACTGCTCGACATCGACTTCCTCTCCGTAGTAGACCTCAAAAGGCTGGCGCGACTGCGCGGCCAGTTCCCACTGGTTGGCGTCCATGTCGATGCAGCCCTGGCGGCAGCTGATCTCGCACTGGCCGCAGTAGACGCAGCGATCGGCATGATAGCGCATCACAAAGCGTTTGGCCGCTTTGTCCACCGTGATAATTTCGATGGCGTTGGCCGGGCACTCCTTAGAGCACAGGCAGCAGCCCACGCACTTTTCGGCGTCGAACACGAGCTGACCGCGCAGGCGTTCCGGCGTCTCGGTACGCTCGGCGGGATAGTTACGAGTCGCCGGTTTGCGGAACAACGACCGGATGACATCTTCAAAAATGGTGCCGATCTTCATCAATACAACTCCTTACACAGCCCGGAAAACAATCAACACAGCCCATTGTGCCAGCACCAGCAGCGCGCCATAACGCCACCACAGGCCAACCGTCTGGTCGATGCGCAGACGAGTCGCCAGTGCCTGGATCACGGCCAGCCCCACGACGATCCCCAGCGTTTTGAGCACGAAGGCGATCGGGTTGCCCACGCCGCCCAGGTAGAAGGCTGCCACCAGCGTCAGGCCGATGACCAGCTCCACGCCCTGGCCAATGCGAAAAAGCGCCAGCCCACGCCCGCTGTACTCCGTCAGGGAGCCGGCGACGATCTCCGTCTCGGCTTCAGGGGAGTCGAAGGGTGGCATTTCCAGCTTACCCATCAGGCCGATGATGGCGATGATAAAACCTACCGGCTGTGTGAGCAACAGCAGCCGGCCCGTTGAGTAGTCGTGAATTTCGCTGATCTGCCAGCTTCCGGCTACCAGGGCCGGGCCGAGCATCGCCAGCAGAAACGGCACTTCATACGAAAACAACTGTGTCAGCGCCCGCGTGGAGCCGATCACCGAGAAGCGGCTGTTGTTGTTGGAACCGGCCAGCCCGATACACAGCGTCAACAGACTCAACAAATAGATAACCACGATCAGGTCGCCGCTGAAGCTGTAAGACGGATTCACGCCAAAGACCGGTACATACAGGGCGGCGGTCAGCGCACCGGCCAGCGCGATCGTCGGCAGGATGACGAAGAAGCGCCGGTTGACGCCGTCGGGGATGATCTCCTCGTTAGCCAGCAGCTTGGCGATGTCGGCGAACGGCTGGAACCAGCGCGGTCCCTGGCGATTCTGCGCGCGCGCCAGCAGCTTCAGGTTGACCCACTTGTACAGCAGGCCCACTGCGATCAGAGCGATGCCGCCCGGAAACAGCAGCAGGGCGACGATGGCGGTGAGTGTCTCCATGACCGGCTATCTCACTTTCCGCTGGTAATACTCGATACCGTAGCGCCGCAGCTGGTCCCAGGTGAATAGCTCGTGGTCGTGGCCGCTGCGTTTGACGCGGATCATGCGGTCGTTACACGAGAAGCACGGGTCCACGCCGACCAGAATCATCGGCACGTCGGCCAGTTGGTGGCCGACCGCCAGCGACAGCACCGACGCCATGTTGCAGATGGTTGGCGTGCGCACTTTGACGCGATCCGGCTGGTCGCTGCCGTTGCTCCTGACGAAGTAGAACAGCTCGCCGCGCGGCGCTTCGATGCGGCTGACTGTCTCGGCCTCGTTGATGCGCCGCTTGATGCGCGCTGTCAGGTCGCCCGGTGGCAGGTTCTCCAGAACCTCGCGGATGATGCGGTACGCCTCGAAAAGCTCGCGCACCCGTACAGCGAAGCGCGCTTCCAGGTCGCCGCGATCATCCAGGATCATCTCAGTGGTGTAGTTATCATAGCCGGAGTAGGGCGCATCGATGCGCAGGTCGCGGGCCACGCCAGAGGCGCGCGCCGTCGGGCCGGTCACACCCAGAATCTCGGCCTTCTCCTTCGGCATCACGCCGATGCCGCGCGTGCGCTGTAGAAAGACAGCGTCGTTGTTGACGATGTCCATATAGTGGCTGGTGCGTTCCTCCAGGAAATCGACTGCCCGCAGGATGCTGGTGACGTGTTCCGGCGTGACGTCAAATTTGACGCCGCCGATGACATTCGCCGAATAGTGGACCCGGTTGCCGGTCAGGGCTTCCAGCGCGTCCATGATCGTCTCGCGGTCGCGCCAGGTGAACATAAACAGCGTGTCGAAGCCGGCCTCGTGCGCGGCCACGCCCAGCCACAGCAGATGGCTGTGAATACGCTCCATTTCGGCCACCAGCACGCGGATCGCCTGAGCGCGCGGCGGCGCGGTGACATCCTGCAACTGCTCCACGCCGATAGCATAGGCTGTCGCGTGGACGTGCGAGCAGATACCGCACACGCGCTCCAGCATGTACAGCGCCTGGGTGTAATTCTTGCTCTCGACGGCTTTCTCGATGCCGCGATGCGCATAACCCAGCCGCGCCGTGGCCCCGGTGACGGTCTCGCCGTCCACCGTCAGCTCGAAGTGCGCCGGTTCCTTCAGCGCCGGATGCTGCGGCCCGATTGGGATGACGAACTTCTTCTGATCTTCTTCCATAACCATTTTTAGCTAGCTCCCACAAGTTCAATCGAGTTTGGTGTCTTTGCGCAGCGGATATACGTCATCCGGCCAGTTGTCCGGCAGATACAGGTGAGTCGTGTCCGGCGTGTCGGTGAACGTGACACCGAACATCTCCACCACCTCGCGTTCCAGCAGAGTCGCGGACGGGATCAGATGGCAGACGCTGGCAACCGTCGGCGCACTGCGGTCCAGCACAGCCCGCAGGCCCAGCACCGCCGCCCCGGACCCCAGATGATAGATGGCTTCCATCTTATCCTCTTTGGGGAAGTCCAGCCCGGTGATCGAGATCAGGTAGCCCCAGCGCGCCTCGACCAGTGCCGCCATCGCCGGTACGACGTCGGCGGCTTCCAGCCAGATATCCAGCCGGTTGGGTTCCGGTGTGTTGGTTTGGGTGGTCCATTCGGCCAGCAGCGCCTCGGCCTCTTTCAGCAGTGTTTCGACATTCGCGGCGCTCATTCCGGCTCTCCCTGCTGATCGTCAGACGGCGTGGCGGGCGCTTTTAACTTCTCTAGCAACTGCGCCATGCCGTAGATGATGGCTTCCGGGCGTGGCGGGCAGCCGGGCACGTACACATCGACCGGGATGACCTCATCGACGCGCCCGACTACGTTATAGCAGCCCTGGAATGCGCCGCCGGAGAGTGCGCACGAGCCAACTGCCACCACGAATTTCGGCTCCGGCATCTGCTCGTAGGAACGGCGCAGCCGTTCCGCTGCCTGCAGGCTGACCGCGCCGGTGACGACCATCACATCGGCGTGGCGCGGGCTGCCCTGGAGCTTGATGCCCAGTCGCTCCACGTCATAGCGCGGCGTGATCGTCGCCAGGATTTCGATGTCGCAGCCGTTGCACGACCCGCTGTTGAAATGCACCGCCCAGGGAGAGTTCAACCGCGCCCACGTTTTGAACTGGTCGATGGCCTCCTTCCACGGTTTGGGTATGTCCAGTTGACCCGCGTTGCCGTTACTGTCCGCGTTGTGTACCATAAGAATTATCCCTCTACTCCACTCAACCAAGAATCATGATGACCAGCGTCGAAAGCAGACCCGTCATATACAGCAGCATGATCGGTTCCAGGCTGCCTGTGCCCAGTACCAGCGCGCCCAGATGCAGAATGGCGAAGAACAGGGCGACGATGAAGAACTGCCGGTAACCGGGCGCGGCAGGGCGCTTCGATGGCGCTTCGCCGCTGGCGAAGATGCTCGATTTTTCGACTGACTCGTGCGTGACATCTGCCGAGAGCGATTTGCCAATCCCCGACAGGATCGTGACCAGAACCATGTAGATGCCAAAGGCGATTACTGGCGAGAGTAAGATGTCTTTCAGGCTGTCCATAAGGTCATATCCTCCGCGTTATCCGCCGAACGCGGCGACCAGCGCCGTCCCGGCAGGTTCGGTGATCCAGGTGACCGCGTCCGGCCAGAATCCGACCAGTGTCACCAGTCCCAGCAGCAGCGCCAGCGGAACGATGAAGCCCACCGGCACGGCTTGTCCGGCGCTGACCACCGGCGACGGCTGTTTGCGATACAGCGCGTTGACCACTGGCGCGTAATAAGCCAGCGACAGCACACTGTTGAATGCGGCGAAAATCAGCAGCGCGTTGACCCAGGTGTTATGGATGGCCACACCGCCGACGAAAATCTGCCACTTTGACATAAACCCGACCAGCGGCGGCAGTCCGCCTAACCCCAGCACGGCCACACTCAGCGCCAGCGCGGTGATCGGGTAGCGCTGTGCCGCGCCGTTGAGGTCGCTGGTGGTCAGCGGCTCGTGGTCGCCCAGGCTGATATGCAGTGTATACAGCAGTGTCCCGGCGGCCAGGAAGGCCAGTCCCTTCATCATGCCATGACTCAGCATGTGGAAGAAGCCGCCCTGTGCCCCGGCCAGTTCGCCGGCGTAAATGCCCACGCCCAGCCCGATGAGCATATAACCCATATGCGTCAGGCTGGAGAAAGCCAGCATCCGCTTGACCTGTGTCTGGCGCAAAGCCAGCAGATTGCCGATGATCATGTTGGCCGCGCCGAAGATCATCAGCAGCGCGCCCCACGAGGTAGCGAAGCCGCCCATCACCGTCAGCGCGCGCAGCATGGCGACCAGCCCGCCCTCGATGACGACGCCAGACAGCATGGCGCTGATGCCGCTGGGGGCCTGCGAGTGCGCGTCCGGCAGCCAGGTGTGCATGGGGACCAGCGCCGCCTTGACGCCAAAGCCGATGACGAAAAGCGCCCCCGCTGCCAGCGTCATCGTGGAGTCCAGCGCGGCGGCGCGTACAGCGGCGATGTCGGTGGTGCCCGTCTGGGCGAAGATCAGCGCGATGCCGGTAATCACCAGCGCGGAACCGCTGGCGCTCTGCACCAGGTACTTCACGCCCGCTTCCAGCGATGTCGGCTGCCCGCGATAGAATGCGACCAGAAAATACGACGTGATCGCCATCGCCTCAAACCACAGCCACAGGTTGAACAGGTCGGTGGAGCAGGCCAGCCCGACGATAACGCCGATCATGGCGACCAGCAGCGCGTAGTATTTTTCCTCGCCTTCCTCGCCGGCCATGTATCCGCCGGAATACAGCACCACCAGCGCGCCCAGGCCCAGCGTCAGCCCGGCGACAAGCTGCGCGATGCCGTCGAATTGCAGTGTCATCGCGTCCAGCTCGAAGACGGGCGTGCCGTCGTCGGCTGCGACGATGACAAAAACCAGCAGCGCCGCTACCAGCGTCGCCAGGGCCAGCCACTGTGCATAGCGTTTTTCGTTGTCGGTTACGCGCCCCGCCACATAGATAAACGGCGAGGCGATCAGCGGCAGCAGAATCATCCAGACGAAGGTTTCCATGAGCTATGCGCCTCCCCACATCAGATAGACGAGGACGAACACCAGCCCGCCGCCAATACCGATTACGTTCCAGTTCAACTGGCCGGTTTGCAGCCTGCTTAACAGGCGTGTCGTCTCGTTGGTGACGCCGGTCATGCGTCCGTTGAGCCATTCGAAGCCGAAATCGTAGGCCGCCAGCGTCCCCGGCCAGCGCAGCGCGCTGCTCACCCCTTCCAGGCTGCTCCTGAAGTGCCACAGCGCGAAGCCCGCCGCGACGACCGCCAGCGCCAGCCATGTGGGCGGCGCTGTCAGGATGTCGCTGACCAGCTTGCCCAGTGACAGCGAGTGCAGGTCGTGATAGGGCAGGGTGTCGGCCAGCATCCCGGTGAACGGGCTGACCAGCAGCCACGTCACCAGCGAGCCACCCGCCAGCGCGCCCAGCGGAATCCGCATGGCCGGTGTGGCGTCGTGGGCGTGGAGTTCGCTGCGTGGCTGGCCGTAGAACACCAGCCACACCATGCGCGCTGTATACAGCGCCGTCAGGCCCGCGCCCAGCAGCATCACCATGTAGGCCAGCAGCGGACCGTCTTCGATCCCGTATTCCAGGATGAGTTCCTTGCTCCAGAAGCCGTTGAGGATGGGCACGCCCGCCAGAGCCAGCGCGCCGATCAGGAACACGTTGCGGATAAACGGCATCTTCCGGCCCAGGCCGCCCATCTCTCGCATGTCGCGCGTGCCGGTGGCGTGAATCAGCGCGCCAGCCGCCAGGAAGAGCAGCGCCTTAAAGACGGCGTGGCTCATCAGGTGGAACTGGCTGGCGTAGATGGCGCCCACGCCCACCGCGTATACCATATAACCGAGCTGGCTGATCGTCGAGTAGGCCAGTGCCCGCTTGAGATCGTGGGCCACCAGCGCCATAAACGCCGCCAGCAGCCCGGACAGCGCCCCGACGGTCACAACGGCCCCCGTCCAGTAATCGACACTGGCGAAGGCCGGGTAGAAGCGCGCCAGCAGATACACGCCAGCATTCACCATCGTCGCGGCGTGGATGAGCGCGCTGATAGGCGAGGGCGCTTCCATCGCGCCCGGCAGCCATGTATGGAACGGTACCTGTGCCGATTTCGCGGCGGCGGCGATCAGAAAGCCGAACGCCAGAAAGCTCAGTACATCGGCGGGCAGGGTGTCGGCGGCTGCCAGCAGCGCTGCGATCTGGTAGCTGCCGGTGTAGTTATGGGCCACCAGCGCGCCGATCAGCAGGCCGACGCCGCCGATCTGCGTCATGATGAGCGCCTTCACGCCACCGCTGACGGCTTTCGGGTCGTCGTTATAGAACGAAATCAGCGCATACGAACACAGCGCGGTGATCTCCCAGAAGAAGAACAGAAACAGCAGGCTCCCGGTGAGAGCCAGGCCGCACATCGCGCCGATGAACAGCAGCACGAAAGCGTAATAGCGGCCCAGTTGTGTCTCGCCCTTCATGTAATCCATTGAAAAGACGACGGTCAGGCTGCCGATGACAGCCGCCGTCGCCGTGAGAAACACGCCCAGTCCATCCGGGACGAAGGTCAGGTCGCCAAACACCGCACCCATCTCGATGGTGATGGCGGCCTCGTCGCCGGTCTGTGTGAGCAGCAGCAGCGACGCGATGGCCGCCACGACGGCGAAGCCGGTGGCGACCTGGTGCCGCAGCGCCTCGCGCTGGTGATCAACCAGCAGCACGACCAGCGCGCCAGCCCAGGGGATACCGATGACACAGGCAATCAATACAGCGGCCATCGTCTATCCTTTCAGCCTGGAGAGCGTGGTCACATCCAGCGAACCGGTGCGGCGATGCACCTGGACCGCCAGCGCCAGCCCGACCACGGCGACAATCGTATCGGCCACGATGACCGTCAGCGCGAAGCTCTGGCTCAGGTTGATCTCGCCGCTGGCATTACCGGCGGCCACCAGCAGCAGCAGCGCCGCCTTGACCATCACCTGAAGCACCAGCACCACTTTAATCAGGTTGCGGGTGACGAACAGGCCGTACCAGCTAATGCCCAGCAGAACCAGCGCGCCAGCGAACACAATTCCCAGTGGCCCGGTGGTCATACGGTTTCCTCCTGTGTGGGGCGATCTGCTCTTGCCGGAAGCTCGACTTCGCCGTGCGGCTTCGAGTTGCTACGTGCCGTGTTGTCGCTGTGGCTGGCCGGAGTCTCGGCCTGTTCATGCGTGGATCGGCTTTCGCGCGTGGTCGAGATCAGGCCCAGGACGGCCATTGCTCCGGCGGAGATGAGCACAATCTGAAGCAGGGTGTCCAGGCTGCGCTGCTGCCATAACGTCTGTGCAAACGTCAGCCCGGCAGCGGAGATGGTTTCAGCAGCTTCGGGAATGGGCAGGATCATCCAGGCCAGCAGGGTGGTCGTGATGATGGCGATTGTGGCGGCGATGACGCCGTAGGTACTGGACGTATGGGCAGGTTCGGTGGTTTCCTCGCCCGCCGTGCTGATGGCGAAGACAAACAAAACCGTCACCAGACCGGCGCCCACACTCAGTTCAATGACAGCCACAGTCTCCGCGCCCATCAGGTACATCAGCATGGCGACCTGGGCGCTGACCGCAGCCAGCCATACCGTGGCCGCCAGCAGACTTCTGGCGGTTATGGCCATCAGCGAGCAGAAGATGACTCCGATGACAAATACTGCATATAGCAAGATGTGTCCCCCCTTTAATGCAGTAAATTGGCAAAAACAAGTAATCGTTCTTCAGATTTATTTTGTGATTGTTTTCACAACCGTGTTCAGTAAAGCTGACACTGTTCTTATTATATCCCACGTTGTCCAGTATGAAGATCAAGAATTATCACTGCGCCTTCACGCGTGTAGGGGTGACGTAATTCACTTGACAGCCGTTAAAAACCTGCCTTATACTGTAATCATAAACCGACCGGCGGTTTATAAACGAGGGCTTATGGCACGCACGATTAACGCCGAAGAACACGCCGAAAAGCGTAACGAAATCCTGAACGTGATGCAGCGCCTGGTCTATACGCAGGGCTACGCCCAGACGACCATCCAGGACATCCTCAGCGCGTTGCAAATCTCGAAGGGTGCGTTCTATCACTACTTCGACTCCAAGCACGCGCTGCTCGAGGCGCTCGTCGAACGCATGATGGACGAGGCCGAAGCGCTCACGCAGGCCATCGTCGATGATCCGCAGTTGGCGGCGGTTGAGAAATTTCGGCAGTTCTTCTCGTCGATCATCGCCTGGAAAGAGGCGCAAAAAGGGTTTGTTGTTGAACTGCTGCGCGTGTGGTTCGCCGACGACAACGCGCTGGTACGGCACAAGGTCAATTTCATGATGACCCGGCGCATTGGTCCGCTGTTTGCTGCCATCATCCGGCAGGGTATGGCCGAGCAGGTTTTTTCGACGCCGTACCCCGACCAGGCCGCCCAAGCTGTACTGGCGACGCTGGTCGGCCTGCAGAACAGCATCGGCACGCTCTTGTTCGAGTCCGAAATCAGCGACGACCCGCAGCAGCAGATCGCGGCGATGGTCACGCTGTACGCAGCTTTCCTCGATGCGATGGAGCGCATCCTGGGCGCGCCAGAGGGTACGCTGCCGCGCATCAGCGCCCAATCAATCCAGGTGTGGATCGACGCGCTGCGAGAACAACCCGGCGAACACGAGCCGGGTGAATAAGGCGTGCCAGTTCGTACAGCATTTCCAGCGCCCGGCCAGGACATGGCTGGCTGTGGCCGCTGTTATCGAGTCTACAGATACACACGGTAACGTGTAGAAAGCGAAACCCAATGGCACAACCCGCAATCTCCGCCCAGGACCTGACCTATCGCTATGGCGATCTGGTGGCGGTCGATCATGTGAGTTTTGATGTCGCCGAGGGCGAAGTGCTCGGTTTTCTCGGCCCCAACGGCGCTGGCAAATCGACCTCGGTCAAAATCCTGACCGGCCAGCTCCGCCCGGCAGAGGGCAAAGCGTTGCTGCTGGGGCAGGACATCACCCAGCGCACCAACGCCGTGCAGGCACACATCGGCGTGTCATTCGAGACAACCAACCTCTACGAGCAGATGACCGCCGTCGAGAATCTGAATCTGTTTGCGCGCCTCTTCGGTATGCACGATTTCAAGGCCGGTCCCCTGCTGGAGAAGGTCGGGCTGGGCGGGCGCGAAAAGGAGCGTGTCGCCAACTATTCCAAAGGCATGAAGCAGCGGCTGATGCTGGCGCGTGCGCTGGTCAATAACCCGCGCATCCTGTTCCTGGACGAGCCGACCGACGGCCTGGACCCGGTCTCATCGCAGACGGTTCACGCTATCATCCGCGAGGCTGCCAGCAACGGCACCACCGTCTTTCTGACGACACACGACATGGTCGAGGCCGATAAGCTCTCGAACCGGGTGGCGTTCATCAATCGGGGGCAGATCGTCGCCCTGGATACCCCCGCCCGGCTCAAACGCGAGTACGGCAAGCGGGCGATCCTCGTCGAAGTCGAGACGGCGGACGGTGATACCGAAGTCCGCGAGATTACGCTGGACAACGGCGACACGCCGCAAATGCTGCACGATCTGTTCCAGAGCGAGCGCATCGTCACCGTCCACAGCGAAGAAGCGACTCTCGAAGATATCTTCGTGGAGATCACGGGGAGAGGACTGCACGGATGATCGCCGCACTCGTTCAAAAGGATGTCAAGCTGTTCTTCCGCAATCAGTTCTTCGCGCTCATCACGGCGATGGGGCTGGTGTTCTATCTGTTGATCTACTTTCTGCTGCCCGCCGATATTGAGGAGACGCTGCCCTTTGCCGTTTTCGTCGAGGGCATGCCAGCGGATGTCGCCCTGGATGAGATTCCGCTGGGCGACGGCTTGGCCGTCAGCACCTTCGACTCCGAAGAGGCGCTGATTCAGGCGCTCCAGGACGGCGATTACATGGCCGGGCTGATCCTGTCTGCCGAGACAATGGCGGCCATCGGCCAGGGAGAAGCAGCCACACTCAATGTGTATTATGCGCCCGGCACACCGTCCGAGATGCGCGGCGCTGTCGATAGTATGCTGGGGTCCGCGCTTAACACGCACATGCTGCCCCCGGATGCTGCCGCTGCCGGCATCGACCGTGTGACCGAAGTGGTCGGCCTCAATGTGGACGGCCCGCTTTCCATGCGTGACCGCATTCTGCCAACGCTGGTTCTGATGATACTGGCCATCGAAGTCATGGGTCTGGCTACGCTCATCGTCGAGGAAATCGAACACGGCACGGCGCAGGCGCTGCTTATCACGCCGCTCGGAACCGGTCAGTTCTTTGCCAGCAAGGCTGTTATGGGTATGGGGCTGGCTTTTGTGCAGGTGTTCCTCATCATGTTGTTAAGTGGCGGCCTGCTGGTATCGCCGCTGCTTGTCACGCTGGCGCTGCTGCTGGGCTGTCTGCTTATCACCGGATTTAGTTTTATCATCGCCGCCATCGCCAGAGATATGATGTCGGTCATCGCCTGGGGCATGATGGGTCTGATTATTCTCGTCCTGCCGTCGCTGGCGATTGTGTTCCCCACGATGGGGTCGGGCTGGATGGATTACATCCCCTCACATTACCTGATCGACACCCTGCACCGCACCATCAACGCTGGCGCGACGCTGGGCGACGTGACCGCAAACCTGCTCACTCTGCTGGTGATCGGGTCCGGGACTCTGGTGCTGGGTAGTATGGTGCTGAGGAGGCGCTTCGCATGAACCTGGGACGCATTGGCACGCTGTTTATGAAGGAAATCCGTCAGGGTGCGACCAACTTCTTCTTTATCTACGCCCTGATTATGCCGGTTGTTCTGTCGCTGATTGTGGCGCTGGTTTTTGGTGATCTGTTCTCCGAGACGCCGCGCCTGGGGGTCTACGACGCCGGCGAGTCCGAGGTGGTCGCCAGCCTGCTGGCCGAAGATCACATCCAGACGACCGTCTACGTTTCGGAGTCCGCCCTGCGCGATGCTGTCGAACGGGGCGCTGTCATGGTCGGGTTGGTGCTCGCGCCGGACTTCGACGCGGCTATACGCGGCGACGCCCAGCGCCAGCTTACCGTCATCTACTGGGCGGAGAGCCTGGCCAAAGACATCGCCATCATCAACAGCACCGTCGATCAGCTTGTCATGCAGGCTGTTGAGGTCGAAGCGCCAGTCACCATCGCCTCGACGCAGCTAGGCGATGGTGTCGAAATAAGCTGGACGGAGCGCCTGCTGCCGGTCATTGTCCTGATGACGCTGATGCTGGGCGGCATCATGGTCCCTGCCGCCTCGCTGGTCGATGAAAAACAGAAGCGCACCCTCAGCGCGCTGACCATCACCCCGGCTACGCTGCTGGAAGTCTACAGCGCCAAAGCCCTGGTCGGTGTTGTCCTCAGTACCATCATGGGCCTGATTGTGCTGGTACTCAACAACGCCTTCGGTGGCCAGCCTGCCCTGCTGCTGACTGTGCTGGGACTGAGCGCCGTGTCCGCTTCGATTTTTGGCGTGCTGCTGGGGTCGCTGGTTAAAGACATCAATGTGCTGCTGGCGGTCATCAAGTCCGGCGCGCTGATTCTGATGGCTCCGGCGCTGATCCGCATGGTGCCGGACCTTCCGCAGTGGATCGCGCAGGTGTTCCCTACTTACTACGTCCTCAACCCCGTGCTGGAAGTCAGCCAGAACAACACCGGCCTCGGTGGTATCGCCGTCGATCTGCTGGTGCTGCTGGCGATCATCGGCGCGCTGGTGCTGGCGCTGGTGCTGCTCTTCGAGCGCCAGCAGAAACAACTCGCGCTGATGAGCTGAGTCCCCGCCGCTTCTCTGTTTCGAGCAACGCCCGCTTAACCTGCGGGCGTTGTCATTTGTGCGCTCAGTCCGCGAGTCTTTAACTTTTTGCCCTGGTCTCTTAAGGTCATTGACTTGTGGATTTAACAGTTGTACGGTAATGTTAGCACTTGTACGGACAGGTGGTGTTATGGCAGATTTTCAGATCTCAAAAGAAAGTTCACTGCCACTGCATATCCAACTGCTGGAAGAGCTTCGCCGCAGCATTATGGACGGCGAGTTCAAACCCGGCGATCGTCTGCCCGGCGAGTGGGAATTGGTCCAGTCGCTCGACATCAGCCGCGCGACTATTCAGCGGGCCTGGCAGGCCGCCGAAAAAGAAGGGCTGATCTATCGTGTGGCGGGCAAGGGAACGTATGTTGCCGAACCTCAGTCTGGCAACGAGAATCGTACCGCTATCGGTTTTCTCATTCCGGAATATCACAGCACGTTCGCAGTGCAGATGCTTGGTGGTGCCGAAGGCGTCCTGCGTAAGCACGGTTACAGCCTGATGTTCGCCCACACCGACCGCGACATCCAGGAAGAAAACCGCCTCATGGAAGAGATGACCGCCAACGGCATCCGAGGCTTCCTGATGGTACCCGCCAAAGGCCCGGCTAACGGTCGCTTTCCGGCTACCGCCGGGCCGGATATCCCCATTGTACTGATGGATCGACCTATCAACGGTCTGTTGCTCCCGTGTATCACCAGCAATAACTATGAAGGTGGCCGGCAGGCCATGCAGCACCTGATCGATCTTGGCCATCGCCGGATTGTATTCCTGGCTCGCCCGCATATGGATTTATGGCCTGTCGCCGAACGTTATCGGGCCTACCAGGACGCCCTCAAAGCCATCAGCATCGAACCTGAACCGGCCTTTCTCATCGGCACCGAACACGAGATGAGTTCGCGTGAAGCCTACATCCAGCGAGACAACGAAGAGATCGCGCCGCTGCTGGACCTGTTGCAGCGTCCAGACCGCCCAACGGCCATATTCGCCGTCAACGACTGGATGGCTATGCGCGCCTTATATGCGGCGTCTCATCTGGGGCTGCGCGTGCCGGATGATCTGTCGATTGCCGGTTTCGACAACCTGGACATCAGCGAGTACATCAACCCGCCGCTGACGACCGTCGCCCAGGAGGCGGCCCTGATGGGGGCCGAGGCCGCCCGGCGTCTGCTCGCCATCATCGAGGGGCAACTGGCCCAGAATATCGTGACTTTGCTGCCTACCCATCTTATTGTGCGCGCATCGACGAAAGGAGTGATATCTGGTTAAGCGTGAGAGACAAAATATATTTATTACGTTTTTACAAGGGGTTGTAATTGCAGCCGGTGCCACACACTGTTGCTCGCGCTGTAACTACCACCCGGTGCCTGAAGTCGAATATCCTTAAGGAGGATGAAAGTGCTACGCAGAACCCATTTTCGTATACTTATCGTTTCTATGCTTGTTGTCGTGCTGAGTCTGGGTGCTGTCGTCTCTGCGCAGGACGACCCCATCGAGATCAGCATCGCTGGCGCTACCGGTAACAGTTATGCCTGGTTGAGTGAATTTGTTGCCCCCGCCTTTGAAGAGTACATGGCGGAGCAGGGCCGCAACGTCACCGTTAACGTGATCGAAACATCGGCCACCGCCGAAGACCTGCGCCAGCAGTACGTGCTCGACCTCGGTGTCGGCGCTGGCGCGGACCTGATGGCGTTTGATGGCTTCTGGCTGCCGGAATTCGTCGAGGGTGATCTGGTACAGCCGCTCGTCGAGATCGTCGGCCCGGAAGTCCTGGAATGGGAAGGCTGGGAGCAGATTCCTGAAGGTCTTCAGGCTATCCTGGGTTACCAGGGTGAAGTCTACGGTATCGCCGCTGGCACCGACGCCCGCGCCATCTGGTACCGCACCGACATCTTCGAAGCCGCCGGCCTGCCGGTTGACTGGCAGCCCACAAGCTGGGAAGAACTGCTGGATGCCGCCCGTGCCCTCAAGGAATACGACCCCGAAATGTGGCCGCTTCAGCTCAACGCTGGCCTGTCAATGGGTGAAGCCACCACCATGCAGGGCTACCTGATGGCGCTGCTGGGTGCCGGCCACCACATCTACGACTTCGAAGAAGAGAAGTGGATCGTCCGCAGCCAGGGTATCCTGGACACGCTGGAACTCTACAACACCATCTACCTCGAAGAGGAACTGGGCAATGCGCGCTTCCAGCTCGCCCAGAACGGTCGTGACCTGTCCTTCGAAGCCTTCAGCAATGGCGAAGTCGCCATGCTGGTCGAGGGTGACTACTTCTGGCGTGCCGTCATCAATCCGGGTGCCGACTTCGGCCTGGACAACCGCAACGAAATCGTGAGCTTCGCCCTGATGCCCGCTATGGAGCCGGGTGCCGGCTATAACGGCCAGGACTTTGTGACCGTCTCCGGCGGTACTGGCTACATCATCAATCCGAACACCGAGAACCCTGATGTGGCCTGGGAACTGCTCAGCTACATGTTCAGCCTGGAAGCCCTGGCCGAACTTCAGGAACTCGAGCCGCGTATCCGCGCCCGCCAGGACGCCCCGGTGACCGGCGACGACGTGATGAGCGCCATCGCTTCTGACGTGCTGCCGTACACGACCGTTCGCCCGCCGCTGGCTGCCTACAACCGCGTTTCGGCTGAGGCCCAGTTGATGACTGAGCGCATCGTCTCCGGCGAGATGACCCCGCTCGAAGCGATGAACGCCTACGCCGAAGCTGTCACCGACATCGTTGGCGAAGACGCGGTCATGGAACTTCCTTTCGAAGAATAAGCACCAGTACGCGATTACGCGTTCGCTATTTAACACAAACCGGGTGGGGTTAAACCCCCACCCGGCCATCTGGGGAAACAGGCTATGCAGCGAAGTCTTCTATCTCGTCCAGTCAGTTTTTTGTTTGTCACCCCGGCACTCCTCTTTGTGGCGGTGTTTTTGCTTTATCCGTTCTTTTCGATTTTTTACATCAGCTTTACCAACCAGACCCTGACCGGCGCCACCGCCGTCAATCCGGATTTTGTCGGCCTCGATAACTATACGCGCCTGTTCAACTTCGACCGCTGGATGAATCGCGGTGAGATGGGGCAAAGCCTGTTGTTGACGGCGCAGTTTGTCATCGGCTCGGCGCTCATCGGGCAGGCTGGCCTGGGACTGACGATTGCAATGGCTTTCCACCGCCGCAAGGGATTCCTGCGTGAGACGGTCTTCACGCTGGCGATTGCCGCCTGGATTATCCCCGATGTGGTGGTCGCTTTTGCCTGGTTTGCCTTTCTGGACCCCGATAATGGGACGCTCAACGCGATTTTGAGTACCATCGGATTGGGCAACCCGGATTGGCTGCTCGACTATCCTATGCTGAGTATCATCCTGTTCAACACCTGGCGCGGCACAGCTTTCTCGATGCTGTTATTCAGCTCGGCACTGTCCTCGATTCCACCTTCGTATCTGGAAACCGCCGAGGTGATCGGGGCCAGCCCCTGGCAGAAGTTCCGCGATATCTTATTTCCGCTGCTGCGCGGTTATATCGTCACCGATCTGATTCTGATCACCCTGTGGACCTTCAACACGTTCACGCCCTTCCTGCTGACGGGGGGCGGTCCCAGTTTCCGCAGCGAGGTGATCGCGATTTATACCTATCGAACCGGTTTACAGTTCTTCGAGTTCGGTCGAGGTAGTGCCATCGCGGTGGTGGTCATGCTGATTAACCTGCTGCTGGCCAGCATATACCTGTTGATTCTGCGTTCAAGGCGGGCACAATCATGAAAAACACCCATCCCTTAATGCGAATTGTTCTCACCCTGTTCACCATATTGGTTGCCATGTTTTTCGTGCTGCCGCTGCTGTGGTTTGCCTTCGCGCCCTTCAACGAGCAGGCGACACTGGGCATTGCCATCCCAGATCGTCTGTCGCTGGCCAACTTTGAGACGGTTTTTGACAACCAACTGGCTATCCGTGCTCTGATACAGAACAGCATGATTATCGGCGTCGGCTCAATGATTGGCACGGCGCTGGTCGCCGCGCTGACAGCCTACGGCCTGTCGCGGGGCAGCGTGCCCGGTCGCGGCGTGCTGACTTACGTGCTGATTCTGTTCTCGTCGGTCGTGACGGGTACCGCCAGCATGGTGCCGATCTTCCTGCTGATCTTCAACCTGGGGCTGATTAACACGCATCTGGGCGTCATTCTGGTGATGGTCGGCGGGCTGCTGCCGGCTGCCATCTTCATCATGCAGGATTTCGTCGACAGCGTGCCGCGCTCTTACGAAGAGGCCGCCATTGTCGCCGGCGCGTCACCCTTCCGCATTTTCCTGGATGTGACCTTCCCCATGATTCGCCCCGGCATGATGGTCGTGGCGATCTGGGCTTTTGTTAACGCCTGGGGTGCGTTCCTGATCCCGTTCATTCTGCTGCGCAGCCCGGATAAGCTGCCGGCGGCGGTCGCTTTCTTCCAGTTTTATGACGAAATCGGCTCCCCGCAGATCAGGCTCATCTCGGCCTATGCCGTTCTGTATACCGCTCCGGCTATCCTGCTCTATCTGCTGGTGAACTGGCGCTACGGCTTCCGTTTCTTTGGTGGGATCAAGCAGTAAGGTTGAACTTAAAATGTCATCAGTCACCCTGGAGAATATCCACAAACACTTTGGCGATGTCCGCGCGGTGGACGGCATCAGCCTGCACGTTGAGGATGGCGAGTTTATCGCGCTGCTGGGGCCGTCCGGCTGCGGCAAAACCACGACCCTGCGCATGGTCGCCGGGCTGGAGAATCCCACCTCAGGCACGATTCGTATTGGCTCGCGTGATGTGACCAACCTGGCACCGCGTGACCGCGATATTGCGATGGTCTTTCAGGACTACGCGCTCTATCCGCATATGACGGTCATGGACAATATCGGCTACCCGCTCAAGGTGCGCGGCACGTCCCGCCCGGAGCTGGAACAGCGTGTGACCGAGGTCGCTATCAACCTGCAGATCGGCGAGCTGCTCAAGCGCCGTCCGGGGCAGCTATCCGGCGGCCAGCAGCAGCGCGCTTCGGTGGCGCGGGCGGTGGTGCATCAGGCACAGGTCTTCCTGTTCGATGAGCCGTTGAGCAACCTGGACGCCAAGCTGCGCCTGGAAGCTCGCGCTTTCCTCAAGCACTTACAGCGCGATGTCGGCGTGACCGCGCTTTATGTGACCCACGACCAGGCCGAAGCCATGGCCCTGGCGGATCGCATTGTCGTCATGCGTAACGGCAAAATTATGCAGGCTGGTACGCCGCTGGAAGTCTATCGGGTGCCCGCCAATACCTTTGTCGCGTCGTTTATTGGTAATCCGCCGATGAATCTGCTGCCCTGTACCATGGACAGCAGCGCCAATGTACTGCACTTCACCGGCACCGATGCCACGCTCGATGCCGCCATACTCAACGGCACGCTGCCCAAAGCCACCAAATCCGGCGAGGCGCTGTCGCTGGGTATCCGCCCGGAGAATATCGTCATTCATACCGAGGCCGGCACGCCCAACACCATCCCGGCAGAGCACTACGTCACGCAGACGCTGGGTGGCGAAGTTCTGGTCATCCTCACCGTCGGCGAGACGCTGATCTCGGTCCGCATCTTCGAGGATGAGATGCCCGAACTGCCGCAGCAGGTATGGCTGGAACTCGACCTGTCGCGCGTGTTCTTCTATGGTGAAGATGGGGACCGCATCACATGACGGCGGCCCCCACTGTGATCGTCCTCAATGGCCGTGCCAGCGAGGACGAAACGCTCACCTATCTCAACCTGCCGTTCGATGTACCGACGGGTACGGGGCGGATAGACGTGCGCTACGAGTACAGCGCCGCCATCGGCTCCGATCCGCACCTCACCGGCGGTAACACGGTCGATATTGGCATCTTCGACCCGCGCGGCGCGGACTTCATGACGCAGGGCTTTCGTGGCTGGAGTGGCAGCGCGCGCGCGTCGTTCTTCGTCGCCACAGATGACGCCACGCCCGGCTATCTGCCTGGTCCCATCCAGGCGGGGACATGGTTCGTCTGTCTCGGTTTGTACAAGGTCGCGCCGGACGGCTGCGAGTACACCGTGACCATCACGCTGACACCTGCCGTCGACTCCGCCGCGCCCGGCGAATTCGCGCCACGCCTGACGCTGTCCGCCTCGCCGCGCCCTGACGCGCAGAAGGCCGACGGCTGGTATCGTGGCGAACTGCACTGCCACACCGTCCACAGCGACGGCGACTCTGACCCGTGCGAGCTGGTGACGATGTCCGAAGCACTGGGCCTGGACTTCCTGGCGATCACGGACCACAACAACATCACCCATCTGGCCGCGCTCAACGACATTGATACGTCGCTGATGCTCATCCCCGGTTATGAAGTGACGACCTACAAGGGCCACTGGAACATCTGGGGCGGGCAGGGCTGGATCGACTTCCGCATTCTGTCCCCGGAGCGCATGGCCGAAGCCATTCAGGCGGCGCGTGCGGCGGGCTATCTGGTGTCGTGCAACCACCCCCGGCCTTATGGACCACCCTGGGAATACGAGCAGGTCGAAGGCTATCAGTGCGTCGAGGTGTGGAACGGCCCCTGGCCGCTCTTCAACCAGACGGCGCTGGACTTCTGGGAGGCGCGGCTGCGCGCCGGTCACAGACTGGTGGCGGTTGGGGGCAGTGATGCCCATTTCCTGCATCGTGAGCATATCGCGCGGATCGGCCAGCCGACGATGTGGATTCACTGCGACGGCGCGCCGTCACCGGCGAAGCTGCTGCATAACCTGCGCGCCGGGCATGCCTTCATCAGCGCCACGCCAGGCGGCCCCCGACTGACTCTGCGGGTGGGTGACGCCATCATGGGCGACAGCATCCCGCGCCCATCTGATGACCGTGTGACGCTGCATGTCTCTGCGCAGGGCGCGGACGGTCTGCAAATGCAGGTTCACGGCGCGTCAGGGTGTATGGCGCGTTTTGACGTTGATGGTGATGACTGCGTCTGGGAAGTCCCCCTCAGCACACAGGGGACGCCCTATCTGCGCGCGCAGCTTGTCGAGCCGGACGCCGACCCCGTCAATGTTCATGCCCTGACAAATCCAATCTACATCGGTTAAGATTACGCACGCTTTCTTATCCTCATCTGCAACGGAAGTCCCTAGTCGTATGATCGCCAACACGCCCAAAGTCCATATGGTCTTTAAGACCCATCTCGACGTTGGTTTTACCGACTACGCGCGCGTCGTGGTCGAGCGCTATTTCCAGCATTTCATCCCTGGCGCTATCCGGCTGGCGCGGACGATGCGCGAAAGCGACGATGACGCTGGCTTTGTGTGGACCACCGGCTCGTGGCTGATCTATGAGTATCTGGAGCAGGCTGGCCCACAGGAACGCCGGCTGATGGAAGACGCTATCGCTGCTGGTGACATCGCCTGGCACGGTCTGCCGTTTACGACGCACACCGAACTCGTGGATGTGTCGTTGTTTCGTTATGGTCTGAGCCTGGCCAGGACGCTGGACGAACGCTTTGGCAAGCGCACCATCGCCGCCAAGATGACCGACGTGCCCGGCCACACACGCGGACTGGTGCCACTGCTGGCCGAAGCGGGTATCACCTTCCTGCATATTGGCGTCAACCCGGCGTCGAGTGTGCCCGACGTGCCGCCCGTGTTCGTGTGGCGCGATGAGGCCAGCGACACGGATGTGGTGGTCATGTACCACCAGGTTTACGGCAACACCGGCATCATCGATGGCCTGGATGACGCCGTCTCGGTCATCCTCACCGGCGACAACATCGGTCCGCAGTCCCCGGACGATGTGCGCGCCGCCTTCGCCAGTATGCGCCAGCGCTTCCCGGATGCGCGTGTGATCGCGTCCACGCTGGATGCCTTCGCCGCCCGCCTGCCGGAAGTCAGGGATCGCCTGCCGGTGCTGACGCAGGAGATCGGTGATACGTGGATACACGGCGCTGGTACCGACCCGGCCAAAGTCGCCGGTCTGCGCGAGTTGATGGACCTGAGAGCCGGCTGGATCAATCAAGGCGGAGTTGATCCCCAGGCCGCGGACATTGGGCGCTTCAGCCGCAATCTGCTGCTGGTGGCCGAGCACACCTGGGGACTGGACGAGAAGACGCATCTGCCGGAGCATGGCTGCTATGGCCGGCCAGAGTTCGAGGTCGCGCGCCAGCGTGATGACTTCCGGGGCTTCGAGGCGTCGTGGGCGGAGCAGCGCGACTACCTGACCGCCGCCGTCGACTCGCTGGACGACGCTCAACTGAAGCAGGCCGCCGCTGCCCGGCTGGCGGCGCTCCGGCCCGAACGCCTGACCATGGACGGCGGCGAGGACTGCGAGCCAGACACGACCTACGCCACGACGCACTTCAGCGTGCGTTTCGACCGTCAGGGGGCGCTGACGGGACTGGTTCAGTTCAGCAATGGCTATCGCTGGGCCGACACCGGCAAGCGCCTGGGTCTGGTGAGCTACCAGACCTTCTCGCATGAGGACTACGACCGGTTCTATAAGCAGTACAACCGCAACCGTGACGACCCCGAAGTGCGTTCCTGGGCGATCGAGGACTTCACCAAGCCTGGCCTGGAGCATGCTCACGCGACCAGCGCGGACTGGCTGCCAGAGCTGACGAGTCTGCGCCGCCGTGTCGATAAGAGTGGCCATCACTTTCTGGCGGAGCTGCGCATGCCGGAGCGGGCCACCGCTGAGTACGGCTGTCCGGCGCTGTTCCAGATGGCGTGGTACTTCCCGGTGGGCGCGCCCCAGGTCAACCTGGACGTGCGCTGGTTCGGCAAGCCGGCGTCGCGGATGCCAGAGGCGCTGTGGCTGTCGTTCGATCCGATCATCGACGAGCCGGAACGCTGGCAACTGGACAAGCTGGGGACGTTCGTCTCGCCGCTGGATGTGGTGAGCAGGGGAGCGCGCAGCCTGCACGCCGTCGACCGGGGTGTGATGAACCCGGCGGGTCTGTCGATCTTCACGCTGGATGCGCCGCTGGTGGCCCCTGGCCGACGGTCGCTGCTGCGCTTCGACGATGCCCAGCCCCCGCTGGAGAACGGGATGCACTTCAACCTGTACAACAACGTCTGGGGGACGAACTTCCCCATGTGGTACGAAGACGACGGACGCTTTCGGTTCGCGCTGCGCCTGACGGCCCGCTGACGGACTGCTGCATTATAGTGCAGCAGCAGTCAGTTTTTTGGTGCAGCAGTGTGACGGTGGCGGCAGAGATGGTTGCTGTGTTGATGTTATTGTAGCACGAATGTTCGGTTGGTGAGGTTAGGATTGGCTAACCGATGATGGCGCGGTTGGGCTGGACGGTCTGAGCCACAAATGACGACAAATGAACGGGGCGATCCTGCGCAGGATCGCCCCGTTCTGTGTCAGGTTGATGCGCTGGCGGCCAGCGGCTGACCGCTAATTCGCCTCGAAGTCCGCGCGCTGGATGCGGGGGCGGTTGCCGTCGAAGATGACGACGAACACTTTACCCTCTTCATTGGGCGCGTAGTTGACCTGAAGGTGGCCGGTGGTCAGGCGGTAGAGGGTCGCCAGGCCGTCGCGGGTGATGGCAATCGCGGTGTTCTCGTCCGGTCTGCGCTCGAACTCCGCCAGCCTGTCCGCTGTCAGCCGCAGCGACAGTTCACCGCTCCGCTCTGGGTCTTCCAGATCTACGGTATAGAATTCCCAGTAAGGCTCTCGCTCATCGTTCAGGAGCGGATAGAACACAACCGGGACATCCGGACCGGCAGCGATGCGGCCATCGTCACCGAAGTACTGGCCTTCGCTCCACAGGCCGGTGGTGCAGTTGATGGCGATGTAGGCTGTGTCCGCCGGGTCGCCATTGCTGAAGCTGTACTGGATCACCGAGTGTTCTGGCAGGGTGGGGGCGTTGACGATGATCTCCAGCAGGCCCGCGCCGGTGGTCATGTACTCGGTCGTCTCGTCGTAGAAATCGGTGTAAGCCTGGGCGCGCATGGTGACGTCGCCTGGCTCGTTGAAGCTAAGGACAATGCGCGCGACATCGTTATCGACATGGCAGGCGTCCTCGGCCCCCTCAACGGTGATGACGTCAATCGAGGACGGTGGTGGGGTTTCATCCTGGGCAGAGGCTGCCAGTCCAAAGGCGGTCAAGGCCGCGATTGTCAGAAGTAAGGTGAGTCGTTTCAACATGTGATTTCTCCTCACACTGTATTTTTCTGGTAAGCAGCCACACCAGAGGCAACTGGCGCAACTGGTCAACTATCAGCTTACGCTATGAACCTGAGAGAAACTTAGAGGAACTCTACGCTTACCCGATGAAATGGCCGTTCTTAAGGCGATATTCATCAAATGCTGAAGCCGTGCTCATGGTGAATGCTGCCAACCTGGCGGGTTTTGCGCTGCCGGACGTCGCGCATCTCGTATCTTTCAAAACGCCAGATTTCGCCGGTATGTTGGGTGTTACAATAACACTATCGCGGCTGCACCCAAGCGGGGGATGGCATGGAAGACCTGATTATCGGTGCGGTAGTGGCGGGGTTTATTGGACTCGTCACTCTGAGCATATACCTGGAGAATCGCCAGCACAAGCGCCTGGAACGGCTGCGCCCGCGTAACGCGGTTGCCAGCTTCAGGGCGCGGGTGCAGATGTCGCAGCCGTCGAGACCGAGCCGCCGCTGGCAGGATGCGCTGGTGTATGTGACCAGCAAGGAGATGGTCGTGTATCCGGCGCGCTGGGGAGACAGGCCGCTGTTTACCTGCCTGGGGCACGAGATTGAGGGATTCTGGCGACCGCGCAAGTACGAGGACGGCATCAACGGTATCGAAATCCACGCCAACACGGGCGGTCAGTGGAACATCCTCAAAGTGCGGCTGATGCGATCGGCGATGATGACGATGGTGCGGGCGCTTAAAGACCTGGTGGATGAGGACACGGTGCGTTCGTACCGGCAGCGACGCCCGTACATCTACCGGCCACCGGCTGCGGCTCACCTGGCGCACCAGGATGTTTACGGTATGTGGACGCTGGATGACGCCATCCGCGTTTATCTGACGCCCGCGACGCTGGTCTTTCTGAGGGATGATGACTGTGTGGAGCGGGTCATCCGACTGCGCCATATGCAGAACATCCGCATCGCCAAACTGGCCGACCCGGACGCCAGCGAGGGCGTGGTGTGTTTTCACCTGGAGACCAGCAAAGAAGATGTGGCATTCGCTGTTGACGATTACGAAGCGTGGGCGCAGTCCATCGCCAATGCCGCCAAGCGCACGCTGGAAGAGCCAGTGGCGCGCAAGCGCAAAGGCAGGCTGCGTGACGATGACGATTCCGACTGGGACGGCGAAGCCTTCGACATGGAGTTGTGGGAGTCGCAGGAGTACATTCTGGGCGACGATGGCGAACTGGAACCGCG
>CAZXCK010000046.1:0-28292 GCA_964639225.1 uncultured Anaerolineaceae bacterium | reverse complement strand
TGGCCAGTACTTATCGCACATGTGTTGATTATGCGCGTCACCCTCGGCGACATTGGCGCTGATGAGCACCGGCGGCATGTGCCCCTGTTCGTTGAGATTGTGCGCGGTCTGCGCGACGATGGCGTTCAGGATGGCGACACTGACCAGTGTGGAAGTGGGCGATACCTTCCAGTCATAGCCGGGGACCGGCACCACTGCGTCGCCGTATACGCCCATCGTATCGAGCACAATATCCGCGATTTCATAGAGCTTCTTCCCGGATGAATGGCGCGATGTCGCCTTGCGCGAATGCTCCAGACCTGTCAGCGCGATGATTTTCGCACCAGCCTGTTTGGCGTACATGGCTACTTCGATGGGTATGGGGTTGATGCCGGAATTCGAGATGACCACAACAACGTCACCGCTTTCGATGTTGTACTCTTCCATGAAGATGGTGGCGTAGCCTTCCAGCCGTTCGGCAGCGCCCCGGCTGGGGTCTTCGATCATCATGACCGGGGCCAGTCCGCCTGCCCGCCAGTAGAGTTCACCCGCGATGAACCGGGAGTGACCGCTGCCGAACGAGTAGATCAGTCTGTCGTTGAGGATGACCTCGGTCCACAGGCTGGCGACTTCGTGCATGGTGGCACGCTGTGCCTCAAGCACCTGCGTAAGCTGGTTGCTGGCTGCCTCAAAATACAGATCAAGTGCGTCTTTGCCATCTGTTGCCATGTTGATAAATCCTTTCACTGGGGTCAGTTCTTAGCCACAAAGTGATGACGGGTCCGGTCCAGGTTCTCGACAATGGTCGGTGTAACTGGAATGCCGACGGTGCGATAAGCGAGTAACAGGGCGCCAATGACCGGTTGAAAGCGCGGCGCCTGCAAAAAGGCGGCTGGGTTTGTGTGATGGATGTGTTCCATCATTGGCGTGGTGACCAGCTCGCCGTTGTGAAAGACACCACCAATGGGCGCTACTGGAACAGGACCGTCCAGCCAGTTGAGCTGGCGAAGCGCCGCCGCGACCAGCCGCCCTAATTCCAGCCCGGCATGTTCCAGCAGCGATATGGCGACGGCATCGCTATCTTCGACGGCGGCCTGACCGACGACCCCCGCCGCTTTCGCCAGTTGGTCGCGGCTGAGGTCGCCGTAGATGCGCTTACGCATCGCTGGCAGGTCGGCGCAGTCGTAGTAATCCAGCAGGCGTCGGGTAAGCGTGGTGGATGGTCCACGCCCGTCTTTTGACTGGAACACCGCCCGAAACGCCAGGCGGGCAATGTCGGCGGCGCTGCCTTCATCGCCGGCATAGAAGCCGTGACCGCCAGCGACAGCCGTCCGGCCATCAGGGTTTTGCCCGTATGCGGCCGAACCTGTCCCGGCGATCACGATCACGCCCTGCATGTCGGGTATCGCGCCGGATAAAGCCGTTATCAGGTCCGATGCGACGGTGATCGAATTCGCCTCGTAGACCGACTCGACGGTGGGTTTGTGTCCGGAACCAGTCAGCCCCAGGTAGACGCCCTTCACGCGACCGGTTGGCCGGCCAATCCGGTCGAACACGTCTTCGTAGCCCTGGCGCAGCGCCCGATACTGCCGTTCCAGGCCGCCTGGTTCGTGGATGTGATTGCAGGGGCCAGTGACCGCGCTGGATATGATGCTGCCCTGGCTGTCTGCCAGTACCGTTAACGTTGTGGACTGGCCGCCATCGACGCCGATAAATAAATCCGATTCGTCGCTGTGTTGCTGCATGCTGTGCCAGCTACCGCCCGCGCGGTGTCGCTTTGGCGAAGAAGCGCGTCAGCAACTGCGGCTCGGTGATGGCCCGGCCCACGACCACCGCAAAAGCGCCTCGCTCAAAAGCCTGCTCGACATCTGCGGGTTTGTACATGCGACCCTCGGCGATAACCGGGCGGTCCACCGCGTTGACAAGTTCCTCGATCAGGTCCAGGTCTGGCCCCTCTAGCTGGCGGCTGTAAGGCGTATAGCCGGAGAGCGTCGTCGCCACGATGTCCGCGCCGCAGTCCGCTGCATAGCGGCCCTCGTCCAGGGTCGATATATCGGCCATGACCAGCGCGCCCCGCTCGTGGATGGCATCGATCAGTGTGCGCAGGTCGATGCCAGTGGGGCGGGGAGCGGGGGAGCCGTCCAGGGCCACGATCTCCGCGCCAGCTTCGATAACCACCAGCGCCGATTCGAGTGTGGGTGTGATGTAAACCTGGGAGTCCTCGAAGCGCTGCTTATTGATGCCCAGTACAGGCACGGACACTCGCTCGCGCACGGCGGCGACATGTTCCGGCCCATTGGCGCGGATACCGACCGCGCCCGCTTCGACCGCAGCCTGGGCCATCAGCCCGGTGATTTCCGGTGTGCCCAGTGGGGGCTGCGTCTGGCACGAGACAATCAGGCCGCCTTCAAGCGACTCCAAAACAGATGAATTCGACATGTTGCGCTATCCTTTGACGCCAGTGAGCGCCATTGATTCGATAAACTTGTTTTGCAGAACAAAGAACACCAGCAGCACCGGCAAAATCGCCAGAACGGATACGGCCATCAACTGCGGATAATTGGTACTGTAGGCGCTCTCGAAGGATGCCAGGCCGATGGGCAGCGTGCGCATTTCGTCGCGGTTGGCGACCAGCAGCGGATACAGGAAGCTGTTCCAGTTCCACATAAAGGCGAAAATCCCCAGCGCGGACAGCGCCGGCTGGTTCACCGGCAGCACAATCCGCCAGAAGATGCCTACCTCGCTGGCACCGTCAATCCGTGCCGCCTCGATGAGTTCGTCTGGCATGGCCAGCATATGTTGTCGCATCAGGAAGATGCCGAAGGCGCTGCCGCCGGCAGGAATAATCAACCCCTGGTAAGTATTGAGCCAGCCCAGGTCACGCACCAGAATAAACAGCGGCACGATCATCGCCTCAAGGGGGATCATCATGGTGGCGAGGATTGTCCAGAACAGAAAATCCCGCCCTGGATACTTGAACTTGGCGAAGCTGTAGCCGGCCAGCGCCGACGTCAGCACCACCAGTATCGTGCTGGATATCGCGACAAAGGCGCTGTTGAAGAACCAGCGCAGGAAGGGTCTTTCCTCAAGAGGTGTGGTGTAGTTCTCGACCAGCAGCTCTGCCGGTATCCAGCGGATAGGCAGCAAAAACACCTCGTTCTGCGCTTTGAACGATGTGGACAGCATGTAGGCCAGCGGAACCATCATCACCATCGTCTGAATGATAATCCCGATGAGGAGCGCGATTTGCAGGGGGTTTTGAACTTGTGCGAATCGTTTCGTCATGATGATGAACAGTCTCAGGTCTAATAGATATCGCGACGGGTGCCGTAAAGTCGATTCTGAATCAGTGTAATCGACAGAATAATCAGGAACAGGATAACGGCCATCGCCGATGCGCGACCAAAGCGCCCATTGGCGAACGCCGTCTGATAAATGATGAGTGCCATCACGCGGGTACTGCCGGCTGGGCCGCCCTGGGTCATCACAAAGGGTGGAATGAAGACCTTCAGCCCTTCGATGAGCGAGATCACAATCGCCAGCGCAATGGTTGGACGCAGCAGTGGTACGGTGATAAAGCGGAACGACTGCAGCGACGAAGCGCCGTCGATTTTGCTGGCCTCATAATAGACATGGGGTATGTTTTGCAGCCCGGCCAGGAAGATCACCATGTAAAAACCCAACTCTTTCCAGATGCTGGGGATGATGATGGCGAAAGGTGCATAAGTTGTGGACAGCAGCCAGTCCGGTGTCATGATGCCCAGCGAGTCCAGCCCGGCGTTGAACAACCCGTTACGGTGGAACATCAGCTTCCACACGACCGACACCACCACCCACGAGATCACCACCGGGATGAAGTTCATCATCCGCCAGAAGCCGCGAAACGGAAGCCGCGCGTTCAGAGTAAGCGCCAGTATAAGCGCCAGTATCAGCGTGGGGATATAAGTGCCAAATGCATAAACGAATGTAAACTGGATCGAGTTAATGAAGATGGGCGAGTCGAAGATCGTCTCGTAGTTGCCCATGCCAACGAAATCCGGCGTATTCACCAGATCGTAGTCAAAGAAACTGATATAGAACGTCTGGATAATGGGATAAATGGCGAAAACTGCGAACAGCGTTACCGCTGGCAGCGCGAACAGGAGGCCCCATACCTGCTGCCGGGTTCGATAGGTAAACAAGCGACTCTGAAGGATGGTCCGTGCTGATATACGCTGCGCAGACAGGCGATCGGTACGGTTTGCCATTAGCTCTGACTTCCTCAACGACTTAAAGTGTTGGAATGGGCGGGTGGATTGCTGCCCACCCGCCCATTTTCAGAGAACCAGCGGGCTTACTGGAGAATAAAGTCCAGTTCAGCTTTCAGGTTGTCCAGCGTGCTCTGAATGTCGGTGTTGTTGAACAGAATGTTCTCAAGTGCGACGCGCAGCGCTTCGTGGGTTTCGTTGGCAGCCGGGTAAAGCTGGAAGAAGTCACCCGAATCCAGGCCGACCATCCACTGATCGGCATAGGGGAAGTCCGCTGCTTCCGGCAGCTCGTCCATGCCGACGTTACCCTGCAGGAAGTTGACATCCACCAGCCACCGGCCCGGATGCGATGCCATGAAAGCGATGAACTTCCAGGCTTCTTCCTGGACTTCGCTGCCGCTGTTCACGGCCCAGTAGTAGGCATTGATCTTGTTGCTCGGGTTTTCGGGGTCAACCTGTGGCAGCGCCACCAGGCGGGTATTTTCCCAGCGCTCCGGGTCACCCTGGCGGACCAGTTCCATGCCCCAGGGCTGGATAAAGGTCATGGTCACGGTGCCGTCGATGTAGTCCTGCAGCGGCACGGTCGACTCGCGCGAGGACAGGCTGGGGTTGGCCGCCTGATACTCAAAGATCATGTCGTGCCAGATCTGCGCGGCAGCCACACACTCCGGCGAGTTGATGGTGCTCTCGGTCAGATCGTCGTTGTAGTAGGTGCATCCGGTCTGTATGGCCAGCGTCTGGAACTGGTTGGAGAACCATCCGGCATGCAGGTAGACCAGGTCGAAACCACGATGGGTCTGGTTGCCATCCTCATCGAAGCGGCTCAGTTCACCAGCGACTTCACCCAGTTCGTCCCAGGTGGCCGGCGCCCAGTCCTCAGGGTAGCCCGCTTCAACCAGGTCCGGGGTGTAGATGGCCAGCATGTCGGTGTTGATCTCGCTGGGCAGGCCGTAGTAGCTGCCATCGACCATCGCGCCGGAGAGCGCGTTGGGGACGTATGTCGCCAGCAGATCGTCGAGCGACTCGAAGCCCAGGGCCTCGACGTCAAGCTCGGCCACCAGGCCGCGCGGCAGATAGTCTGAGACCAACTGCGCGTTACCCATATTCATCACATCCGGCCCCACGCCCGTGCTGGTGGAAACCAGCATGGTCTCGAAGAACAGGTTGTTGGGGATCACCTGGTATTCGATCGTGACATGCGGGTTGAGTTCCATGTATTCAGCGATCAACTGCTCGTTGAGGTCCACCATCGGTGGATGGGTGTGCGACCAGAACGTGACTGTGACCGGTTCCTGCTCCTGAGCGACCAGAACAGAGCTTGAGAAGGCAAGCAGCAGGATCAACAAAAGGACGGTCATCTTTTTCATGCGAAATCTCCTTACAGTTTCTATTCGATGTCCATGTAAGTGAAGAACGGGACTATGACGCTGGTTTACCTCCTTTGGCTTTAATGGGTGAAATCTCGAAATTTGCTGCTGACTTCGCGGACTGCCGTCTGACCTGAAGCGAGTTCGGTGTTCAGTTCTGCCACGAAACGAATCAGCCCGGAGCGGTGCCTGGCGCGCACGTATTCAACGGGCCTGTCGAGTGTGTCGTAAGAGATGCGTTCGGTAATCAGGACAGGTTCGCCCATCGGAACGGCCAGCAGCTCGGCAGTCTGCTTGTCCGCCGCGCCAGCTTCGATAGACTGAAACGCGCGGACCAGCAGTATCTGGTATTTGTCACTCAGGATGTGATACAGGGACCGGCCCTCTTTCATGTACCGGTCGAGTTCGGGAAAGAGGTTGCTGGATAGATACGCTGTTTCGACAGCCAGCGCGATATCGTTTGCCAGACGTACCCGAACGATTTCGTAAACGGCATCACCCTGGGACAGGCTTAATGTACTGGCGACTGAGGGCGAGGACGCGATGGTGTGGACACTCACGAGACGGGTGGATGGTTGCAGACCTTTGGACCTGATCTCGTCTGTCCAGCCCATCAGATGCTGCATACTTTGTTCGACGCGAAGCTTCTGTGAGACGAAGGTGCCCTTGCCCGGCACCGTGTACAGCCAGCGTTCGCGTACAAGCTGGTCCAGCGCCCGCCTCACCGTCATGCGACTGATGCCGGTCTGTTTGCATAGTTCCGCAATCGAAGGCATCTGCTGGCCGGGTGCCAGCACCTCAGCGCGGATGGCCTGCAGGATGTTGCGGCGTAATTGAAGATAGAGTTGTTCTGAACTGTTTTTGTCCAAATCAAAAACAATATTCATACTGTGATAGACCGGTATATACTGTGTATTTTTCCTGATTATGACAACAGATGCAGACTTTGTCAAAAACAGGTCGGCTGTCCTGAGGCGACACCGGCAGGCGGCATGATTGTCGTCTCAGGCTGGTCTTTGACAATTCCCAGCGTTAGCCAGTGGCTGTAACTTAAACCACAGATGAGAGAAACGATCTGCTGCCAAATTCACCGAAACCTTTTTGTGGATATACGGTCTGTATGGTTGTACGGCGCTGAGAAAGTGCCGGTCACAATCGGTTAACAGAAGCAGGAGAGAGAAAACATGAACTGGAAAAAGCTCGTTCGCCTATCACTGATCGTCATGCTGATGTTTCTGGGCGCGGTAGCCGCGAATGCCCAGACCACCGATGAGGGGTCACAACCGCCACTGATTGAGACTGAGGGACGTATCCAGGCCATCAACGCCGATCTGCTCGTGTTGAATGGGCTGTTCTTCGATATCAGCCAGGCACTGATTGAAGACGATGTGCGGCTGGTGGTGGGTGAGCCGGTAGAGATCTATGCACAATGGATCGACGGTGCGCCGGTTGCGGTCTATATCGTTGACGACGATGGCGACGACTGGGATGACGATGTCGAGATCATTGGTGTGATCGAGGCGCTGGATACGGCCACCCTGACCGTCAATGGCATGGCACTCAACATTACCAACGCCGTTTTCGAAGACCCGATCCGTTTGGGCGATTTCATCCGGGCTGAGGCTCGTCTGGTCGATGGCGACTGGATGGTCTACCGCGTGGAGCGTGACGATGATGACAGCGATGACCGCGATGACGACCGCCGCCGTGATGATGACGACTACGATGTAACCGTGCGCGGAACGCTCCAGGCGATCTCTGGAAATACGATCACCGTTAACGGACGCCAGATCGATGTCAGCCGCGCAGACTTTGATGACGACGTGCGGGTTGGTGAAATGGTCGAGGTCGAATTCTACCGTATCGGCGGTGACCTGGTCGCGCTGTATGTCGATGACGAGGACGACAGCGACGATGACCGCTCCAACAATGATGATGGTTTTGAGGAAAGCACCGTCGCCATTACCCGCTCGCAGGCCGCCGCAATTGCTCTGGAAGTGTATCCGAATGCCATAGTCACTGATGTCTATCGGGAGACGCTGGGAGACCGTATGGTATGGGAAGTCGAACTCAGCAACGGTGTCGAAATCTATGTGGATGCGATGACCGGCTCCCGGCTGAGAATCGAAGTCCCCGGTCGCAGCGATGACTCCAGCGGTTCAGACAGCGTCGGCAGCCCGACCAGCCCCGGCACGTCCTGGGACGATGACGACGATGACGACTGGAACGACGACAGCAATGACGACTGGAACGACGACAGCAATGACGACTGGAACGACGACAGCAATGACGACTGGGACGACGACGACGATGACGACTGGGACGACGACGACGATGACGACTGGGACGACGACGATGATGATGACTGGGACGATGACGACGATGACGACTGGGACGATTAAGCTGGGCGCGTAAGCGGTGCTGAGGCGGGCTATGTTCATCAGGATAGCCCGCCTCGCGCTGTTGCTCAGGCAAATTCTCAGCGTATTCGTGTTGGGGATTAGTTTATGTATTCGCTATAGTTACCTTCGCACATTTGCTATGCAAGGTTGCTGCCATCGATGATCGTACTCATCCTGCCCGATGTCACCGAGGAAAGTCAGCTACTGGCGCGCGCGCGTGAGGGTGACCAACAGGCTGTAATGACCATTTACGAGACATATTTTTCGCCCATCTACCAGTTTATTCGACTGCGGACTGGCGATGCCTTGATTGCTGAGGACCTGGCAAGCGATGTTTTCGTGAAGCTGGTTGTCGCTTTGCGAGGCCCCAATGCACCACGCCAGAGTCTGCGTGGCTGGTTGTTCCGTGTGGCCCGGTCAGAGATCAGCGACCATTACGGACAGGCCAAACGCATGCCCGTCCAGACTCTGGATGAGTGGCTGCCCGAAGAAAAAGACAGTCTGGAGTCCGACCTGTTGCGGCGCATAGATGTCTCCCGTGTTCGTCAGGTGCTGCGCATGCTGGCGCCAGAGCAGCAGGAAGTCGTCGTCCTGCGCTTTGGGCAGGCCCTGAGTTTGCAGGAAACGGCTGACGTGATGGGTAAATCCATTAGCGCGGTGAAGTCGCTTCAGTTCCGGGCGCTGGATACCCTGCGCCGCATTATCGAAGGCGAGGTGGCCGATGAGTAGCAGCACATCGCTGCTGGATGCCCTCAACGACAGTCTGGATCGGCTGCAGGCAGGCCAGAGCATCCAGGACTGTCTGCTGGCACATCCAGGCCATGCCACGCAACTGCGGCCCCTGCTCGAAGCGCACAGACAGGCGCTGGCAGCCTTGCCGGACCAGGCCGAGATCGCTGCGGCTAAGGCTCGTGGGCGTGCCAGAGTACTGGCCGCCCTGCAGGGGGATTCCGCTGTCCCGGTTCAGCGTGCGCCCTCGTCCCGAATTCTGCGCTTCCCGGCGAGGCTCCTGTCGCTGGCAGCGGCGGTGATACTGATCTTCGCGGTGGTGATGGTGTACGCGCAGAACACGCTGCCGGGTGACACGCTGTATGGGGTCAAACGTCTGTCCGAAAATGCGCTGCTGCCTTTTGATACCAACGGAACCCTGCGTGAGCAATTTGCCGGGCGGCGCATTGACGAAATCGGTGAACTGCTGGCTGCTGGTCGCGCCGAAACCGTGTCGTTCAGGGGTCGGGTTGAAGTGCAGAATGACGACCGCTGGATGGTCAGTGGGCTGGTGCTGCAAGTGCCGCCTGGCACCCCTGGCGCGCAAACCGCGACTATCGGCGAACAGATCGACGTGCGGGCGGCGACAACGCCCACCCGCACCCTGCTGGCGCTGTCGATTGAACTGGCAGACGATGACGACCGTGAAGATGACATACAACCGCTGACGCTGACACCGATGCCGACCGTGACAGCGACACCCTCGGTTATGCCCTCGCTAACGCCGACGACGACCGAGACGCACACGCCATCGCCAACGCAGACCGCGACCCGCACGCCGACACCGGCACCGACACAGACTGCGACCCTGACCGATGTGCCTTCATCAACGCCGCCGCAGACCTGCATCGCGCAGCTTCCGCCGGGCTGGGTGACGTATCACGTCCAATCTGGCGATACGCTGTCGGCGCTGGCTGTGGCCACCGCGTCAACCGTCGACGAGCTGCGGCGTGTGAACTGCCTGGAAGAGTCGCTGATTGTAACGGGGCAACTGTTGTTTGTGCCGCGCGTGCCGGTTTTTAACACGCCTATCGCCACAAACGCGCCCCCGATTACAAATCCACCAGCACCGCAAGCCACGAATCCACCACCATCGCCAGATGATGATGACCTGTATGATGACGATGACCTGTACGACGACGACCTGTATGATGACGATGACCTGTACGACGACGACGACCTGTATGATGACGATGACCTGTACGACGACGACGACCTGTATGATGACGATGACCTGTATGATGACGATGACCCGTATGACGACGATGACGATTAGTTGTTACGGGATATCATGAAAACGATGCTGGCACAAACCCGGCGGCTGTTCGCGCCGGTCGATATTATGCCGCTGGTTTTCTTCCGGGTGGCTTTTGGCATCATTATGTTGTGGGAAGTGTGGCGTTACTTCCGTTACGACCGCATCTTCCGTTACTACGTCGAGCCGACGTTCTACTTCAAGTATTACGGCTTCGAGTGGGTTCATCCGCTGCCTGGGGACGGCATGTTCTGGCTGTTTTACGGGCTGGGCGCTCTCTCGATCCTGATACTGGTGGGCCTGTTCTACCGGGTGAGTATGGCGCTGTTCTGGCTGGGGTTTACGTATGTTTTTCTCCTGGACCAGACGCAGTATCTCAACCACTTTTATCTCATCTGCCTCATCAGTTTCCTGCTGATCTTCGTCCCAGCGCATCGAGCGTTATCGCTGGATAGCTTGTTGCGGCCTGCTATTCGTTCAGAAACGGCCCCGGTCTGGTCGCTGTGGCTGTTGCGCGGGCAGATGGCGGTTGTTTACTTCTTCGGCGGGCTGGCCAAAATCAATGCGGACTGGCTGCGCGGCGAGCCAATGCGTAGCTGGCTGGCGGCACGCGCCGACTTTCCGGTTATTGGCCAGTGGTTTACTGAAGACTGGATGGTGTATATCTTCAGCTACGGCGGCATGCTGTTCGATTTGCTGGTCGTGCCGCTGCTGCTGTGGCCGCGTACCCGTCTGCTGGCGCTGTTACTGGCGTTTGTGTTTCACCTGTCGAACTTCCGCCTGTTCAACATCGGCATTTTCCCCTGGTTTTCACTGGCCATCACCTTTCTGTATCTGCCGCCGCACTGGTTCCGCCTGGGCTTCAGAGCGCCGCCAATCGCGCAGCGGCTGCCAGTAGTCACGCGGCGTAACTGGGCGCTGGTGGGCGCTGTTGGTGTGTTTTTTGCCGTTCAGATCGCGCTGCCGCTGCGGCACTGGTTTTATCCGAGCAATGTCAACTGGACCGAAGAAGGGCACAACCTCGCGTGGCGGATGAAGCTGCGTGACAAGAGCAGCCGGGCGCAGTTCTTTGCCAGTGACCCTAAGACGGGCAGTACATGGGCCATCGATGCCAGGGAGTATCTCAACAACCGGCAGATCGGCAAGATGTCGAGCCGGCCCGCTATGATCCTGCGTTTCGCTCACTTCCTGACCGATGAACTACGGGCCGAAGGCTACGAGCAGATCGAAATCCGGGCCTGGGTGATGTCGTCGTTGAACAGTCGCTCCCGTCAGTTGTTGATTGACCCTACCACGAATTTGAGCAGAGTGCCGTTCAACATTCGCCACTCGAACTGGATTCTGCCTCTCAAACAGGCACCCTCACCAGCGCCCACACAGCCGACGCTGCTCATGTCGCGTCGTGTCGAGGGCGCTGTAACGCTGATTAACGCCGCCCAGGCTCCTTTTCCGCTGGCGAACCTCCGCCTGGCGGTGGACAACGGCACCTGGTTAAGTGGCACGCATTTTGGCGCAACGGAGCTGGCGCCGGGCGAATGCTTAGTTATACGGACGCAGGCGGTGGATGTGCTGCCGATTCTTCCCAACTGCGCTGAGGTTGGCGCTCGGCAGATGCTGGACCCGGTTTGGCGGACAGAGCCGGTCCTGGTCACGATGGGCGCCACCAGCACTACCGCAACCTGTGACGATGTGACCTGTGTGATCTCGGCCACCCCGGACCCGCCACAGCTTCCGCAACCGAGCGCGGCGACTGCCTGTGTTGCGCAACTGCCGGATGGCTGGATGACCTATCACATTGGCCCGGATGACACACTGGCATCGCTGGCAGAGACGACTGGCACCACCGCCGACCGCCTGGCCGAAGCGAATTGTCTGGATAGCGATCGCTCGTTGACGCCGGGGCTGTTGTTTTTCGTGCCGCATTCACCGGGCTGATAAGTCTGGTCGGTGATGTGAGGAGAATTGCGTTTTACAGGGGGAAGCCTTAGCGGGTTCCCCCTGTGAAGGTTGAAGCGACAGCCTATGATTCGATCTGCAGGCCCTTGGGTGTGGCCACGAACTCGACCCGACCGAGTACATAGTCGATCAGGATCGCCAGCAAAGCCGCTGGCAGCGCGCCCAGCATCACCAGCGCATAAGTCGTGGTTGATAGTCCGCTGGCGATGGGTACGCCCAGCCCGCCGGAGCCGACAAATGCGCCCAGCGTCGCCGTGCCGACGTTAATCACCATGCTGGTACGGATACCGGCCATGATGATACGGCTGGCGATGGGAATCTCGATCTGGAACAGAATCTGCGTGTTGGTGAGGCCCATACCTTTGGCTGAGTCGATGATAAAATTATCGACGTTTTCCAGGCCGGTAATGGTGTTGCGCACCACTGGCAGCAGCCCGTAAAGGACCAGCGCGATGATGGCCGGCCAGAAGCCAAAGCCGATGATGGGCGCCATGATGGCCACCACAGCCAGCGTGGGGATGGTCTGGCCGCTGTTGACGATGTTATTCGCCAGCGGTAGGAAGTCGTGGTAAGCCTCGCGTGTGACCAGAATGCCGATCAGCAGGCCCAATGGCACCGTCACAAATGACGAGACGATCACCAGTTCCAGGTGTTCCGCCGTGAAGCCGATCACGGTTGCGCTGGGATGGAAAAGCTGCGAGCTGGTAGGGAAGACGAAGTTGAGCACATAATCCCACAACGGCATGTGACCGAAGAACGACCACGCCAGCAGGAACACACCCACCGCGCGCACCAGCGGGGCGATTAGCTTATCGTCGCTGGCACGCAGCGCGAAGCCCAGCCCGGCTTCAATGGCAGCGTACAGCAGCGCGAACCAGAACAGCAATATGCCGGTGTCGATGGTCTGGATACGCAGCACGGTCTCATCGCTGCCGGCGACGCCGGGCAACCACAGGTTCGGCGCCAGTCCGGCACGTGGGAAGTACGTGTTGATCGCGTCGTCGATGCGTTCCAGTGCCCGTTCGATGTTGGAATCAGGCTCGAAGGTGACGACGATCTCGCCTTGAGTGGCGACGACCTCTTCATCGACATCAACGCCATCACCTTCTTCAAAGGCATCCTCGAGTACATCTTCGAGTTCTTCCTCAGCGGCCACGATACGCTCTTCGGCCATCGTCAGGCCGGTGATGCTGAAATCTGCCTCGAAGATTGTGCGTGCCAGTTCTGAACCCTGCAAACCTTCGGCGCGACTGCTATAGCTTTCGTCACCTTCGGGCAGCATCGACGAGTTGATGTCGCCGTAGAAAAACTGGCCAGTGGTGTACAGCAGCATCGTGTTCGGTTCCCCGGTTTCGACGCGCTCTACGGCGATACGCGGGCGGGTCTGGCGTTCGTTTAGCGAGAATTCGTAATCGCTGATGGCGAACAGCGCCAGCGCCAGCACCAGCCATACCACACCGGCTATCGGCACATAACCCCGCCGCGCTGACACCAGACGTGGCGACATCTGTTGCTGCGTGTCCAGAGTCGTCTCTACCTTCTCAGCCACTGATCGCCTCTCCGGTTGTCTCGCCGTTGGTGCTTTCACTGAAGATCGCCAGATCCTGCAGCGCGCGCAGCCGGATGATGCCCTTCAGCCGACCGTGATTGTCCACGACCGGTGTCACGCGGAAGCCGCGCGCGATCATGGCGCTCAGAGCCTCACGGGCGGTGGCTGTCTCGCGCACGGCGATGTCGTAGTACGGTGATTCGTTCATGGCGTCCACCAGCGAGTTACTGCTTTCGGCGGCTTCTTTGTCCACCCAGCCTTTGAGACGCTTCGACTCGCTGTCAACCACGAACACCGAACGCACCTTGTATTTTTCGCAGGCGGTCAGCACATCCTGGATGGATGCGTGGATCGTGACTTTGGGAATCTCGGTTTCCATCAACTCGCTGACGCGAATCAGGCCCAGGCGTTTGAGCTGCCGGTCGGAGCCGACGAAGTTGCGGACGAAGTTGCTGGTTGGATGCGCCAGGATTGTTTCGGGCGTATCGAACTGGATCAGTCTGCCGTCGCGCAGGATGGCGATGCGGTCGCCCATTTTGATCGCTTCGTCGATGTCGTGCGTCACAAAAACAATCGTCTTGCCGACGCGCTCCTGAATCTGCAAAAACTCGTCCTGCAGCACTTCACGCGTAATGGGGTCAATGGCGCCGAACGGTTCGTCCATCAGCATAATGGGCGGGTCGGCTCCCAGAGCGCGGGCCACGCCCACACGCTGCTGCTGGCCGCCGGACATCTGGCGCGGGTAAACGTCACGGTAAATATCGGCGTCCAGTCCCACCAGGTCCAGCAGTTCATCAACGCGATGGCGGATGCGATCCTCTTCCCAGTTGAGCAGCCGGGGCACGATGGCGATGTTTTCAAACACCGTCATGTGCGGGAACAGGCCGATCTGCTGAATGGCGTAGCCGATGTTGCGCCGCAGTTCTTCGACTGGCATCTCGTTGATGTCGCGCCCGTCGATCAGAATCTGCCCCTTAGTTATCGGGATCAGGCGGTTAATCATGCGCATACTGGTCGTTTTGCCGCAGCCCGATGGACCAATCAGCACGGTGATCTCACCGTCTGGAATGACCATATTCAACTCATCAACGGCGCGGAAGCCGTTGGGGTATTCTTTGACAACGTCTTTGAATTCGATCATGTGTGGTCGATACCTCTGCGATTATTGCCGGATTCCGGGCGAAGTGATAATACGCTCGATGCCGCGCAGGCCGCCATCCAGAATCAGCGCCAGGATGATAGCCGGTAACGCGCCGAGCAGAATCAGGTCGATGGATGTATTGATAATGCCCTGCAGCACGAAGTCACCCAGCCCGCCACCGCCGATCACTGAGGCGATGGTACCGATGCCGACCAGGGCGACACCCGCGTTACGCACACCGGCAACAATTACCGGGATTGCCAGCGGTAGCTCGATACGGAAGAAAATCTGTACCGGCGTCATGCCCATGCCCTTGCCGGAGTCGATGATGGCCGGGTCCACATTGTTGAGGCCAGCATACGTGTTACGGACCAGCGGCAGCAGCGAATACAGCGTCAATGCGATCAACGCCGGGGCGACACCGATGCCGGAAACACCCAGGTCGCGGATGGTGAGCACATCCGTGCCTTCCACATTCCGCAGGAAGAACTGGGCCGACTGCACCAGCAACACCGCTATCACGACGCCGCCCACCGCGCCCAGTCCGATCCCGGCATAGCGTACATACGGGCGGGCGCGCCGGGGAACCCGTTTGCGCAACAACCCGCCTTTGCGGAACAGTGCCCACACGACAACAGCGCCCACCAGCAGCGCCGCTACCAGTTCACGCTGGCTGGCGAATTGGTCGTTGGTCAGCGCCAGCAGGCTGATGCGGAACAGGAAGCTGACGGTAATAATGGTGAGCAGTGCCAGCGGTATGGCGCTGGCGATGGCGGTCGCAATCAGCCCTACCGGGCGCACAGCGTCCGGAAAGCGGTTCTGGAAGCGCACGAAAACGACGCCAATGACCACGGCGACAGCCAGTGTCACCAGGAAGATTACCAGAATATCGGTGAATAGCTGGTCGCCGAAGCGGGCCAGCGGCAGCAGCAGCAGACCGAACAGCGCCAGGCTGGGGATTGTCTGGATGATGCCGACCGCATACAGGATGACCGGAGCCAGTCGTTCATCGCGCGACGCCCACAGTCCCAGGCCAATGCCGATGACCGAGCCGGTGAGGATTGAGATGCTGACGAACGTCAGATGCTCGATAAAGCGCTGACCCAGCAGTTCACCGTTGGTGTCGAACTCCACAACGATCGAATAAATATCAAAGCTGCCCTGCGTGAACAGAATACCAGCGACAGGCAGCCACATCCACGAATAGCCAGCGATTGCCAGGCGACCCGCGCCGCTGCGTCGAAGGTCGCCGATGCCGGCATAGATGATGACGTAGCCCGCCAGCAAACCCACCGCCATCGCCGCCGATGGCAGAATACGCGGGTTCAGGCGCACGGTTTCGCCAAATAGTTCAGTCGCGTTGGCCAGGAGCTGCTCGCCAGCCATGGCCGGTAAGATCAGGGTGAGTAGTATGATGACGTTGCCAACCAGGGCTACCAGCCAGCCGCGTGATTGTTCATCGCGGCGAAAAGCCAGCGAGAACACCAGCAGAACCAGCAGAAACAGCATAAGGTAACGCAGGTCCTGGTTGAACTCCAGTAGGTTATATGAAATGCCGGAGGCGATACGATTGGGCTTTAGCTCAATGAGCGGCAGGAAGAAAAAGCCGAGCAAGCCAATCGTACTGCCGACGAGTGCAAGCCGGTTGATGTTGATGGTGCTATCCTCCGTTACCTGATTTGCTATATAATGCGCGCTACAGAAGATGTTGGGATGACCGGCGGCCACCGGCCATCCCGTGTGACGTTTTCTGCCTACGAAGTTAAGAGGTGTCACCGCTGTTTCTGCTGTGCGGTGGCGCCTCTCTCGTTTTCTGGGTTATTCGTCGAGGAAACCGTTTTCGGTCAGGAAGCTGCGAGCAACCGCTTCGGCGGCTTCGCCGTCAACGTCTACGCGGGCGTTGAGTTCCTGCTGGGTGGTGTTATCCAGCAGCGCCAGCATCGGGTGCAGCAGCGGGACGATTTCCGGGTTGGCGCGGATGACTTCACCACGGAACACTGGTGCGTTCGCGTAGATCGGCTGCGCGTTTTCCGGGTCTTCCAGCAGGATCATGTCGTAGGCCACCAGCGAACCGGCGGTACCATACGCCATGGCGAAGTTGGCGTTGTTGGCGCCTTCGTTGAGCGCCTGCAGCGTCTGCGCCGGGATCGCGCCAGCGATCACGATGATCTGGTCCGGGGAAAGTTCAAAACCGTAGGTATTTTCAAACGAAGCAACACCGTCAGGACGGGTGGCGAATTCGTCATTGGTGACCAGTACCACCTCGCCGCCAGCGTTGACATAGTCGGCCAGGTCGGCAGCGGTATACAGGTCGTTTTCTTCGGCAAAGTCACGCATCACGGCCCAGGCATACACGTTATTGGCCGGGGACGGGTTGAGCCACACCAGGTCGTTCACCGAAGCGTCCAGCGCCGACACAGTCACATAGGAATCGACTGGGTCGTTGGGGACGCCCTCAGGGGCTTCAAAACCAGGGATATCGTCTGGCAGATGGAACAGCAGGCTGGTGCCAGTGTACTCAGGGTACACATCGATCTCGCCTGCCTTGAGCGCATCGCGGTTAACCGCTGTGCCGCCCAGATTGATGCGATTCTCCACCTCATAGCCGGCGTTTTCCAGCACCAGGTAGATCATCCAGCCCAGAAGCTGGTTTTCGGTGAAGTCTTTCGAACCGACCACAATCGGGTCGTCCTGGGCGAAGGCAGTCAGGGATGTACCAAGTACCAGTACTGCCACCAGAGCAAGGATCAGTAGTTTACGCATGGGAACTCCTCTCGTAAAGTAAACAAAATGCTGAACACCGGGTATGCCTGCTACCATACCGTGTTCAGGCATGCCGCAGTCACAACGATGTCCAGCATAGTTCGACGGGGAACTCCGCTGTAGGTTTATAACAAGCCGATGCCGTATTCCGACGCAATCCGCTTCGGACTCACGCCGCAAAATTACCCGCGAAGGGATGTCGCTGTTCGCTTGATGCAAGCAACCTGACGACAGCCTGTTATGACGTTCGGTGTGAAACGCGGCATACTGACAATGACTATAATCGACGATTCGCCATATTGCAAGGATTTTGCGCGATTGTAGGTTTTCACATCCAGTCCTCATGTTGCCCACCATGCCGCCGGCTGTCGAAAAATCGGTGTTTCTTTCGACTCAGCGCGGCGGTCAGGCTGGCGAGCTGCCGAAATCCAGCCGGCGCAGAAACTGCGCATTCACGGCGACGACAACCGTGCTGGCCGACATCAGCGCGGCGCCCACCGCCGGCGACAGGATAAAGCCAAAGGGTGCCAGTACGCCCGCAGCCAGTGGCAGCGCGACGACGTTATAGCCGGTGGCCCACAGCAGATTCTGGATCATTTTGCGATATGTGGCGCGGCTGAGCGTGAATATCTTGACCACATCCAGCGGATTGCTGTGTACGAGGATAATTCCGGCGGATTCAATAGCGACGTCGGTTCCGCTGCCAATGGCGATACCGATGTCGGCGCGTGTGAGGGCAGGGGCATCGTTGACGCCATCGCCAACCATCGCCACACGCTTGCCCTGTTCCTGAAGCTCCGCGATTCGCTCGTCTTTGTGTTCTGGCAGCACCTCGGCAAAAACCGTATCAATGCCGATCTCGCGGGCCACCGCCTCGGCCACCGCCTGGCTGTCGCCCGTCAGCATGGCCACCTCAATCTCCATTTCGTGCAGGCGTTCGATGGTTGCCCGGCTCTCATCACGCACCACATCGGCCAGGGCGAAGGCGGCTGTGACCTCATCTTCGACCAGCATGTAAACGACAGTCTGCGCGTTGTCGTTGGCCTGTTGGCGGAAGGTTACCATGTCGTCGTTGAGTTCGATTTCCCGCATTTCCAACAGGCTCGGCCCGCCAATATAGACGGTCTGGCCGTCGTGTGTCGCCTGGATGCCGCGCCCCTTGATGGCCTCGAAGTCACTCACCTGTACCGGCTCCACGTCCGATTCTTCGGCCCTGGCCCGGACGCCCTGGGCGATTGGATGCTCGGAGTCGCCTTCGACACCCAGTGCCAGCGCCAGGGCGCGCTCTTCAGACCAGCCCTCGGCCAGCGCCAGATCGACCACGCCAAAACGCCCTTCGGTCAGTGTGCCGGTTTTGTCGAATACCACCGTGTCGATCTGCCGGGCCGCCTCCAGCGCGCGCCGGTCGCGGATGAGAATGCCGTTGCTCGCGCCCAGTGCCGTGCTGATGGCCACCACCAGCGGAATCGCCAGGCCCAGCGCGTGCGGGCAGGCGATTACCAGCACGGTCGCCACTCGTTCCAGCACGGCGCTGTCGAAGCCGGTCGCCAGCGTCCAGGCGACAGCCGTGATCGCCGCCACGCCGAGCGCGATGTAGAACAACCAGCCAGCGGCGCGGTCCGCCAGCATCTGCGTCTGCGATTTGCTGCTCTGGGCTTCGTCCACCAGTCGCATGATGCCGGCCAGCGCGGTTTCGTCGCCGGTGGCTGTGATGCGCACACGCAGGCTGCCGTCACCGTTGACGGTGCCGCCGATCACCTCGTCGCCTTCTTCTTTTGCGACCGGCTGCGACTCGCCGGTAATCATCGCCTCGTTGAGTTCTGAGTGGCCTTCGACGATTTCACCATCTGCTGGTACGCTGGCGCCGGGACGCACCAGGACCATATCGCCCGATTCAAGCTCGCTGACCGGGACTTCTTCGGTATCGCCGTTGTCGTCGATGCGTTCGGCGGTGTCGGGAATGAGCGCGGCCAGTTCGTTGAGCGCGCCCGAAGCCTGGCGCACGCTGCGCATCTCCATCCAGTGGCCCAGCAGCATGACGTCGATCAGCAGCGCCATCTCCCAGAAGAAGCTCATGCCCTCGTCACTCACCAGGGCGTACAGGCTGTAGACCAGCGCCACGCTAATCGCCAGCGAGATGAGTGTCATCATGCCCGGCTGGCGGCTGCGAACCTCCGGCACGGCCATCTGCAAAAAGGGTAAGCCACCGTAGGCGAATATCGCCAGTCCGAATCCGGGCGCGATCAGCGTGCTGCCAGTGAACTCCGGCATGGTGAAGCCGAACCAATCCTGAATCGTGCCGCTGTACAGCAGCACCGGAATGGTCAGCAGCAGCGAGACCCAGAAGCGGTTACGGAACATGATTTCATGCTTGCTGTGATCGGTCCCAGCCTGGCTGTCGTCCTGATTCTTGTCTGCGTCATGATCGTTTCCCATATCGTGCTCCCTGTAGCTACCGTTAATTGACAGTGTTTACGCTAACAGATGATGGAGACCGGTCCTATCCGTCATATGGCGTGGCTTTGGGTGCGGTGATCGATGCAGGTGCGAGGCGTCAGATTTGTCAGACAGAACTAACTGGTTCGCTGCCCACCTCGTCTGTGGTAATGCTGAAGTGGGCAGCGGTATCAACCAGAACCCGGTTACTGCGCCTGGTGGACCTTTGCCACCAGTTCCGCCGCGATCTCCTCCGGCGAACGATCCGCATTGTGCCCGGTGAAGCCCAGCAGAACGGTCAGCGGCAGATGCTGGAAGAAACGCATCATATCCACGCCGAGCGCGTCCGCGCTCTGTGCGCCGAACATCTGCTCCAGCACCGGCCCCAGGACAGTCATGCCGCGCGGGTCGGCCATCCAGTCGCCCAGCGTGCTGTCTATGCCGATGATGGACGGCAGTGGTGTCCCATCGCGCAGGATAACGCGCTGACGGAGCCGGATATCGGCTGACGAACTACCGGCCAGAATATCAAATGTGCCAGCTTCGGCGACCCAGCGACTGTGCGCCGGGTCGTAGTAGCAGAAGGCTCGTTCGTCGAGCGCCAGCGTCACCTGCCGGGTCTGGCCCGGTTCCAGCGATACCTTAGCGAACGCTTTCAGTTCTTTATATGGACGGCGCAAACGGGCCTCGTGGTCGTGTACGTAGAGCTGGACGATCTCCTGGCCAGCCACCGGGCCGGTATTCGTCACCGATACGGTCACTTCCAGCGACTCCCCGGCGTGCACTTCGTCAGATGACACGCGCAGATCGCTGTATTCGAACTGCGTGTAGCTCAGGCCAAAGCCGAACGGGAACAGGACATCACGCTGCATTTCGTCAAAAGCCCGGTAGCCGACAAACAGCCCTTCGCCGTAGCGCACCGTGTCGTGGTCGCCCGGAAAATTGAGCTGGGCGGGTATATCGCTCAGGCGCAGCGGGAACGTTTCGGCCAGCTTACCAGATGGGTTGACATCGCCGTACAGCACATCGACGATAGCGCCCGCGCCTGCCTGCCCCGGCAGCCATGCCTCGACGACAGCGGCCACGTCGTCGATCCAGGCGCGCATGTCAATAGCGGAGCCGTTATTCAGGATGACCACCGTGCGCGGGTTGGCGCGCCCCACCGCCTGAATCAACGCGACCTGCTGCGGCGTCAGATTGAGGTCGTCGCGGTCGTAACCTTCGGACTCGACGCTGGCTGGTAGTGCCATGAACAGCAGCGCCACATCCGCGTCGGCGGCGAGCTTCGTCGCGGTCTCAATGGCGGCGGCGTCTGTCTCGAAGCTTTTGTCGCCAGCGGTGTATTGAACCTGCGCCCGCTGCTTCAGTAAGTCCAGCGCATTGTCGACTCGCGTCGCGTTGATATGTGAGCTGCCGCCGCCCTGATAAACCGGCGTGACCGCCGCCTGACCGATCACCGCCAGTCGTTCGCCGCCCGTCAGCGGCAGAGTCTGGCGCGCGTTTTTGAGCAGAACCAGGGCTTCCCCGGCGATGCGGCGCGCCAGCTCGTGATGCCGGTCTACGTCAAAAGTGATGTGACCTTTGGGCGTTTCCTGAGCGCGGAAGATGACGCGCAGCAGACGCTCTACCGCCCGATCCAGCACGTCCATCGATAGCTCGCCGTTTTCGACGGCGCGCACCACCGCCTGCGTGCGATGTGGCGACGGCCCCGGCATTTCCAGTTCAAGACCGGCCTGAAGTGATTTCACCCGGTCATGGACAGCGCCCCAGTCCGACATGACAAAGCCCTCATACTGCCACTGGTCTCTGAGAATGCCGGTCAGCAGATAGGGGTTGTGGGCGCAGTAATCGCCGTTGACGCTGTTGTAAGCACACATGACCGTCCAGGGGCGGGCTTTGCGGATGGCGATCTCAAAGCCGGTCAGGTAGATTTCGTGCAGGGTGCGCTCGTCTACCACCGCATCGACGGTGAAGCGCCGCGTCTCCTGGTTGTTGACGGCAAAGTGCTTGAGCGACGTGCCAACGCCTTTGCTCTGCACGCCGTTGATGAGGGCTGCCGCCAGTTCACCAGCCAGCAGCGGGTCTTCGGCGTAATACTCGAAGTTGCGCCCGCACAACGGCGAACGCTTGATGTTGATCCCCGGACCGAGAACGATGTCCACATCCAGCGCGATGCTCTCGTCGGCCAGGGCCTGACCCATCTCGTAGAGCAGGTCGGTGTTCCAGGTGGCGGCCAGCGCCGCTGCCACCGGAAAGCAGGTCGCCGGGTGGCTCTCGCCGATGATGTTGTCCACATCTTCAATGTCGATTAAGCGCCGGACGCCGTGCGGACCGTCTGAGACCACAATCGGTTTGAGTCCCAGGCGCTCGACGGCCAGTGTTCGCCATGTTGTCGCGCCGGTGCAGAGGGCGGCTTTTTCCTCAAGTGTCATCTGGTTAAGCATCTCGGCTATCTGATTGTTCATTGCGTTCGTCCTGTGGTTGGCGGAGGCCATGTCTGATGCAAACGATGCGAAATACCATCGACAGAATCCGCTTCTGCGTTGCAGAATCCAGCATTTGCCGCAGGCGCGACATCTGAGCGAGGCATCTTTCAGTATACACGATGTCCGTTTTTGCCATTTTTGTTATGATCGTGAAATTCTGGAAGTCCGCAGGAATGGGAGTTATGATCGACGACCGTCTGAAGATGTTTATACAGCGTTACGCCGCCCAGGATGCGCCCTGGGATACAGGCATCACGCCGCCCGAAATCGAGAAGATCGTCGTCGAACTGCCGCCGGGCAGGGCGCTCGATCTGGGCTGTGGTACGGGGACTAACGTGCGCTATCTGGTGGAGCGAGGCTGGCAGACGGATGGTGTAGATTTTGTGCCGCAGGCGGTCGCCACTGCGCGGGCCAGGCTGGCGAACTTTCCGCCGCAGTCGTGCACTATCCACTGCCACGATGTGACCCGTCTGGATGAACTGACGACACTCAGGCCGCCCTATGATCTGGTGATCGACATCGGCTGCGGGCATGGATTGGCGCTGCCTGAACAGGCGCAATACGCGCGCGCTATCGCTGCGCTGATGGCCCCCAATGGCACGCTGATGCTGTACGCGCACCAGCCGTCCGAAGGGCGAGGCGCGGGCTGGTCGCCAGCGGAGATACGGCGTATGTTCGCCGCCGGTTTCGAGCCGGTCTGGCAGGTTTTCAGCGGCGACACTACATCCGGCGCGCCGGCGGGCTGGTATCGCTTCGTGCGCAAGACGTGAGTTGTGGCCCGGTTTGATACGACTTGTATTGTGCTGACCGTAGTGATTTCGCTGTTTATCGCTGGCGGGGTTTGCTGTGGAAGATGCGCATCAGCAGCATGCGCAGCATGCCGACCAGCAGACCGGGGTCGTCTTCACCACGAATCCATGCCGTTTTGACCAGCCAGGTATCCCGGCCTTCTTCCGGCAGCGGCCTGGCGACGACATGTATCCGCGTCCTGCGGCCCCCGCGACTGATGTTCTTGATGAACTGCGTATCGCCATCGTCTTCGTGTTTCAGGTCATCGTGCTGGTTGATGGCGGTCTGTATCAGCGAACGGGAGATGTTCCGCAGATACATGCGTTCATAAGCGTGGTCGGTAAAAATCAACTGTCTCATATTTCAGAATCTCGCCTGTGGAGAGGAAAATAAGCGCCAGAAGGCAGGCTCTGACTTGTGCCAGAGCCTGCCTGTGCTAACGGTCTGTATGCCCGGTTTAACTACCCGCTGCGCAGAAGTCGGCTACTGCCTGCTGGACCAGCACATTCTCGAATGTCTGGTGGGCCAGTTCGGGCTGGTTGCCGTCCTTGCCGCAGATAGGTGTCGCCTGTGTGAGATCGAGCGCGATCAGCGTACTCAGCACCGGCGCGGCGAATGACGTGCCCGCGCGGTAGACCTCATCGCTGAACAGGTGCCACGCGCCCGGCACGGTGACTTCGCCGTTGTTGGAGTTGAGCCAGAAGCGCAGGTCGTTGCCCTCGTCGGCACTTACACTGATGACTTCCGGCCAGCGCGCCGGGTAGAACGGCTCTGTCTGTTTGAAGTTGCCCGCCGCCGCTACTGGTACAATCATATGCGGTGGATCAGCCAGGAAGTCGCGCAGCGGGTCGCGTTCCATCTGGCGGTTCTCGAACAGGCGCAGCACGGCCAGCTCACGGGCCTGGAAACCCGGCACGTCGTCGCGCTGCTGTGGGGTGGGCCGGCTATCTGGTGGCGTGGGACGCTCGATCTGGGCGCGCGCGGCGGCCTGTGGAGCCAGGCGCGCTTCGACATCGGTGTTGAGCCGGTTGCTCTCGATCTGGGCCACGCGGGAGTCATTGAGAATCGACAGGACATAATCGCGGTTACCGCCGACGGCTTCGACCAGTGAGCGGTCCGGGCGCTGGGCGCGGCTCTCGCGGAAGTCGTTGAAGTTAAAGCCCAGCGTGCGGTCCTCGCACGGGATAAAGACAAAGCTCATGTTGAGCACAAATCGCTCGAAGCCTTCCCTGGCCAGCTCGGCGAGCGTTTCGCGCAGACGCGGCACGATGAGGTCGGCGCTGAAGCCGGTCTGGTCGGCGATGTTGACCGGAACCAGCGTAATCGACTCGCTCGCGTCATCCGGCAGATGCTCGACGAGCGCCTCAAACACTTCGTAGACCAGCCAGCCATGCGATAGCTCGTCCGCGTCCGCTTCGGATGAGAAATCGTCCAGCACCAGAATGGCCACGCGCTCCGGGCCGACCTGGCTGTAGGGCAGGGTTTCCATAATCCAGGCGGCGTCCATCGCCAGCCCGTTCTCTTCTATATCCTCGCCTTCGGGCGTTAGTCCGTCGGCCCCGGTCTCGCCTTCCGCGCCAGCCGTCGAGCCGAACGCCTGCCCCAGAATCTGGTCGGACGTCACCGGGCAGTTATCGCGCCCCCGGTCACGCTGGTTCTGAGCGGTGATTCCGCCTGAATGGACGGACAGCAGTATAACAATCAACCCTAACAACAATCTGTGTCTAACAATCATCTCAGTCTCCTTGTCACAACCGGGCCAGACTCTCAGTATATGCGATTATTTAGGACGAACGGTGTACCCGCGCGCCTGCATGAAGTCGATCAGTGTGGCGGCCTGGGCTTTGCCGCCGGTCTGCCGCCACAGCGCCAGCGCCTCGTCCAGCGAAAGCTGGGCCTGTGTCTGATCGCCCAGGCTGTCGTAATCCTCGCCCAGCGATTGCAGCGCCGACGCCATCCAGGGGTGGTTGTTCTGCGCCTGAGCCAGTTGGTAGGCTTCGAGGTGGGTGTTCAGCGCCTGCTGCGGGCGGCCCAGTTCGTACTCGCAGCCGCCCCGGTTAATCAGCGAATGGAACTGCAATTCGTGCAGTTCGCTGCGTGCGGCGATCTGCACCGCTTCGTCACACAGTGCCCAGGCGCTTTCGTAGTCCGGGGTTGGCTGGCGCAGTGTCATCTGGTAGCCCCGGTGATGCAGCACAAAGCACAGTGCGAAATCGTCCTGGCTGTCCCTGGCGATCTGTTCGGCGCGGGCGTAACAGTCGTCGGCGTCGTTGGCGCCCTGCAAAAAGCGCGTCTTGCCGATCACCGCCAGCAGAATCGCCTGTCGCCGGGGTGTGTTCAACTGCTCGGCCAGCTTCAGGGCTTCGGTGTAAGCCTGTTCGGCGGCAGGCAGATCGCCCAGGAAGTCGGCATAAGTATTGCCCAGCTTGCTCAGCAGATAATGGCGCGTCTCCGGGGCGTCATGGGCGGCATCAATCGCCAGTCGCACCAGTTCCAGCGAGTTCGATGTATGGCCACGCGCCGCGAAATACGGCCCGTCGATGGTCAACTGCCGCATGATGTCGATCAGCACGTCGGCCTGATCCAGCCGGTGAGCCGCTTCTGCCGCTTCCAGCAGGCTGCTCTGCTCGGCGTCCAGCGCGTCGAGATCGTCGCGGTGGATTTGGGCGTAGGTCCGGCTGGCGTCAATGACGGGCTGGCGACTGCGCCCCTTGCTCATGAACATGGTGCGGCTGTAGCTGTAGGCCAGGTCGTGCGCGCGATAATAGGGGATGGCCCCGGCGCTCTGCGCACTCACCAGACCGCGCGCGTCCAATTCATCCAGCAGATCGTGGACCGTCTGCGTGTCGCGCTGCATGGTCAGGGCCAGCAGTTCGGGTGTCGCGCCCGGCTCGAACAGGCCGCCCATCGTCACAAACACGTCCAGTTGATCGCGGTCCAGCGCGTTGATGCTGGCGTCCAGCAGCGGCTTGATGCCGGTGCGCCCCAGCTCGCCGAAGTTGGCCGGCATCGCCAGATCGTGCGGCGCGTCCTGGATACGCTGCAGCAGTTCGCTGGGGGTGATGTCGTAGGCTTTGAGCGTCTTGCTGGCGATCTCCAGCGCGAAGGCGTGATAGCCCAAAAGCTCGCACAGGCGGGCGGCGTCCGGGTCGTCGTTGAAGTCACGCCGCCGCACATGATAGCCCAGCAGTTTGAGTGCCTGATCTGGTTTGAGCTGGCCGACCTCGATGATCTCATCCAGCGGGAAGCGCTCGCGGGCCGTCACCAGCAGCGGCGCGCTTCGCGGCAGCGCCTGGATTACACTGGCGAGGGCGCTGCCGTTCCAGGCGTCGTCGAGTGCCAGCAGCAGTCCCTTGTGCGCCGCCAGCAGTCGCCGCACCCGATGCACGCGCTCTTCGCCGGTCACGCCGGCGATTGCCTGCTGTTCGCCCAGTGCGCGGGCAATCGCTTCGAAGATGGCGTCGGCGTCGGCGGCGCCCGCTTTGACCCACAGCACCGGCCCGCTGCCGCTGTCCACGTATTCGGCGGCGATGGCGGCGGCCAGCGCCGTTTTGCCCATGCCGCCGAAACCGCGCAGCAGCACCCGGTCGCCCTCGGCCAGCAGGTCCTGGACCTCGGCCACCAGTTCGTCGCGCCCGATCAGCTTGCGCGCCTGTTCCGGCACGTCGTCCGCCGTCTGTGCCAGGACCGCCGTCGTCGAGACGTGATGGGCGATCTGCCGGTCCAGCAGCCAGCGTTCAATGGATTTGCTCACCTGCTCGATGAATTCATGCTGTGTGCGGAACCAGCGCGGCGTGATGCCAAAGCGCACGTCGCTCTGCCGGTCGAGGAACGCCTGCAGGCGCGGGTCGCGCTGCTCGGCGTCGATATCTTTTACATACAGGTGGCGGTCGATGCCCCAGGCGGTGGCGTGCTCGAACTCGTCGATGGTCCACTCGCCGTATTCGTTCCAGAACAGGCCGATATACAATGCCGACTGGCGCAGCGCGTCCAGGTACACCTTGCGGATGGATTCGTTGCTGGCATGGGCGCTCTCCTCAAAAACCCAGGCTCGCAGCGATACCTCATCACCGCCCAGCTCGGCCAGCAAATCGATCAGCGCCTCGCGTTCGGCGGCGAGTTCGCGCATCTTGGAACTGACAAACACATATTGAGTCATGGTGTGCTCCCACCGGATATGCTGGCAATATTAGCGCGCACACAGCGGTATGGCCACCCGGCCCGGTGTTTTTATCTCGCCTGCCGCAGATGTTCCAGCGCCAGCAGCGCCGCACCGATCACCGGCGGATAGTGCGGGACAGGCAGGGCGGTCAGTCCGAGTCGCCGCGCCAGCCCTTCACTCAGCGTGTTGGGACGGGTGAGCAGGCCGCCGGTAAATGCGATTTCCGGCTGAGTCATACCCAAACGCCGGATGATGCTTCACGGGCTTCGTCGAAGTTTCTGCTGGGTAGTCGAAGAATAATTCTGGCTGAAAATGAACGATCTGCTGGTTGGCTTTTACCGAATGATGATAGCAGATAATCGGCAGAACGCATCATGAAAGTGCAGCGGAAGTCTCCTGTATTTCTTTCGGCCTCTGAGCGGCGATGGACGAGTGACACCAGGCGCGTCATCGGAATCGCTGAAAGCAGCAGAGTGTAACCGATACTCATCAGACTTTTCGTTCACAACTTTTTGAATGATATGTATACTGTGGAAGCTGTCATCTGAGGCAGCAGCCATTCATCCTGGTGATGGCATTGTCGATTGAGTAGTGGTTCAGGTCGTAATGTATGGGTTTGATGACAGGAAAGGATGACATGATGACCACGAAACCGAAGCAGCGCGTGACCAAAAGCGTTGTCACCTGCGATCTGGAAGGGCGTATCGAGACCTTTAATAAGGGCGCGGTCGAAATCTTCGGCTATACGCCCGACGAAGTGATCAACAAAAAGCGAGTGTCACTGTTTTCGCCGGGCCTGATCGTGCTGGGGCACGTCAATAACTGGCTGAATACGGCGGTCGCCGAGGGTGAGTATAAGGGCGAGACGGTTTTCGTCCGCAAAGATGGCACGCGCTTTCCTGCACGAGTACGCATCACCCCGACCTACAGAAACGGCGAACATATCGGCTACTGCGGTGTGACGGAGCCGCTGCCAGACGCTGATCCCGCCA
>CAZXCK010000045.1:13133-28537 GCA_964639225.1 uncultured Anaerolineaceae bacterium | reverse complement strand
CAATCACCGGCAGAAACTCGTACAGCGGCATGATGACCAGCACGTAGTAGTACTGTGGCTGGTTGCCCCGGCGCACGCCCTGCTGTTCCAGCCAGTATTGCAGGCTGTAGATCATGCCGCTCGCCAGACCTTCAATGTTGGTAAACACCGTCGTAAAGAAGAAGGCGAACAACACATGGAACACGCCCGCCGCCATTATCCAGCGCCGCCAGTTCCAGGCGAGGCCGGCGGCGACCGCTATCGCCATCATCGGCAGCCACGCCAGGAAGCCAACCACAAACTGGCCAATCTGCTCAGTTCCTGCAACCGGCAGCACGTTGCCCAGCCCAGCCACCGACTGGCCAATGTCGGCGAAATCCGCCGGGCTGCCCCGCGTCGAGACGATGAACACCGCCGTCAGCCAGGGCAGAATAAGCGACCCCATCACCATCAGGACATCGAATTCCGGGAAGTGCTCAAAGAACTTCCAGTAACCACGCGCCTTCGTCCAGGCCACACCGGCGACCACCACCACGCCGATCACCCACACCAGCACCAGCGGCGCCACTGTAAAGTCGGTGGTAGCGACAGCGGCCTCACCCGCTTCGCCGGGCACGGGTGGCGCGGCTGTTTCCTCTGCGCGCGGCGTCACATGCGACAGTTCCTCGAAGATAATCAGTACAGTCGTCACCAGCAGCATAATCAGCAGCACAGTGACCAGTTGGCGGCGGAAAGTGCGCAGCCCCGGCAGTCGATAGGCGGCATAAACCAGACTGATCGACAATGCCACCAGCGAACTCACCGCCAGCCCGACCGCCGCCGTGCTGATCGTCATCGGGTCGCCCACCGCATTGGTGTATGTTGTCGTCGCCAGCAGCCCGTTGATAATCAGGAAGATCGCCACCACCAGCACGCCGGCCACCGCATCCAGCAGTTTGAAGCCTATCCCCTCACGGCGATAGGCCCACAGCGCCGACCCGATAATGATGACCAGCATCACAACGAAGACCAGGCCGCTCCAGCTTAAGAACGTGGAAAAATCCGCTGAGATAGGCTGTGCCCGTATCAGATAACCGAACTGTTCGCCCAGAAATTCCAGGCGTCCCGCCAGCGTGGGACGGCTGCCCAGCGCCACCGAGAACACGGTGATCATGGCCAGCGTGGCCACTCCCGCGCTCAGAACACCCATCATCAGCGTGTCGAATACCAGCTTGCCCCGCACGTTATAGCCATACTGGACCATGCGCACAATCCAGTAGATGGTCAAAAACAGGCCGATGATGGCGATGTAGATAAAGGCCGTCTCTTTCGACCCCAGGTTCCACAGCATGGCCCCCGCCAGAATATAGAGCCAGTGCGCCCGTCGTCGCTGCTTGTGCGGCCCGGAGAGGTACATCATAATGGCATAGATCATCACCAGCGCCGCCATAATCGACGGGATATCGTGTCGAATGTAGCGGCTGTAATACAGCAGCAGCGGCGACAGCAGCAGCATAACCGCCGCCAGTATAGCCCCGGTTCGGCCCAGCCAGCGCCGCAGCAGCAGCGGAAACATAACGATCAGCACGCCCAGCAGCGCCGGATAAATCCGTGAGGTAAAGTCGTCCACACCGAACAGCGCATACGAAGCCGCCGTCACATGGAACAGGATCGGGCCGTGCATCATCGGGTTGTGGCGGTAAATGCCGTCTTGGTACAGATTGTTGGAGAAGACCGTGTGCAGACTCTCGTCATGGCTCATCACCCGGTCGCCCAGCATATAAAAACGGCTGAAAATCGCCAGCAGGAAGATCACCACATAGAGCGCGATCTCCCAGTTCAGCACGACGCTCCGGCCCAGCCAGTTGTCGCCGTTGTTGTCCTGCGTCGTTTCCGTTTCCGAATACATCGTCTGTGTCATCACCTAACCTCTACTCGCCGGGCGGCGTCCACTGCGGCACCGCTGCGGGGATCATGACATTCGCTTCGTCTGTCGTCAGCACGACCGCCTGCGTGGGCAGCGGTGCCGGTATATGCTGCACTGGCGCTTCGGTGACAACAACCAGCGCCACCGGAGTCTGCCCTGGCATGGGCTGGGTCGGCAGCGCCGGCGGAGCACCGCTGTATTCCAGCGCTACCGGCAGCACCAACGCCAGCGCCAGCAAAAAAGCCAGCACACCATAGCGTGCCGGGTATTGGCGCCACCCCAGCGACCGGGGGCGGTACATCTCGTGCTGGATGCCGCTCCACATGCGGTCGAGCTGGTTGCGGCTGGGTGCGCCAAACGGCGGCATGCTGGCCACCAGATGCTCGTGCAGGCCGCGCTGGCGCCGGTATTCGGCATAACATGCCGGGCACTCGTCGATATAACGCGCCATGCGCCGCCGCGCCACCGGCGACAGCTCGCCGTTGAGATAGGCGACCATCCGCCGTTTACAATAGTGATACCTGAACTCGAAAAGCGCCATAACTCAAAAACTCAGCAGTTCTTCTAACAGACCGCTGCCCGCCGGTTGCAGCAGACCGCGCAAATGGCGGTGCGCCAGCCGGATACGGCTCTCGGCGGTCTTGGGCGGGCAGTTCATCACCTCGGCGATCTCGCGGTAGGTCAGGCCGTGACCGTAACGCAGCGCCACCGCTTCGCGCATGCTGCCCGGCAGCGCCGCCAGCGCCGACGCCAGCGCGTCCGCCGCCGCCCGGTGAGCCAGCGCCGCTTCCGGTGTGGGCGACTGCGGCTCGGTGAAGCGCTGGAAAATCTGCGCCAGGTCGATCTGCGTCAACTGCCGCCGCCGGTGAACGTTGCGGCTGCGGCTCACGGCGATGGTGTACAACCAGGTCTTAAACGACGCCCGCGCCGGGTCGTAGCGGTGCAGGTTGCGAAAAGCGTAGACAAACGACTCCTGCGTCACGTCCTCGGCGTCCTCGTGGTTGAGCACCAGACTGTAACACAACCGGTAAACACCGGCAGCAAAGCATTCATACAACTGCGTGTACGCCGGTTGATCGCCGCCCAGGCAGCGGGCGATAATCGCCGCCACCTCACGCTGATCTGCTGTCGCTGACTGTCCGTTATGCGTCATCGCCACTCACCGTTTGCCCAAACACATGGCTTATACACATCCGCCCCAATGATTCCTCATGGCAGCGCCTGGAACGGCTGGCCGTCGTAAATGTCCTGGCGCACCCACAGCACCATCTGCTGCGCCGGATATGGCTGGACGCGCGTCTGCCGGGTGGACCACCACGCCAGCAGATCGAGGCCGCGCAGGTCTGCGCCAGTCCAGCCGCGCGCCAACGCCACCGACTGCCCCACGTAAGCTGCGCCCAGGTCCACTTCACCCTCGACGCCAATCTGCGCCATACTGGCCGGAATCAGCACCAGTTGGTCGCCGCGTGCGGCCTGCACGCTGTCTACATAGCGCGTGTTGTGGAAGTCGCGCAGCAGCCAGCCAACGACGCTCTCCGCTTCGCCCACCACCGTAATCGACAGATCGGGGAGATTCAACGTCGAGCGCGACGCCAGTTCCAGCACGGTCTGGCGCAGCATCTGCGCGTCGGTGCTCACGCCCTGGACGTGCCAGGGTTCGCGCGGGTCATGGACGCGCTGCGCCGCCCGCCAACCGCTGCCCAGGCTGGTCGCCAGCGCGAACACCAGTATACCGATCACGCCAGCGCGAGCGGGCATCACATTGCCCCAGATACTGGCCGCCATGAAATAACCCACCACCAGAAACAACAGCGAGATCACCAGCCACGTCATGCTGTTGACGACGTTAGCGAAGGCCGGCGTTCCCAGCGCGTCGATGAACCCGCCCAGCGAGCCATCGGCGACGTTGAGGAAGCCCCGGCTGATGAACTGCATATGCAGCGCGGCCATCGTCAGCAGCGCGACCGTGATGATAGCCAGCACCCATTTTCCCCAGCGCGCACTGCTGGCGTTGATTTCGTCGTCTTCGAGCAGCCCGTCCAGCCACAGCGTCGGCGCGACGTGGCGCGTCATGGCGTCCGCCGCCAGGAACGCCACCAGCCCCGCCAGCGGAATCGTCAGCCACAGCGCATGATCGGCGCGGCCACCCTGGAAGATCAGCGCCGCCACCATTCCCAGCAGCAGCCAGGCCGCCAGGAAGCGATCAGCAAATGTCATCGCCTCGCGCCGGCGCAGCACCAGCAGCGATATAATCGCCAGCGGCCACAGCCACGTTTCGTAGAACAGCGCCGTCTGCAGCGGATGAAACAGCGGCGATCCCGGCTGTGAACGGGTGAAGCCATTCACAAAGCCTTCCAGCAGCGCGCCCACCTGAGCCAGACCACCAGGAAACAGCATAAATCCCGTGCTGACGACCAGCACCACCAGCCCGGCCACCGGCACCCCCTGACGCCAGGGCCAGCTTTTGAGCCGCTCGCCGGCGGCCTGTGCGTAAACATCAGCGGGCAGGTCGTCGTCGGTGGGCGCTTCGAGTGAGGACAGCGACAGCGCCGCCGCCCCGGCCCCCAGCAGAACCAGCGCCAGCAATGGACCACCCGGCTCACTGAGCAGCAGCAGACCGCCCAGCGCCACCGTCGCGCCAACGCCGTAAGCCTGATTCCCGGACTGCCACCAGCGCCAGACCGCCCACAGCAGAATCGCCGCCAGCAGCGCCGACCATACCGCCGGACCGCCCAGCCGCGAAGCGATCAGCAGCACCGGCGAGAACGTCAGCAGCAGCGCGAACATAAACGCCCGCGCCCAGCCCAGCAGCCCGGCGAACAGCAGCGGCGACAATCCCAGCGCCACACCGGCCAGCGCCGTACCAATCCGCGCCGAGAACTCAGCGCCGCCCAGCGTCATAAAGTCGATGCGCTGCATCCAGTACAGCAGCGGCGCGCTGGCCGTCGCCGATTCTCCAGCAGCGCCCGGCACGGCGTCGCGGTAAGCGGCCAGCGCCGGCTGCACCTCGCCAGCGGAAAGCGGCACGGCGTCCAGCGCCAGCGCGCGCAGCGCCAGCGATGCCAGCAGCAACGCCAGCACAGCCACCATCCGCCCGGAGACGGCCCACCGTGCCAACTGGTCTGTCTCTTGATCTGTCGTCTGTGCTACCACCTGCATAAGCGTATTGGCTCTCGATCTTATCGCCCCAAAGGCGATACTCACCCGCCAGCCAGTCGCGCCGCCAGCGTGGGCGTCACCCGATACATGCGGCTGGTGCCGGATTCGCATACAATCTCAAAGTTATCGGCGAACTTCTCTTCGCCGCTGCTGCCGTAGTGCTGGCGCTCCGTCTGGCCGTAGAGAATGTAGTCGATGCCGTAACGGTCGATGACGTCCTGGGCAACCTCGAAGCGCGAGTCGCTGTACAGCCGATCCAGGTCCGGCTGGCGCGACCCGATTGCCGCCGAGAAGCCGCGCCCGCGCCACTGCGACTGATGCCCCGGCCAGCCGATGACCACCGGCATGCCAGTCAGCGAACCAACGCGCCCGTGATTCGGGTTGTAGTTCACCCGGTTGCCCTGCGGATTGGCCTCAGCCACGACCACATCGGCCCGCCCGACGATTTCGGACAGGCACATAATCACGTTGTAATCGTCCAGCGCCGTAAAACGCGGCCCGCCGTCCATCGTCAATGGCTCGGCGATGCGCCCGCCGCTGCGCCCGGTCTCGATCATCGCGCGCGTGTACACGCTCAAAACCGGATTCAGGCTGCCGAGTCCGACCGCCAGCACCATGATCGCGCCCAAAAGCGCCCGCACCGGAGTCGGCGGACGTGCCAGTCGCGAGTCGGCAAGCACGGTATATACACCATAAGCCGCCGCAATGCTGAACATCGCCCACGCCTGATAGGTGAATTTGAACACGGTGTTCATGCGTGTGTTAAAATTATCGCGCAAAAACAGAAACTCCGGGAACAGCACCAGCGACACACCAGCGCCCACCAGCAGCAGCGCGAAACCGGTCGCCAGCGGATAGCCCACCGGCCCCACCGGCGCGTCATCTTCGCCGGGCGCGGGGCGTTCCAACAGCGGCGGGAACAGCCGCGCCACCACCAGCAGCACCGCCGCCAGCAGCGTCACCGGCACGAAGATCGACACCAGCCGCCGTTCCAGCACCACCGGCAGCACCTCGCCCCAGCCACCGTTGGCCTGAACGTAACTCAGCGCCGCCGAGCGCGCCGCCGGTGAAATCCAGGTCAGCACGGTGAACAGCAGCGCGCCCAGCACCAGCGCCAGCAGCAGGCCGCCGGTCACGCGCAGACCCAGCCGCCAGTTGATAGCACCCTCGCGGGATGCACGCCACGCCTCGACCGCCAGAAACAGGCCCAGCAGCAAAATGAACGGCCCGAACTTGAGTATAAACTGCGGCGCGTAGGTCGGGTTGATGAGGTTGGGCAGCACACCGCCAAGCTGCGAACGGAAGCCCACCAGAAACGGCAGATACGCCAGCACCGCCACACCCAGCAGCAGCAGACCGAACACCAGCAGCTCGCCCCAGTCGCGCCATGCCAGCCGGCCATACCGGGTTAATCGACGCAGAGCGTCCGCGCCCACCAGTAACGCGATATAGATGGGGCTGTCCCAGGTATTAAGAAAAATCAGCCCGCCCACCACCAGACCGTACAGCACAATCTCCGGTGAGCGCGGCCTGCGCCCCAGCAGCAGCAGATTGAGCGCAAGACCCATCGCCAGCACGGCGAAGGGCAGCGCCATCACATGCGGATGGCTGTCTGCCAGTACAAAGCTGAACTGAGGAAACTCGGCGATGACCTCGATGTGACCGCCGTCAACAGCCCGATCACTGATGACGCGCGCGCCGCGAAACCACCACCAGTAATCCCAGCGTTCCAGGCTGTCCGCCGCTTCGAGGCGCGGCTCGCGGCGGGCGTTGACATCCCAGAAGCGCAGATACGACTCCGACGCGCTGCCGGTCTGGTAGGGAATCTCGACCAGCGGCAGTTGGTAGTTGCCCATCAGCACCAGGAAAGCCGCCGCCAGCAGGCCCACCGTCACGGCGGCGCGTCGAGTGGGTCCGCGCGGCGCGTCAGCGGTGCCAGCCTCAGAGGCGCTGCGCACCCGCGCGAGGGCGCGCGACCGCAGCAGATTGTAACCCAGGCCGAAGGCCGTCGAACCGGCCAGGGCGAACATCAGCGCCAGATGCATGCTGTAGCCGATGGTGCTCTGCACACCGGCCAGCAGTGACATCATGCCCGCTATCAGGTAGCCGAAGTAGTAATAACTGATGGCGTAGCCGGAAAGCCAGGGGTCATTCGGCGGAAAGCTGGTGCTGTGCTGGATGGCGCTCATAAACGCCAGGTCCATCGGCTTCTCGGTGGTGACGAGGTCGTTCTGGTAAGCGCGGAACAGCGCATAGCCGAACAGCAGCCCGGCGAACAGCAGCTCACCGGCGATCACCGGCACACGATTCTCGCGCCACCAGCCGCGCCAGCTAAAGGCGGCCCGCGCCACTGGCGACGCCTGCCAGTAGATCGCCAGCGACGCAACCAGCACCACCAGCCACGCCAGCAGGATGCCGCCGCTGGTGTTCTGCGTGAAACCGAGTACCGCCAGCAGCCAGTGAACATAAGCCACCAGCAGCAGACCGGCGGGCCGCGCCAGCGTGTAGCCACCGTCCGGCAGACCGCGCAGCAGTCGCACGGTGAGCGGCAGCACGGTCAGGCCGGCGGCGGTCGCCAGCAGCCACCAGACGAGAATAATCCAGCCCTCGCGGGCCAACCAGTCGAGTATCATTCGTTATCCGCCCCCCGCCTGGGAAAGCGCCTGCTGAGATTCCGATTCATAAGCCAGTTCCATCCGCGCCAGTATCACTTCGTCCAGCGCGTCGTGATTGACCTCGTAGATAACCGCGTCGCCCTCCTGGAATGCGACGTCCAGCAGACCGGCGAGCTGCATCGATTCGAACTTCTGCAGGCTTTCATTGGGAATCCGTTCCTGCGTACAATCGACCGGCTGACCGTCCCTGCCGTAACGCTCGCGCTCGTAACTGCTGACGATAATATACCCCACATCGTAGAAGCGCAGTATATCAACCGCCGCGTCGATGTCAGTCGTCGTGTAGAAGTTGTTGACATTGGCCGCCCGCTGGTTGACCAGCCCCGGCAGCGGATCGACCGAGCGCTGCTGGCGCTGGTGATAGTCCCAGCCTACCACCGACGGCAGCCCGGTTGTGATCGAGATGCGCCCGCCGTACTTGTACAGCGATCCCTCGCTCTGCGCTTCCATGATGACCGGCGTGCCCTGGACGTTGTCCTGCAACCAGCGGATGATTTGATAGTCGTCGTTCAGGTCAAAGAAGCACGGCGTACCCGCCTCGATATGGCGCGTGTAACGCATGTAATCCATGCCGTCGAGCGTCAGCGGCACGTCGTGTGTCATGCGGAAGGCCGCCTTGCCGCGAATCGCCATGATGGGGAACAGCGCCGCGATGAATATCAGCAGTGCCGCCAATCCGTACCATACCACCTGCAAACGCCGCGCCCAACGATCAGAGCCGCGCACCAGCCACGCGAAAGCCGCCCCGCCGACCACACTCAGCAGCAGCCACACCTGAATATAGAACTTGAAGATGGTGTTCTGGCGGCCATTGTCGAAACGCAGCGTCAGGAACTCCGTGCCCAGCGTGATCGACAGGGCCAGCCCGGTCAGCACCAGCACGAACTGCATCGCCCTGGACTGCCCCGGACGGAAGAACAGCACGCCGATCCAGGCCACCAGCGGCACGACGACCAGCGCCACCGGGTAACCGGCGATACGCAGTCCCAGCGTCACCAGCAGCACCAGCACAACCCCACCCACAAAAGCCAGCAGCAGCCGCAGCCGACCGCGCAGCGCGCTCACCCGCACCGAACGCAGCCAGCGCGCCGTCTCCCACACCAGCAGCGACACCACCAGGAACAGCAGCAAACCGTGAATATCCAGATAGGCCCACAGCGGCGTCTTATTTCCCTGCCAGAGGGTGAACTCCGTCAATCCAGAGGCGTACCACCACGTATACGGCAGCACGACCAGCCAGGCCATCACCATCAGGCCACCGATGCGCCCGACCATACTCAGCAGCGACCAGCGCGAGATGCGGCCCCACGCCAGCCACCAGGCATAACCCAGGCCCAGCACCGCCAGCAGCAGATACGTGGGATAGTCCCAGGTGTTGGTCGCCTGCAGCAGTCCGACCGCCAGCGCGCCCAAGAACAGCGCCAGCCAGCGCGACCGGATGCCGCGCCGGTCGCGGCCCGCCGCCATCAGCTCGTTGAAAACAAACACCATCACAAACAACGTCATCGGCATGGCGATCATGTGTGCGTGCAGGTCGCCATAGATGAACGTAAAGCTCGGCATCTCGTTGATAGCGCCGTCGGCCTGCCCCGGAATCTCGGTGATGATGCGCGTCGGCCCCCAGAACCAGCGTTCCGGCGAAATAGAACGCCCGCGCGCCATTTCCGCCAGCCCATCAAAGAACCCGCTGATATAGGCCAGGTTGTCGTTGATCTGGTATTCCAGCCGGTCTGCCAGCCGGTTCTCGTCGGCGCGAAGCTGCATCTCGAAGATGATCTCGCTGCGAGTGGCGTCGTCCGGTGGGCGGCGATTCTCTGCGGCGTAGTCGTCCAGCGCCCGGTCGATGAGATAGCCGTGCAGCCCGATTGAACGCTCGTAGCCGCCGAGGCGCGCCGCGCCGTTGGCGAACACGCGCACTGTATCCAGGTTACCCAGTACCACCGCCTGCAGCAGTGCCATGATCCCTGCCACCCAGGGATTGCCCAGCGAACGCCGCCGCGCCGGTGGCGGCGATGGCATCGGCGTTTCGGCGTCATCTTCGGAGACAACCGGCTGCGGGCGCGGCTCGGTGCTGCGCCAGCTACTCACCACGTTAAAGGCCACCGAAAAGGCCGCCATGCCCGTCAGCGAGAACATGGTAGCGATGCCCAGGTTAAAAGCCACCGACGGCACCACACCCAGCAGCAGCGTGGGCGCACCCAGCGTCACATAGCCGAAGTAGTAGTAATTCAGATAGCCCCCGGCGAACCAGGGATCGACCGCCGGAAAGACGGTGCTGCGCAGCACGCCGTTGAACTGGGCGAAGTTCATCGGTTTTTCGCCGCCAAACACCTGATGCCACAGGTCCGGGTTGGTCAGGCGCACGCCGATAAACACCAGGAACAGCGCCAGCGCCAGCATCTCCAGGATTAGCAGCATACGCCAGCGCGCCGACACATACGCCAGCAGCCGCGCGCGCTGCCGCCAGGCGACCACGCCGCTGATGAGCATCATCAGCAGCAGTCCGCCGGCGATACCGGCCTGCGACCACACCGGCAGGCGAGCCGTCGCCAGCACCCAAGCGCCCCAGCCAACAACCATCATGCCCGCATATTTGGCGAAGCCGAAGCCCCGGTCGGCCAGGGCCGGCAGCGCGATGAACAACAGCGGCCACACCGCCCAGCCGAAGACCATCACCACCAGCCACCAGCCCACCAGCGCCAACAACTGGCTACGATTGATGAGGCTGTCGCGGCTGAATCGCTCGGACCACGTGCCGCCCTCAGTGTTGGCCTGCCGCACCTCGTCGGGCATCATCAGCATGGTGGGCGCTACGTCGATGTCCATCGACGACTTGGGAATCACGTTATACAGAACCGGGTTGTTATATCCGCCGAAGCCCGGCTCCACACGGTTGAGTGGCACGCTGCGCAGGATGGCGCGCGTATTGGCCGGGGCATAACGCTCCGGGTCCTTCTGGAAGATGAACACCACCGGATGATCGTAAACGTGGAAGGCTTCTTCGGCCTCAAATTCGTTGAGCCACGCCGGTGAGTCGTAGATCGGCAGATGCTGGTCAGAGACGCGCAGCGGCCCGAACTCGAACGTCTCCTGGAACATCTGCACCAGGTCAAAGCCGAGTTCGCCGCTGAAGAGCGCGTCATAATAGGCATTGGTCATCGGCCAGCGGTTCGGGTTGCGCGCCTGGGAGTCGTAGCGCCGGTTGGTGCCGATGACGATGTAATCGGCCTGGTCCAGCAGCACTTCCATCCGCTGGCGCTTTTCGCTGTGGTCTTCCCAGTGCAAATCGAGTTCGCGCCCGTTGAGCAGCCCTTCCCAGGGGCCGCGCCCGCTGCACTCATAAGTGTTCAGCAGGCCGGGCGGCGGATCATCGGCCAGGGCTGTGCCCACCGGCAGCGTGCAGACCTTGGGCGGCATGCCCTCTTCCCAGGGTTCATTGAGCATGACCGCGCCACTGGTCAGCAGCGGGCCACCACTGGCGGATGCCGTGAACACATAACGCTCGCCAGCGCGTACTTCCAGCGGCTGGTCGAGTTCCAGCGCGACCTCACGCCCCAGCACATGCTCATCACGCGGGAAGGTTCCCGTCATCGACGCCGACGCCAGCAGCGCATCGTCCTGCGTCGAGCTGATGGCGATTGTCAGCGTCTTTTCGGTGCCGTCATCGTCGGCGCTGCCCACGCGATAGCCGTACACGGTCGAGACGGTGCCATCCACCGGCGCGACGAACGTCACCGTTTCGGCCATGCCGGGCGCGATCTGCGACGACTGGCGCACGATGTATTCGTCAATCGCTATGTTTTCCGGGATGGGCCGGTTCCAGATGGGGATATTGATCAGCGGCACGTCATCGCCAGCGCCATCAATGCGCATGTAAAAGTCACCGGGGACGTTTTCCCAGGTCCAGTGACCGGACTGCGTAAAGGTGGACATATGGCGGTAGATGTTGGTGAACATCAGCGCCCACAGCACGGTAAAGCCCACCACACCCACAGCCAGCGTCCACGCGCCAGCACGCCGCCACCGCGCCGCGCCCGGTCGATAGGCGCGCCGCACCAGCTCGACGATGGCCCAGGCTGCCAGCACCGCCAGCACCGGATACAGCGACAGGTAGTAACGCATGGACATCACCCAGATGCCGCCGATGAAAGCGAAATACCCGGCAATCCACACGAACGGGACCAGGTTGCGCGTCGAACCGGGACGCCCGCGCAGCAGTCGCCAGCCGCTGGCCACCCAGGCCAGCCAGCCCGCCAGGCCAAAGCCGATGCCCATACCCCACAGCACCATATTCTGCCAGGCGTACAAGAACGGCGTGCGGTTGGCCCACTGCCAGTTCGGCGGCCAGTCGTTGACGCCGCTGGCCATCGACTGCGCCTGTCCCAGCGTGATGAGGTAGCGCGAATCCGGCAGGATGCCAAAGAAACCCGGCCCGGAGAAGGCATACGGATTAAACAACCGGAACGCCAGCAGCGACATCCCCCCGGCCAGCACCAGCCCGGCGAAGTTCCACAGCAGCAGGCGGTCACGCTCGCGGACGGGCAGCCGGTTGTCGAAGGCGGGCAGCGCGCGCAGCAGCGCCACGACGATAATGACGCCCGCCAGGGGAGCAACATTGACGCGGCTGGCGACCGCCATGCCCAGCGCCACGCCAAAAGCGGCATAATCCCACAGGCTGCCGCTGTCCTGCGTGCGCACGGCGAAGAAGATCGCCAGCGTCACAAACAGCGTCGTGATGGCGTCCGCTGTGCCAAAATGCGCGATCTGAATCGGCAGGACCGCCGCCGCATACAGGACAGCCGCCGTCACACCGACCCACTTGTTATGCAGGCGCAGGCCGATGAGAAACACCAGGAAAATGACCAGTGTATCGGCGGCGGCGGAGAGCGCCCGCCACACCAGATGAATGCCGAAATACGTGTTCCACATCGAGTCGCCGGTGTAATCCACGTAAAGATCGGCGGCGGCGCGCGCCATGAACAGCGGCAGCGTGCCATAGGTGAAGTACGTCCCGACGATGTTCTCCGGGTTATAGGGCGAACACTGCGTATCGAAATAGCCGCCCCTGCCGTTGGTCTCCGGGTAGCGTTCGCGGCAGCGCAGGTCCATATCCACCGTGCGGTGTGCGGTCAGAATCGGCGAGCTGCCCAGCGCACTGGCCACCTGCGACAGATGGCGTTCGTCCGGGTGGAAGCGCACGAAGTCGTCCCAGTTGTTCGCCATGAAGCGCGCGCTGCCGCCCAGAACCAGCGCCAGCACCAGAACCAGCGCCACCAGGGCGTCGCTCCAGGTGAGCGCCAGCGCACCCAGGCGGGCACGACTGTTTCTGCGCGAAACCGCGACACTTACATCGCTGTGAGTTTGTTCCATCATCAGGTCGTTATTCGTCCGTACACCTTGCTATATACACATCACAGCGCCAACTTGCTCATTAGAATCCCGGCTCGCAACTGGGATCAGTCGCCCACACGCGCACAAAATCCTCAAATTGAGCGAGGCCCGGCGCCGGCACGCGATACGTCATGAAGTTCTGGCCAAGCTGGTAGCTCTCCACCAGCGTGGCGCTCCCATCCGGGAACCACTGGCGCAGTTGGCCAGCGCCTTCGTCGTCATTACGATGATAGAAGAACAACAGATCACGCTCAGGGTCCAGGCGATAGCGACGGTCGGCACAATAAAACGAATCGCTGAGGATGTTCGGTCCCTGTTCCAGCAGCGGAATGGTGTTCGTCCAGTCGATCAGACCGGCTTCCAGGCCGACGATGCGGTGATCCCACCAGTAAGGATAGGCGACGATAAATACGTTGCCATAAGCGCCCTCGCCGCTGCCGAACTCGCGCAGCATGCGCCCTGGCTCGCTGTGTGGCAGCGACGACGTCTCATAGACGCGGCGATAATCGTCGTAGTACAGGTCGAAGTTGCGTGTGTAGGCTCCCGCTGTGACCGCCAGCACCGCGCTGGTCGCCAGCAGCAGGCCCAGTCGACGCGGCACGGCTCGCCACAATTGATAAGCGATCAGCCCTAACGGGAAGGCCGCCAGCAGATAAGCCGAAGGCAGCGAGCCGCTGGTGCGCGAGGCGCTGGGGTTCTCCAGCGGCATGGCCACCGCCAGCGCCGACGGCAGCAGCATGATGAACAACGCCAGCGGAATCAGTGGGTAGACCGGGTCGCGGCGGCGGCGCAGAATCAGCACCAGCCAGGCCGCCAGCCCCACAATCAGCAGACCACCGGTGAAAATGTCCATCGCCGGGCGCAGTGACACGCCGTTGATCCAGGCCACGTCGCCGCGCCAGTTGTACATCAGCAGCGCATCGCGGATGTTCTCCGCGAGGATGGTCATGTTCTCGCCGAAAGCGCCCAGCCATTCGCTGACGGTCGCCCCACCTTCAGAACCGGCGTTGATGCGCGTATCGCCCAGAATACGCCCGGTGCTGCGCATCCAGAACAGGTCGGGATAATCCATCGAGAAGCGGAACAGCGGCACAAACACGACAAACGACACCACCACCAGCGCCGCCAGATTCGCCACATAACGCCGGAGCTGCTGGCGATTCCTCAGGTTGTAGAGCATCGCCAGCCCCACACCCACCAGCACCACCACCGGCAGCATGCGCACCGCCTGATACATATACAGGCCAAAGCCCAGCGTCAGACCGGCCAGGATAAAATCGCCGCGCCGGTTGTGGCGCATCCCGCGCGCCAGGAAAATGAGCAGCAGCGCGGTAATCAGCGGAGTCAGGACAATGCGCAGCGCCAGCCGTGACAGCATCAGATGCCAGTAGCTCACGGCGACCAGCGCGACCAGCGCCAGCCCGACGGCGTTACCCAGGCGGCGGTCGCGCTCGCCGACGATCTCGCGCCCGAACCACCACAACACCGGCAGCGTCAGCAGACCTTCCAGCACAGTGAGCAGCTTGAGGCTGGTGTAGTCGATGCCCAGCCCCGGCAGCCGAGAGAGCAGCGCCATAGCGTACATCTGGAAGCCTTCGCGCCCGCCGTTGTTGGGGAAGAACACCTGGTAATCGCCCTGGGCCACACGATGCGCGTCCAGCAGCTTTTCCATGTGGTCGCTGGTCATCTCCGGCGGCATGCCGCCCACATCATACAGGCGGAAGAACGCGCCCACCAGCAGAATCGCCAGCAGCGCCGGCAGCGTACCGCCGCGCCAGTTGACGCCACGCCACCACGAGCGCCATACGCGCCACAATCGCCCTGGCGTCCACGACGACGGCGCAAGCGTGATGACGATCAGCACGATGCTGATAACCCAGCTCCAGAAACCGAGAAAGCGAAACTGATTACCCGCCGTGCCGATATAGGCCGACAGCGCGAACACCAGCGCACCCAACCCGGCGAACACCCGCACCGGATGCAGGCCGCGCCACGACACCCCGCCAGGCGACTGCTCGGCTTGGTCAGCGGCATGCAGTCGCTCATCACTGCCACGATTCCGCCAGCGCTGGCGCAGGCGCGGCCAGTCGCCGAAGATTTCCGCAAAAAACCAGATTCCCAGCGCCAGCAGCACATATGGCAGACCGTCACGCAGGGCCTGCTCGCCGAAACGCCAGCCCTCGGCCAGCAGGCGAGCCGCCCATATGCCCACCACCACCGCCACAATATACAGGCCAAGCTGAACGCGCTGGCGGTTGGTCAGCGAAAGCGGCGTGTCCGGCTCCACAGCCGCC
>CAZXCK010000045.1:0-13033 GCA_964639225.1 uncultured Anaerolineaceae bacterium | reverse complement strand
CTCGGATTCCCGCGCAGGTGGCGGATTCAACGGCTCCGCCGGAGCTGCGACAGGCGGCGCGTCCAGCGCAGACGGCAACAACTCCGGCACTGGCTGGTTGTGTGGTGTACGGGCAATATCGAGGACGGCGCGTACCGTCGCGCGCGGGGCGCGGACCAGCAGCCCGGTCAACTGGGCCAGCGTCAGCGCCTCGATGTCCGGCGCGGGCTGATCTTGGCGCGGAGGGGCTGGCTCGTCGGCATGGGCGACAAAATCGCCGCTGGCGGGTGATACGTCTTCGGGGTTAACTTCCGCTGGCGTCATCCGGCTTGCGTCCCTTAACACACAGGTTAACCGTCGAAATGTCCGGCGGTTCGTTCATCGTGTTGCGCCGGTCGAACCAGTTGAACATCTTCAGGCCCAGATTAACCGGGTTCAGCAGACTGCCCCTGTTCTGGTTGAAGGTGATGCGGTTGGCGGCGTTGGCCATCGTCGAGGGCAGCAGGCCGGATTCCAGCAGCGGCTTGCCCAGCCCGTAGACGATGTTGTGAATAAACGGGAAGGCATGATGCGTAAACGAACGTTCCTCTTCGATGATGAAATCTGCCGCCAGCACCGCCGAACGCAGCTCATCACGAGTATACAGGCGCACATGGTTGGCCCAGATTCCGGCCAGTGGTCCGCGCTGAATATGCGTGTTGAACAATTGCTCCAGCGACTTGTTGATCGGGTCCCACCAGAAGGGGTAATTGGCGTTGGGCACAGTGATGGCCACCACGCCGCCCGGCTTGAGCACGCGATAGGTCTCTCTGAGGGCGGCCACGTCGTCGTCGAGATGTTCCAGCACTTCGGACAGGATGACGGCGTCGAAGGTGTTATCCGGATACGGCAGCGCGTACAGACTGGCATGGTTGAGCATCAGCCGCGAGAAGTGGCCCACGTTGGCGCTGGCCTTCTCGATGATCTCGGCGTCGATGTCGGCGCCCACCAGCCAGCAGCGGCTGACATAGCGGAACATATTCAGGTAAAAGCCGCGCCCGCAGGGGACATCGAGGATGAGCTGGTCCTCCTGCGGGTTGACCCACTCGAAGATGGTGCGCACGCGCCGCTTAAAGGCCATGTCGGCCTCGTTGCGCGTCATGTGTTCCAGCACATGCTCATCGACGACCGTGACAGTCGGGGTCGTCCTGGTCTGGGTCTCAGCGGGCTGCGTGCTCATAGAAGATGGCCTCGTAGCGGTCTACCGTTTCCTGCAAAGAGAAGATGGCTTCGATCTCGTGGCGCGGGCGCAGGTACTGCTCGCGGTTGTCGATAATCTCGACAATCGTCCTGCCCATGGCCTGCGCGTCGCCCCTGGGCATCAGTTTGCCCATACCCGTCGCCTGCACCGGGACACGCCCGCCGGGGGTGTCGGTCATGGCGACCGGCGTGCCACACAGCATGGCTTCCACCTGGACAAAAGCGAAGCATTCGCTGTCGCTGGTGAGTGCCAGCACATCGCAGGCGGCGAAAAAATCGGCCATGTACTGCATATCGCGCACCAGCCCCAGGAAAATCAACTGATCGCGGTACTGCTGGACAACCGACTGGTACAGCTCCCAGGTGCGCTCGTAGGGGATGTCGTACTCGCCGGCGAACACAATACGGGCGTTGGGATACTTCTGGTTGATGACATCCAGCGCCTGGATGAGCAGATCGGGCCGCTTTTCCTGAACGAAGCGCCCGGCGAAGCCGATCACCGGGCCGCCATCGTGAGACCATTGAGCGCGCAGTTCGGCGGCGTGCGCCGGGTCCGGCTGTGGCATGGTGATGGGCGGGTAGATGGCCTGCACTTTGTCGCGGAACGGTTGCAGATAATACGAGTTGTCGGCGTAGTCCTCGCTGTAGCCGATAACACACGGGGCACGGCGCGCCATGAATTTATACAGCGCGAACATCGTCCCCTGGATCAGACGGTTGCCCAGGCCCGGCGGCAGGCGCAGGTCGCCGTGATGGGTCGGGATGACCGGGCAGCCCGTCATCTGGCCCAGAACACTGAGCAGCGCCGTCTCTAACATGGGAACATGGATACTGACAACGTCGTGCTGGCGCATCAGCCGGTAAGCGGCGTAGGGATACATGGGCATGACCATACCCCGGCTGATGGGTATGGGTGGCGCCCACAGGCGAATCACGCGCACGCCGTTGACGAACTCCTCGCGCGGCAGTTCGTGCTTGTGACGCGCCGCCAACACCGTCACCTCGTGGCCGCGCGCCACCAGTTCATTGGCGATGTGTTCGATGTAAAGCTGCATCCCGGTGCGATGCGGCAGATAGTACAACAGACAAAACAGGATTCTGAGTTTACGCGGCTGCGTAGTCGTGGCCGGTGTCATACCCGCTTGCTCACTTCGTTGGTCGGCTTGATGGCTGGTTCGACACTCGACTCCATCATGCCGGATTCCGTTACTTCGCGCACGCCCTGAGACAACTCTTCGACGGTCACGCCCTCCGCGATAAAGCCCACCACACCCAGCGAGGCATTCACCAGCAGATTAACCAGATGCACCATCACGGCGAAGGCGGCCAGCGTCTCGTTTTCGGCATAGCCCAGGCCGCGCAGCGCCAGGATAATCGACAGCTCGTAGGTTCCCAGATTGCCGGGAACCGCTGGCACGGCGATGGCGAAGGCCGCCGCCGCGATATAGATGCCCGTCGCCGCGAAGGTCGGCTCGCTGTAAAAGACGAACATCAGCAGATAACCGGCATAGGCCGAGAATCCCCAACTAATCCCGGTCCACAGCAGGGCCAGCAGCAGCGGACGCACGCCAGCCAGCGGCAGCAGCCCATCCAGGAACTGGTCCAGCCAGCGGGCCAGCCGCCGGTCAGGCAAAAAGCGCAGCCGCGCCGTAAATATATGCAACAGGCGGTGCGCCGTCTCCCGCTGGCGCGACAGCACCACCAGAAACAGAAACCCCGCCAGGCTGACGCCACCCATCAGCATACCGGTCTGCTGCAGAACCTGTGGCACCGGCGCCAGCGCCAGCCCGTAAGCCAGCAGCAGCACCACCGCCAGCACATCCAGCAGTCGCTCGACGATAATCGTGCTGGCCGACTTGGGCACCGGGACCGGGGGCCGGGCACGGGTCGCCAGGAAGGCACGCGCCACCTCGCCCACACGGAAGGGCAGCAGATTGTTAATCAGGTAGGCCACATTCATGATGTGGAAGGCGCGCCAGTACGGCAGCCCGTCACTGAGCAGGACCCGCCAGCGCTGGCCGCGCGCGAACAGTCCCAGCACGAGCAGAATCACCGCCGGGAGCACGTAGCCGAAACGGGCTGCTGCCAGCGAAGCCCGCAGCAGATTCCACTCGATCTGCGAGATAATCAGAACGATCGTCAGCGCGCTGACCAGCACACCCAGCAGGATCACGCGCCAGTGTTTTACCAGTTTCAACAACCGTACCTTACGTTATTCCAGACATCCGCGAGGCCGCATTATAGCACGACATCGGCAGCAGCCACCGGTTGATTTGACTACGGAACCTCGACGCCACCGCCGCTACCCCGCCAGATACGGCTCGATGCGCGCCAGCAGCCCTTGCAGATAGGCGGCTGCGGCGGGGTCATCCTCACGCGGGGCGAAGTCCACGAACTGCTTGTGCGTCGCGGCCTCGAACGGACCCTGCACAATCTCCAGCACGGCGGCGGGTTCCAGCGCCACCATACTGTGAATCTCGCCCGGCGCGATATCGACCGCGCGCAGCGGCCCGGCGGGGTCCAGCACATGGACCTCACTCACCGCGCCGTCCGGCTCGAAGCGCAGCACGGCCACCCGACCGCGCAGCACCGCCATCATCTCGACTTTGGGCGGATTCTCGTGTTTGTGCGGCGTGACATAGGTGCCCGGAACCAGCGCGTTGACCATGCGCTGCACCGGCTCTTCGTGCTCGTGCAGGCGGTAGATAGTGCGCAGCCTCGGCGACTGGTGCGCCTGCTCGATAAGGTCGTCGATGTGGGCATCGCTGATCGTTCGCATGGCAGTTACTCCCCGTGAGTTACGTGAATCAGCCCAACTGAGCACCGACAAACTGACCGTATCCGCGCACAAAGTCGTCGATGCTGACGGCCTTGCGCCCGGCGAGCTGCACCCGCCCAGGAAGCAGAACACCATCACCCGTGCCGACGACGATATGCCCGTCCTGCTCGGCGACGCGCCCCGGCTCAAGTTCGCCGGTGGCGTAAGCGGCACTGTGAATCTTGAGCGTCTTGTCTTCCCAGATGGTGAAGGCTCCCGGCCAGGGGTAGAAAGCGCGCACCTGCCGTTCGATGGCGTCGGCGGCGGTCTGCCAGTCGATGCGCCCCTGGTCTTTGGTGATCTGCGGGGCGTAGGTGATGCCGTCTTCAGGCTGTGGGCGCGGCTCGATTGATCCGTTCAGATAGGCGGGCAGCGTGGCCACCAACAGTTCCGCACCGAGCTGCGCCAGCCGCTGATGCAGCGACTCGCCGGTTTCCAGCGGCTGGATCGGGATGGCGGACTGCGACAGCATCGGGCCGGTATCCAGCCCGGCGTCCATCTTCATGATGGTAATGCCAGTCTGCGCGTCGCCAGCCAGGATAGCGGCCTGGATCGGCGCTGCGCCGCGCCAGCGTGGCAGCAGCGACGCATGCACGTTTATCGAACCAAAAGGCGGAATGTCGAGCAGAGCCTGGGGCAGAATCTGGCCAAAAGCGGCCACCACGTAGACATCGGCCTGCCAGCCTTTAAGCTGCTCGATGGCATCCGGCTGGCGAATCTTCTGGGGCTGAAACACAGGAATACCGGCACCCAGGGCAACCTGCTTGACCGGCGACAGCCGCACCTCGCCGCCGCGCCCGGCAGGCCGGTCCGGCTGCGTCACCACGCCGACAACCTCGAAGCGGTCGATCAGTGTGCGCAGGCTGGGCACAGCGAAATCGGGCGTCCCCATAAATACGATTCGGGTCATCGGTCATCTGTCCTTATGTTCAACCGCCATTTCGTTGATTCGGGTCCGCTGCATCCCAAGCATAACGCAAAGCGACCAGAGCGCGTAGAGTAAATTCAGGGAGATGAAGGCACTCAGCGCCGCTTGTGCCGGGTATGGCGACTGTGTTAGTATCGGAACCGTTGCCCGATTCGCCCGTAACCCGATGACGAGGACCATGCAACCCAAACGCTGGATTGTCGCTCCACCCGCGCCGCAGGATCAGCTTAAGCAGTATAAAGACCTGCATCCGCTGCTGGCGCAGGTGCTCATCAATCGTGGCAAGGACCATCCACGCGACGCTCAGGCTTTCCTGTATGACCGGTCATATACCAACGATCCGTTCGATCTGCTCGATATGCGGAAGGCCGTTACGCGCATCCGGCAGGCGATCAAGCGACGCGAGCCGATCGTCGTCTATGGCGACTTTGACGCCGACGGCGTGACCTCGACCGCCCTGCTGGTCGAGGCGCTGCGCCGGTTCAACGCGCGCGTGCAGGGGTACATTCCGCATCGCATCGACGAGGGATACGGTCTCAACAGCCCGGCGCTGGAACGCATGGCCAAAGCCGGTATTGGGCTGGTCATTACGGTGGACTGCGGTATCCGTTCCGTGCAGGAAGTCCGCGAGGCCAGCGAAAACGGCCTGGATGTCATCGTCACCGACCATCACTCGCTGGGGCCGGAACTGCCGGAAGCGGTGGCCGTCGTCAACCCCAAGCGCGATGGCTATCCGGAACCGATGCTGGCCGGTGTCGGCGTGGCCTTCAAGCTGGTGCAGGCGCTCATCATGGCCGAACGTCAAAACGCATCGCGCCGCGAGCGCAGCCGCCCGGACTGGCCGGGTCACATCGAAATCACCGACTTCTTCGACCTGGTGGCCATCGGCACCGTCGCCGACCTGATGCCGCTGGGTCACCTGGAAAACCGCGTACTGGTGCGGCGCGGACTCGACATTCTCAACCAGGCGCGGCGGCCCGGCGTGCGCGCCCTGCTGGAAGTAGCTGGAGTCAAACCCGGTGAAGTCAGCGCATCGACCATCGGCTTCGCGCTGGGGCCGCGCATAAACGCCGCTGGTCGCCTGGACAGCGCCATGCTGGCTTTTAAGCTGCTCACTGCACCGGATGAAACCACCGCCGGACCGCTGGCCGAGCGCCTGCAACAACTCAACACCCTGCGCCAGCAGAAAACACGTGATGCACAGGAACTCGTCCGCGAGCAGCTTGAAGACATCGCCGACCCGCCGCTGATCTTCGCCCGCCATGCCGCTTTCGAGCCGGGCATCGTGGGGCTGGTGGCCGGGCGGCTGGTCGAAGAATATTACCGCCCGGTTGTTGTCATGGAAGACGGCGACGACGAAAGCCGCGCTTCCTGCCGCAGCATTCCGCAGTTCGACATCACCAGCGCGCTGGATGAATGCGCCGATCTGCTGGTGCGGCATGGCGGTCACGCTCTGGCTGCCGGTTTTACCGTGCATCGGGATAACATCCCCATGTTACAGGAACGCCTGACCGAGCTGGCGCGCGTCCAGCTCGATGGTGAGCGGCTGCAGCCCTCGCTCGACATCGATGTTGAGGTGAGTATCGACGACCTGAACGAAGCGCTGGTGCAGGAATTCGAGAAACTGGAGCCGTGCGGCAATGGCAACGAGACGCCGGTGCTGATGGCACGTGGCTGTCGTGTCGCCCGCCGCCAGACAGTCGGCAGTGACGGACAGCATCTCAAGCTGCAACTGGCACGCAACGGCAGCGGCCAGGCACTGGACGCTATCGGCTTTGGCCTGGGTACCCGCGCCGATGGCCTGCCCGATGTGATCGACATCGCTTTTCATCTGGAGATCAACAAGTGGAACGGAAGATCCAACCTGCAGGCCAACCTGCGCGACATCCGGCCTGCCGAACGCGCCGACTGACACCGATCGCGCTGCTGCTGCTTCTGCTGCTGGGTATTCCGTTTACTGCCACCGCCCAGCCTGACGATCCGCCACCGCCAGCGGAGAATGTCTTCGGTATCGTCGAGGCGATGTGGCTGCCGGAGCTGGCCTGCGACCTGAATCCTGGCTGGGAACGCATCATCTTCGACTGGAGCGCGCACCAGCCCAACGGCCCGGATGAGTTCGTCGGCTTTCTCAACATCGACGACGCCTGGCTGCGAGCAGCCGCCGACTGCAACCGGGAAGTCGTGGCCGTTGTCAAGCAGGTGCCGGCCTGGGCCACCGATGGCCTGCCCGGCGCTGGCGTGCCGCGCGGGCTGTACCTGCCGGTTGACGATCCGCAGAACCTGTGGGCAAACTTCATGCAGCAGGCGGCCCGATATTACGCCAGCCGGGGTGTGCATCGTTTTATTATCCTCAACGAGCCGGACATCCGTCCTGGAACTTACGGTTTCGAGTTCGAGGGTTCGTTGGAAGATTACTTCATGATGGTCAAAGTAGGCTATCTGGCGGCGAAGATGGGCAACCCCGCCGCGTCGGTTCATCTGGCCGGGACCACCTACTGGCACGATGTCAACAGCGGCGACCGTCTATATACTGACCGCCTGCTGGAGCGTATCCGCAATGACCCGGACGCTGCCGCGCACAATTACTACTTCGACGCACTGAGCCTGCATATCTACTTCCGCACCGACACGGTTTACGAAATCGTCGGCATCTATCGCGACCTGCTGGACAGCTATGGTTTCACGGATAAATCAATCTGGATCACTGAGACCAACGCCAGCCCCAATCTGGACCCCGACTGGCCGGTAGAGCGTCCGCAGTTCCAGATCACGCTCGACCAGCAGGCGGCATATGTGGTCCAGGCCGCCGCGCTGGGTCTGGCCGCTGGCGCAGAGCGCATCGCCGTTTACAAGCTGTACGACCAGCATCTGCCGCCGGGCGGCGAGTCGTTCGGGCTGCTGAATCCGGCAGACGAGACGCCGCGCCCGGCCTTCTATGCCTGGCGCACAGTGATTGAGCATCTGCACGGCGTCGAGGATGCCCGGCTGGCCGTCACCGATCAGGTCAATGTGGTGCGGCTGGTCCACAGCGGCGGGCGGCAGACGGTCATCGCCTGGGCACGGACCGAGACACCCGTAAGTGTAGAGATCGGCGCCACATCGGACAAAGCCTATCTGCTGGCGCTGGATGGCACGCAGACCATCATACGCCCGCAGGACGGCACCTATCGGCTGGCGCTGCCGGGCGCCACCTGCGAGTCGGGGCGCGAGGGCTGCGTCGTCGGTGGGCCGGTGACGATTCTGGTGCAGCCACACGGAGAAAGCGCCGCCGCCATCGTCAACGGGCAGCGGCGGACGCCTTTGGACTTTGATTGACCTATGTGCTGTAACCGCCGATTGGTGTATGATTGAGCGCAAGATTCTAAACGAGGCGGAACAAACCCATGAGCAATAGCAAGCTGGAAAAACCCAAGCAGGAAATGAAATTCTCTTATGGCGGGCAGGCCGTCATCGAAGGCGTGCTGATGCGCGGCGCGCACACCTCGGCGGTGGCGGTGCGCAATCCCAAAGGCGAGATCGTCGTCCACGAGCAGCCGCTAAACAAGACGATGTACCGGGGACGCATCAGCCGCACGCCCTTCGTGCGTGGACTGGTGGGCCTGTGGGACGCGCTGGGACTGGGCACACGCGCCCTGATGTGGTCGGCAGACGTGGCCATCGGCGAAGAAGAGGACGTGAACTTCAACGGTCCCATCGGCTTTGCGACAGTCGCTTTCGCGCTGGTACTGGGGGTGGGGCTGTTCTTCCTGCTGCCGACATCGGCGGCGACCGGTGTCCAGCATCTCTTCGGCCTGGATGATGCGCCATTCCTGGTTAATCTCATCGAGGGTGTTATCCAGCTCACGATACTCATCGCTTACATCTCGCTGATCGGCCTTATGCCCGACGTCAAGCGACTGTTCTCGTATCATGGCGCGGAACACAAGACGATCAACGCTTACGAAGCCGGTGATGTGCTGACGCCGGAAGTCGTGGCTCGCTACCCCATCGAGCACCCGCGCTGCGGTACAGCCTTCCTGCTGACGGTGGTTTTCGTCAGCGTGCTGGTCTTTTCGACGCTGGGCAGGCCGCCGTTTATTTATCTGGTGCTGTCACGGGTGATCCTCATCCCGGTGATCGCCGGCATCGCCTACGAACTGCTGCGCTTCACCGCGCGCAATATCGAAAACCCCATCATCCGCGTCATCGTCAAGCCGAACCTGGCCCTGCAGCACCTGACCACCCGCGAGCCGGACAAGCATATGCTCGAAGTGGCTATTGTGTCGTTCCAGCATGTGCTGGCATCCGAGGGGCTGCTCGAACGCGAAGCGATCACCATACCCGAACCGCGACCGGAAGCTGTCTCACCGACGCTGGCCCCCGGTAACTGACCCTGACTGCTGGCGCGCAGGCGGGAGTGGCTCGCCTGCGCACCGGCTTCGCCATACAAGCAAGGAATAACTCCCAATGCCCCAAGTCAGCATCGAACGTCTGCGCGGCGAAGAAGCGCTGAACCATATTTTCCCCTTACTGACTTACGCCTTCTGGAACACACCCGTGCTGCCATCCAGCGAAGACCGCGAGCAAACACTGAGCTACATGGAAGCGGCGACGGCATCGGTATTGTTTGAGGACGGTGTTGCCGTTGCCTGTTCGGTCAGTTCGCCAATGGAGCAGAACGTGCGCGGGCGGCTGATGCTGGCGAACGGTGTATGGGGTGTGGCGGCGCATCCCAGCGCGCGACGCAAGGGCTACGCGCGCCAGACTCTGCTGGACATGATGGCCAACGATCGCGAGCAGGGGCGCACGCTGTCGCTGCTGTATGCCTTCCGCGAGTCGTTCTACGACCGGCTGGGCTACGCGCTGTTTCCGCAGCCCCGGCAGGCCGTGTTTTCCCCGGCGGGGCTGGCTCCGCTGCTGCGGCAGGATTTGGGCGGGCGCGTCATCCTGCTGTCGACTGCCGAGAGTCACGCTTCGTATGATGCTTATCTGCGGCGGCGACAGACCCAGATGCACGGCATGGGACTGTTCCAGGTCGAATCGCGCGCGCCGCGCCAGGGACAGGAAAACTGGCTGGCACTGGCCCAGGCCAATGGCGATACCATCGGCGTGATGACCTACAACATCAGGTCAACGCAGGACCTGACCGTACACAGCTTCTTCTACGACACCAACCAGGGGAAATATCTGCTGCTGGAATGGCTGGCGCGCCACATCGACCAGGTGGAGACCGTCAAAATGACGCTGGCCCCGTTCGAACAGCCGGGAACCTGGCTGCCTGACCTGAATATCAGCATCAACGCGCTGGAGCCACCGCTGGGCCGCGTGCTGAACATCGGCGGGCTGGCAGGGCTGCCAGTTGGACCGGGCACGTTCTCAGCGCGGGTTATCGACACGCAGTGCCCCTGGAACGAGGGGACTTACCGTTTTGAGTCGGTCAATGGCGCGCTGACCATCACCCCGGCTGAAAACGCCGACTGCGACCTGCACATCAACGCGCTGGCCGCGCTGATCTACGGCACGCAGGACCCCGGCGATTTCGAGTTTCGGGGCTGGGGTCAGCCATCGGCGGAGACACAGGGCGTCATGTCCGCCATGTTCCCGCGCGCGCTGCCTTATCTGCACATCAAGTTTTAGCCGTCACTCGAGCAGTCGCTTAAGTTCGTAGAGTTTGGTCAGCGCCTCGATGGGACTCATCTCATCCACGTTGAGGGCGCGCAGCGCATCCAGCGCCGGGCTGGGCGGTGGCTCGAAAAAGCTCATCTGCTGCGGCTTGGGGGCGGTACGGGGTCTGAAGTCGCTGCCCGCCTCTTCGAGCTGCTGCAGGAGCGCGCGGGCACGGTCTACGACCGGGCGCGGCATCCCCGCCAGTTGCGCCACATGCACGCCATAGCTGCGATCCGCGCCGCCTGGAATCACCTTATGCAGAAAGACGATGTCATCGCCGCGCTCGGTGACAGCCACGTTGAAATTGCGCGTGCGCGGCAGCACGTTGGGCAGTTCGGTGAGTTCGTGGTAATGCGTGGCGAACAGCGTGCGACAGTCCAGGCGCGGGTGATTATGAATGTATTCCACCACCGCGCGGGCAATCGCCAGACCGTCATAGGTCGATGTGCCGCGACCAACCTCGTCCAGAATCAGCAGGCTGCGCCGGGTGCTGCCAGACAGCAGGCGCGCCGTCTCCACCATTTCGACCATGAACGTACTCTGCCCGGCGTGAATCTCGTCCTGCGCACCGATGCGAGCGAAGATGCGATCCACCAGGCCGATGGTCGCCTCGTCGGCGGGGACGAAGCTGCCGATCTGCGCCATCAGCGTGATGATAGCCACCTGCCGGATGTAGGTCGATTTACCGGACATATTCGGCCCGGTGATGATGTGAATGCGCGACATGCTGTCAAAGTGGGTGTCGTTGGGCACGTAGCGCGTGCCGCCATCCAGCATCTTCTCGACGACCGGATGCCGCCCACCCTGAATCACCAGCAGATCGTCCTCGGTGAGCATGGGCCGCACGAAACCCTCGCGGACGGCCACCTCGGCCAGCGACAGAAACACATCGAGATGCGCCAGCGCGCGCGCCGTCTGGATGAGCTGTTGGGCGCGCTGTGCCAGTTCGGCGCATAGTTGCTCGAAGAGGCGGCGCTCTACGCCCAGAATCTGCTCTTCGGCGTTGAGGACCAGCGTCTCGTATTCTTTTAGCTCCGGCGTGATGTAGCGCTCGGCATTGACCAGCGTCTGCTTGCGGATGTAGTCGTCGGGCACTTTGTCGCTGTGGGCATGGGTGATCTCGATGTAATAGCCGAACACGCGGTTGAAGCCCACTTTCAGCGTGGGGATGCGCGTGCGGCGGCGTTCCTGCGGCTCCAACTGCTCGATCCACTCGCGGGCGTGCTGGCTGGCTTCGAGGATGTCGTCCAGTTCCTGCGCGTACCCCGGACGGAAGATACCCGGCGTGTTGAGTGTAGCCGGTGGCTCGTCGACTAGTGCGCGCTCGATGATGTCGCGCACGTCGTCGCAGGGGTCCAGACGCTCGTGGAGCGCGCTCAATGCATCGATGCCGGCGATCAGGTCGCGCACGCCGGGCAGCACGCCCAGGCTGGCGCGCAGACCGATCAGGTCGCGCGGGCCAGCCCTGCCGATCAGCAGGCGGTTGGTCAGCCGTTCCACGTCAGAGACCTGTCGCAGCGCCTCACGCAGTTCCATGCGCAGAGTCTCTTCGCCCGCCAGCGCGGCGACCGCGTCCAGGCGCGCGTTGAGCCGCTTGACTTCGAGCAGCGGCTGGTTGATCCAAGCCCGCAGCAGACGCGCGCCCATCGCCGTAACGGTGTGATCGAGCACGCCCAGCAGACTGCCCTGTGTTTTGCGGTTGCGCAGCGTCTCGGTGAGTTCAAGGTTGCGCCGCGTGAACTGGTCCAGGACCATGAAGCTGGCCGTCGAATAGCTGCGAATGCTGGTGATCTGCGCCAGGTTGTTCATCTGCGTTTCGCGCAGGTAGCCCAGCACCGCCCCCGCCGCGCCGACCGCGTGCGGCATGTCCTTCAGGCCGTAGCCGTCGAGTGTGCGCACGCGCAGATGCTGGCAAAGGGCATCCGTCGCGCCGCTGACCTCAAAACGCCAGTCGGCCACCGGTGTCAGGTGGTTGCCTTCCGGCAGCGAAACACCGCGCTCGGCCCAGGTCTGCGGCATGAGTACCTCACGCGGATTAAGCCGGGCCAGTTCTTCGAGGACCAGCAGCCCCACATTTTCGCCCTGGAACTGCGTCGCGGCGAATTCTCCGGTGGAGATATCAGCGTAGGCCAGCCCGGCCTGCTGCCACTGGCCGCTTTCGACATCACCCACCGGCAGCACCGCCAGCAGATAGTTGGGCCGGTCCTCGTTGAGCAGTTCCATTTCAGTGACAGTCCCCGGTGTTATGACGCGTGTCACCTGCCGGTCAACGGGTCCGCGTCCGTTGGGTTCGCTCATCTGGTCACAAACGGCGACATGATAGCCCTTCTCGATCAGCCGGGCGATGTAGCCATCGACAGCGTGATAGGGCACGCCAGCCATCGGCGAGCGCGGCCCGCCCTTGCTGAAGCTGCGCCCGGTCA